>CAUJKA010000255.1 GCA_963204965.1 Planctomycetota bacterium | reverse complement strand
AACACGAGCGAATCGAGCTTGAATCGATCTCGGCAAAGCGATCGAGCTTCACGTGTTGCCACGACGAGAGGCAAGGATGGTCGTAAACGAAGGACTGCTCCAACCGACTGACCAGAAGAATGTTGCTGGATTCAATTCCGTTTTCCACGGCAAAGTTGGTTACAGTCTTGGCTAACTGCCGCGACCATCGATCGGTATCAAAATAGTCGCGGAGCGGAAGCACTGTGACTCGCGATCGTTCTTCGGCATTCAACGACTGTAACAGCATCTCGGAACGCGTTTCCCAGCTAAACGGATTGCGAGGCGTGGGAGCTCGGTAAGCCGAACCGACGATCACCAGCACGTGATCCGCCATCGCCAGGGCTCGGCGGATCATTTCTAAATGCGAAAGATGGACTGGCTGAAATCGTCCTATACAAACGGCTAATGATGAAACGCTTGGCAACTGGAAACTCCTCGAACTTTTGTAGCAAATCCTCTAAGCACCTTAGCGTCCGAAAGTAGATTGGCTAAGATGAGTAGCCCCGCTCGTCAAAGGCTCACCCACGACAATGAACTTTCCTACCGTCGATAAGAATCAGGTCATCCAGATTGTAACGCAGTCGCGTTTGGTGGCTATCGTACGACTGGACGATTTGAGTATGGCTCACGAACTTGTACAAGCGATGCTGGCCGGAGGTATTCGCGCTATCGAACTTACGCTGACCAATGTCAACACGCCGAGAGTCGTCGCTGAATTGCTAAAGAAGGCCCCGCAGTTTAGCGATGGAACTGCGACGCTAGGCATTGGATCAGTGCGAACGACTGATGAAGCCAAGCAGGCTATTGCGTGCGGCGCGCAGTTTTTGGTTTCGCCGATTATCAAGGAGTCGATCCTTAAAGAGGCCGCTCAAGCTCGCGTGGCCTGTATGCCGGGTGCCTTCACACCGACTGAAATACTCACAGCTCACGAGTTGGGTGCGGACATTGTCAAGGTCTTTCCGGCTAAGGGATTGGGGCCAGGCTATATTTCGGATGTTTTAGCTCCGATGCCGTTTCTCAAGTTGATGCCGACTGGTGGAGTCGACCTACAGAACATACCAGCCTATTTTGCAGCCGGAGCGGTGGCCGTAGGCATGGGTGGTCAACTGCTGTCGGCAAAAGCCGTGGCCGCTCGGGATTGGCCAGCCATAGTCAAAGCGTCGCTGGCACACTCTCAAGCCGCGAGAAAGATCTGAGCCCACTACGATGTACGATGTCATCACTATCGGCGAAACAATGCTCAGGTTCACTCCCATCGGCGGATTGCGTTGGGAGCAAGCGGAGCAGTTGCAAGTTCACATCGGTGGAAGCGAATCAAACACAGCCATCGGTTTGGCAAGATTGGGGCATCGCGTAGCTTGGCTGTCGCGGCTGAACGACAATGCTTGGGGTCGCAAAATCGCTAACACCATTGCCTATCATGGAGTTGATACGCGACAAGTTGTTTGGACCAATCAAGATCGTATTGGAACGTACTACTACGAAGAAGCTGGTGAGCCGCGTGGCAATCAAGTGCTGTACGATCGAGCTGGCAGTGCGTTTAGCAACTTTTCATTTGAGCAACTGCCGGTGGAAATGTTTGAACCGGGGGCGGCAAAGTGGCTGCACTTCACCGGAATCTCGCTGGGCTTAGGGGAGACATGTCGAGGCCTTATTCACCGTGCCGTTCAGTTAGCAAAAGCAGCCGGTTGGAAGATTAGCTTTGACGTCAACTACCGCGGCAAGCTATGGAGCGCTCAAGAAGCAAGTCAGACTTGCTTGCCCTATCTCGAATTAGCTGACGTTGTGTTTCTGCCAATTCGCGATGCGAGACTGCTTTGGGACATCCAATACGACAACGTAGAGCTTGAGCGTGATCCCAGGTCAGAGTCTTCGCGTGTTGCCAGTTCGATGTATGACGTAATGTCTGGCTCGTTGGCAAAGCGATCGAAAGAGTCTGCCTTAGTCATGACGTTAGGCTCGCAGGGGGCATGCGCGATGCGAGGCGGATCGTTTTGGTTCGCTCCTACGACTGCTGTTCCATCGGTTGGACGATTGGGTGGTGGCGATTCCTTTACAGCAGGTTTTCTTAGCGGGCTGTTACGCTCGGACGACTTAGAAAGTGCCTTGCATTGGGGTAACGCTGCCGCACGATTGAAGTATTCCATCCCAGGCGACATTCCATTTTTTAGCCTATCCGAAGTTGAAAAATTGGTGCACGGCGTTTCTGGTCAACAGCCTTTTCGATAAACATCTATCTTACGATAATCAACACGCAACGAGTCAAGATCGCAACCAATATGAGTTCAACAACTGTGGAGCCGCAACTTGACATGCTAGTGATCGCGCCGCATCCAGACGATGCAGAACTTGGGGCGGGCGGAGCGATTATCAAGATGGTCGAATTGGGTTGGCGAGTTGGCGTACTGGATCTTACCAACGGCGAACCGACTCCCTTTGGAAGTTTGGAAATACGAGCCAAAGAGACGCGAGCGGCAACGTCGATTCTCGGAATTCCTTGGCGAGAGAATCTCGGACTGCCGAATCGCTTTCTGGAACCAACGCTCGAAGCGCGAGCCAAGTTGGCCAATGTCTTTCGACGCGTTCGCCCTAAATGGCTCTTCGCGCCCTATTGGGAAGACGCTCATCCCGATCACGTTGCTGCGACGCAATTGATCGAAGCTGCTCGATTCTGGTCGAAACTGACCAAGAGCGACTTAGAAGGCGAGCCTTATCACCCGCAGAGAATCTTCAACTACTACTGCGTTCACTTAAAGCATGTGGCTCAACCAGCTTTCGTGTTGGATATCTCCGATCAATGGGAGAAAAAGGCCGCTTCAATCGCCGCCTACGCGAGTCAGTTCACGGTCGGCAAAGAGAATGTCCAACCTTCGTTCCTCGAGCGTATTCGCGATGAAGCAGCGTATTGGGGAAAGATGATCGGTACTCGCTACGGTGAGCCGTTTACATGTCGCGAGCCGATTGCTTTGACCGATCTGCGCGGGTTGATTTGAGCACAGTAGAATATTTGTGATATGCAGCTTTAGAGTTTCCTTTTACGAATTGAGTTTTGAAATGTTAGCTCGAGTCCCCACGCTTACGCTTCTTGTTTTGATAGGGCTTGGATGTAGCTGGGCTAGTAGCTTGGCCAGCGGTGAAGACCCGATTCGACATTCATTGTTTATCGCTGGGCCTGATTTCACAGGCATTATCAATGAAGAGGGTGTAGAGACCTGGAACGCTGGTCGCAAATCAGCTCGCGATGGTTTTGTGCTCGCCAACGGAAATGTCCTGATTGCTTGGGATGACGAAGTCAAAGAGTTCAACCCAAGTAAGAGCAATGAAGTCGTGTTTCACTATCGACGTTCACAGGCCAACAAAGAGATTGGAACGGCCGAGCGGCTGTCCAACGGCAATACGCTGATCACAGAGTTAGGCGCCGAACCCAAATTGATCGAAGTAACCCCCAGCGGCGAGATCGCCGTGACCGTCAAGCTTGAGCCGGAAACCGACAACGCTCACATGCAGACTCGCATGGCCCGCAAGCTGGCCAATGGCAACTACCTTGTTCCGCACTTGTTAGCGTTTAAGGTCAAAGAGTATGACGCCAAAGGAAATGTCGTTCGAGTGATCAAAACCGACTTAGACGAGTTAGGCGGGCGACAAGCTGAGAATTGGCCGTTCACTGCTATACGACTTGAGAACGGTAACACGCTGGTCAATTTGACTCATGGAAACAAGACGGCTGAGTTCGATTCTAAAGGTAAGGTTGTCTGGCGAGTCTCAAATGAAGACTTTCCGGACCTCAAGCCCTTTGACGATCCTTGCGGAGGCCAACGGCTTCCCAACGGCAACACGGTAATCACTTCGTACCACGCGAGCAAAGGTATCAAGATTTTTGAAGTGAACCGCGAAAAGAAGATCGTGTGGAAGTATGAAGGACCATTCCGTGCCCATGAATTCCAAGTGCTGACCACCAACGGTCAGAAGATTGCTTATCCGCCCATGAAGTAACTCAAGCGTCCCCTCCATCGCTTAGCAGCGGTGGCTACGCCATACGGAATTACGTAGCCACCGTCGCCAGACGGTGGAACGACCAACCTCAACACTTGGACTTATTTGCACATCGATTAGTTTGACTTTTGCGAAAGTACGTTGATGATCGCCCAACTCATTTACTTCATAATTGTCTTCGCAACATGTGTAATCCATGATGGACCAGATCCCGTTGCTCATTGGGACTTCAGTCAGCGAAACGTAGCAGGCGTTGTTCTGAAAGCGCGGCTTGGCCTGGACGGTGTCTTTCAGTCGACGCCGAGCTTTACGAAAGACAGACTGGGCGAATCGGCGGTGTTCGATGGCAAGTTTAGCGAGCTGGTAATCGGCAGAAATCAAAAGGCAGCACAAGCAATGCTTCCCGCCGAGGCAATGACGGTGTCGGCATGGGTCGCGATCGACCAGCCGACCAAATGGGGTTCAATCATTGGCCATGTGCAAGATGATGGCAATGCAGAACGAGGCTGGTATCTGGGCTACGACGAAACGACCTTTACCTTTGCGCTGTCAACAAAGGGCGGCGATGATGGCGACGGGAAGTTGACTGTGCTCAAAGGCAAGTCAAGCTTCGAAAAGGGCCGCTTCTATCATGTCGTCGGCGTTTATGACGGAACGATCATGCAGCTTTACGTTAACGGACAGTTGGAAGCTGAGAGCAGTGAGCAATCTGGCGCGATACTCTACAGTCCGCCAAGTCCACTCTCCATCGGCGCATTCCATGACACCAACGAATTTCATTCGTTGAACGGGCGCATTTACGAGGTTTCGCTGTATCACATCGCTGCCAAGCCGGCTTGGGTCTTGCAGCAGTTTGAACGACAACAAGATTTGACAGCACTAGATAACAAATCAGAAGCTTCGGAAGAGCCTAAGTTTTTAGTGGAACCATTCCTTCAGTTTGGAACGGAAACTAGTATGTCGGTCGTGTGGAGAACCGCGGGCAACAGTACAGGAACACTGCTTTGGGGCGAGGATGCCACTTGCGCGAATCGTATCGAGTCAACCAGCAAAGGTGAATTCCATTCTGTGAAGATCGATGGACTGAAGGCCGAGACGCAGTACTTCTTCCGCGCGCAGGCGAATGTCGATGAGAAGTCAATTCAATCCAATGTTTCAACCTTTCAAACCGCTTCGAAACGCGGAACGCCCATTGCCTTTGCGGTCGTTAGCGACACTCAGTACCAGCCTGCTGTTTCAGGGATCATCGCCGAGCAAGCGTGGGCCAGACGTCCCAATTTTGTTCTCCACTGTGGCGATATCGTGGATGATGGCACCAAAGAGTATCAATGGACCAACGAGTTCTTTGCATCGATGAACGTCTTGCTTTCGCGCGTTCCGATGTATCCAGTGCTCGGCAATCACGAGAAGAATGCCAAAGACTACTACAACTACATGGTGCTACCTGATCCCGAGTACTACTACACTTTCTCGTATGGTGATGCCGACTTCTTTATGATCGACAGCAATCGCAAGGTAGATCCGGAGAGCGAGCAATATCAGTGGCTCGATAAGTCTTTGGCCGCTTCCACAGCCACTTGGAAGTTCGTTTGCCACCACCATCCACCTTACTCATCCGATGAAAACGACTATGGCGATCTTTGGAACACCAACAAGAGTTCGCGCGGCGACAATCGGTTGCGTCAGCTTGTGCCGCTTTACGAAAAGCACCACGTCGATTTTGTCTGGGCGGGCCACATCCACTCGTACGAGCGAACTTGGCCAATTCGAGAAGGCAAGGCAGTTGAGGTTGGCGGAACGATCTACATGGTGACCGGCGGGGCTGGTGGCGGGCTGGAAACGCCGGGGCCCTACCGTCCTTTTTTCCAAAATAATGTCCGCCGCGGCCATCATTACACAATGGTTCACATCCACGGACGAACACTGGAGCTGAAGGCTTATACGCTGGAAGATGTGTTGTTTGACGTGACCAAAATTGAGAAATTGCCCAAGTAGACTCTAAAGTTGATTGGGAATTCGCTTCACAACGGGGAGTTCTTGGGCTGGATCGGCATTCAACATTTTCGCGTTGCCTGATATAGTTGAGCCGCACAAATCGACGATCGGCAGCATTATTTCCCCGCATTAGATTCGAAACGATGGCAAAAACGGCTGTAGTTAGCAAAGCACCTACACAGGCTCAGTACACTCGCGAAACGGTCGAGTCGATTATTGTGGCCTTCATTTTGGCGTTTCTCTTTCGAGCCTTCGTTGCCGAAGCGTTCGTAATCCCGACCGGATCGATGGCTCCGACTCTGATGGGAGCTCATAAGGATCTTGTCTGCCAAGAGTGTGGAGTACCTTACCAGGTTGGGGCAAGCTATGAGTTCAATCAAGCGGATGGCAGCTACAACGGAAGTGCAGTTGTTGGTAGCACAGCAGCCATCAGTGAAGCGCTGAATCCAATCGATTTTAACGATCCCAATCAAGCAACCTTCAATGGCGATCGTATTCTTGTCAGCAAGTTTGATTACGTCTTTTCGAGCCCTCAGCGTTGGGACGTGTTGGTCTTCAAGTTCCCCGGCGAAGCCCGCATGAACTACATCAAGCGTTTGATCGGCCTACCGAACGAACAATTGATGATTCAAGAAGGCGATGTTTACGTCCGCAAGAACGACAATGAAAAATGGCAGATTGCTCGCAAGCCTCCGCATAAAGCTCTGGCAATGCGACAACCGGTTACCGATACAAACTATCTTTCCAAGAGCTTGATCGAACTGGGCTATCCAAGCTTGTGGCAACCTGTGAGCTCCAGCGGCAGCAACGGTTCGGCTGAAGGATGGAAAGTAGAACAAAGCGCTGCGAGCTGGCATGCAGAACTCGCTTCTACTTCGGACGCTCAGTGGTTGCGTTACTTCCACAAGAGCCTGTCCGAGCGAGAATGGTTGGCAGTGCTGCAGGACAAGCAGCTTCCTGAATCCAAAGCTCTCGATTCAACGCTAGTCACGGACTACTTGGCCTACAACAGCTACATGTTGTATCACCAACGCGAGCAAATGACGCCGGATGAGTTGGTCAGCAAAATCCGTCCATCGGAGAACGGTTTGCATTGGGTGGGTGATTTGACGGCGGAGTTTGATGTCGAAGTTCAGTCTGACTCAGGTTCGTTGATGCTTCAGTTGTTTGAGTTTGGCATCGAGTTTCGCTTGAGCATCGATGTCGCAACTGGAGAAGCCAAGCTACAGGCCTTCGACGCTACGACGAAAGAGCGTAAGCTTCTGGATGGGATCTTTGCTGGAGACGACGATGTTGTTGCAGCAACCAAAGTGCGTGGCAAAGGAAAATACCATGTAGCGATGGGAAATGTCGACGAGCAGATCTTTGTGTGGATCAACGGAAGTTTGGTGCGATTCAATCAGCCAGCCGAGTTTGATTCGTGGGAGGTCCGCGATGCTGCTCAACGTAGACCTTACTGGTCCAAAGAGGACCCGATGGACGCAGCGCCGCTTGGAATCGGCGGTAAGTCTCTGGCAATGAAAGTGACTCGAGCTCAAGTTTATCGCGACCTTTACTACATCGCTCTTCGAAGCAACGGTTCTCATGAATATGGTCCAAACATCAACGCGGTTCGTGCAACTGCTCCAGCGAACTCGGAACTTTCCCGTATGGGTGATACACAGTTGATCCGCTATGTGTATGGGGCTCCTGAACTTTGGGAAACGACTTGTCTATTCGCAAATCGACAAAAGCAACTCTTTCAGCTCGACGACAAGCAGTATTTTCCCATGGGAGACAATAGCGCTCAGAGCTCGGACGCGAGAATGTGGGACGAAAACTATGTGGAAGAACGTTTCTTGTTAGGAAAAGCTCTGCTGGTCTTTTGGCCACACTCGTGGAATCGTCCTTTCCCATTTTTCCCAAACGTTCGCAGGATGGGTTTGATTCGCTAGGCGATTTTTGCAATATTGGATCCCGGAACCCTATTGTTCTGGGCAAAACAGGCAGTTCTCGAATGTCTGTTTCGCGGATTGAAGGCCGATTTCGCAGCAGATTTTTGCGTCATCGAAAAACACTTCCATGGATGGAACCCAATGAGAGCGATTCTCGAGGTTGAGGGACTTGAAAAGTCTTACGGTCGACGACGCGTCGTGGACGGTGTCAGTCTGAACGTTGGCGAGGCCGAAATCGTTGGCTTGTTGGGCCCAAACGGTGCTGGAAAATCGACCAGCTTTAAAATGACCTGTGGGATCGTTAAGCCTGACCGCGGTCGCGTTTTGCTTAATGGGCTTGAAGTTACCGACTGGCCACTTTTTCGCAGGGCCAGCGAAGGCGGCATGGGCTATTTGGCTCAGGAGTCGAGCGTCTTTCGCAAGTTGACCGTCGAGCAGAACATATCCAGCCTGTTTGAGCTGTTGGGCGTTCCGTACCGCGAGCGTAAGGAGAGGACTCAGCATCTACTCGAAGATTTCGAAATCACACACATCAGCAAGTCCAGCGCGGGCAGGTTGTCGGGCGGTGAGCGACGGCGGTTGGAGATCGCGCGCTGTCTAGTTTCTGAACCGAAGATCATTATGCTTGACGAACCATTTGCGGGTATTGATCCTGTGACCGTTCAGAACATTCAATTGATCATCGCCAAGCTTCGGCAACGTGGCATCGCGATCTTAATCACAGACCATGCTGCCCGCGAGATTTTAGATACCGTGGATCGTTGTTACGTGATCAGCAAAGGCTCGGTGCTGCACGAAGGCACGCCTGATTCAGTTCGGAACCATCCCGAAGTTCGTAAGCAGTATCTCGGCGACATCGGCTCGGAGACAACTGTACACAGTCCGCCTCACTTCAAGCCGAATGTTGCACAGCAGCCGGCGGCTACACAACAACCTCAGCTTTCCGTCTTCTCGGGTAACTCGACGACCAGCAACATGTTCCAGCCTCAGCCAACTGGTGCGCCGACAAGTTCGCCATCTGGTCCATCAGCGTCGCGACCAAACCGTCGACGAACTGACGTCTAAGCTACCTTAGATTGAAACGATTGCATGCAGCTTGAAATCGCAGACTGGCTTTTGTTGATGATCGGTGCGGTTGGCATCGGCTTCTCCAAGAGCGGATTTGCTGGAGTGAGTCTGCTGCACGTGGTTATCTTTGCAAGTATCTTTGGCGCTCGAACGTCAACCGGAATTCTGCTTCCGCTGCTGATCGTGGGTGACGTCTGCTCGTTGATCGCATTTGGCAAGAAGGTGCAATGGAAACACTTCTCGAGAATACTACCGCCTGCGCTGATCGGCGTCGTGCTTGGGACTTGGCTAATGAGCCGCTTGAGCGAGAGTGCCTTCAAACCGATCGTGGGCGTCATCATTATGCTACTTGCCGCCCTACAGATCTATCGAATCTATAAGCCCGACTCGATGCAACAGTTGCCGCACTCAAGAATGTTTGCTTGGAGCCTTGGACTATTGGCTGGCGTGACGACCATGTTAGCCAACGCGGCCGGCCCAATTGTCGCGCTGTATTTACTTGCGGTTGCGTTGCCCAAGCTGGAGTTGGTCGGCACGAGTGCGTGGCTTTTCTTGATCATCAACTTGTTCAAAGTGCCCTTTAGCTTCTTTGCTTTAGATCTAATCAATGCTCAGACACTTTGGATCAACGTCAGCTTAGCCCCCATCGTTCCCATCGGACTATTTCTGGGCAGTTGGTGTGTCAAGCGAATCAATCAGCGCATCTTTAATGGTCTGCTTTTGGCATTTACCATCGTGGCTTCGATTCGACTACTGTTCTTTTAGAAGATCGTCCAGCGTACGATTCTGGCGGTACTGCTAAACTAGCCGCCAGCCGTTAGGCTCCGGTTCCTTTGGATTTTTGAAGTCAGTCGTTGACTAAAACAAGATTTAGCCTGATTGAAAACTGTGCGGGAACGGTTTTCAAATGCTGTCGAAACCGGACGCTAACGCGTTGCGGCTAGTTCAGAACGGCCGCGGGCCTTCTAAGCGGGACGCTCTCTAACGCGTTGCGGCTTGTCAGGAAATCCGACAAAACAAAATTGTTATTCGTCATCGCCATCAAATAGTCCAGCGGGTTGATTGAAGAGCCTTAACAGAACAGAACGAGCTGTTGCTTCTACGTCCGGATGCGAACTACCGCGCGGGCCAGCAATATTGAGGACTCGGATTTGATGCTGCTGAAGCCAATCAACAACTTGCAAGAAGCTAACAGGGGCATTGATTCTCACGCGACATAAAGGCTTGTTATTCTGCCGAGCAAGACGACAAGTTAGCGCGGTACCGCCGCGAAGTTTGTCAAAGTAGAGGACCAGCGTTCCATCTGAGTCTTGGACATTCTTTAACGTCCTCGCAGCGTAATCTGGGGAGCTCAATTCGGTGAGCAAGTACTTCGCGTCAATTACGCCAGCTTCGCAAATGCGACCTTTAGGACACCAACCACCATGAGGTATGCCTAGCTCAATGGCTGCGTCCAAGGCCGCTCGATCGACACCGGTTTGACCGCCTGAAACGATCTTCTCGACACCAAAAAATCTTATGTCTGGACTGTCCGTCCTAGCCCTTCTCATCAGCCTCATCCAAATTGAAGCTGCTTTCCATCATTTGACTTAGTGTTTCAACCGCCCGCGTTCCGATCTTCGACTGCCAATGTCTCGGCAAGCTCTGAAATGAGACTCGCTCTCGAAGCGTCGGATGTTCAATCTCGTTTCGATAACAGTGTAGACCAATTGAATCGGGCCATTCGGTTTCGGAACCATATTTGTGGTCGCCAACAATCGGATGCCCAATCGCCGATAACTGAACGCGAATTTGGTGCTTGCGTCCCGTGACCAGCTCGACTTCCACAATCGATTGTCGACCTACGTTCAGAACCGTGTGGTAACGGAGCTCGGCTAGTTGTGCGCCCGAACGCTTGGCGTCGACCACTTCGATACGGTGCTTTTCGTCGTGCTTGAGCAAGTGATGCGTCAATTGAACTGCACGGACCGACGTTTCAACGTGGCCTTCAACCAAGGCTAGGTATCTTTTCGATGTCGATTGCTGGCGAATCTGCTCGGACAGACGACTTGCGGCTTTACTTGTGCGAGCTAGAACAAGCACACCGGAGGCTAACGCATCTAGGCGGCTGACGATGCCGACGAAGACATTGCCTGGCTTGTTGTATTTGACTCGTAGATATTCAATGGCCGCGTCGTAGACTGACGGCAAGCCCGACTCGGCTCCCTGCGTTACCAGCCCGCAAGGCTTGTTGATGACAAGTAGGTGATTGTCTTCGTGTAGGATTTCCAGATTAATCAAAACAGACTTCTCAAGAAGTGTAACTAACCTCATCCGCAACCGGCGGTCGAAGTCGCTCCAATATACTTCCCGCCGCGATACCCCTAAAGGGACCGCGCTCGGTTCAAGCACTAGTTGGGGAGAATTCAACCTCGCTCCACTGTGATCGCAACAAACGTGGACAATCTTTTCCTTGAAAGGCATCTATCATCCGTTGAGCTAAATTTATCGTGGAAGCCTTGCTGAGTCCAATGATGGAAGTAGTTAACCGCGGATTGACTTCGATGACAACCCATTGAGCTTCGAATCTTGGAGAAGTGGGCTTTAGCAACAGATCGACTCCAACCCAACCCAACGCTCGACCAGATTCAGTTTCATTCAGAACACGAAGAGTCTCATTCAATAGATCAACCGGCGGATGCAGCTTTTCAGGAGAAACCAACTGGCCACCGCAGTAATGTCGAGTCGTAATCTGCTCGTTCATTGGAGCTGGCTTGAGTCGCTGGGTTACCAATGGGAGCCAGTTGACGCGGCCTTGCGATTCCACAATAGCGCTACAGCTAAAGGCTTGTCCATCAAGCCAAGGCTGGACGATCCACTCCGCCTTCGATTCGATCTCCCGTACGACTTGAAGGATCTCTTCTGCGTTGCCGATGTGCAGGCCATCGCAGCCAGCGCCTAAGTCCGGTTTGACGCACCATAGACCAGTTGCGGATTCGAATTGAGCTGAGCTTAAGTGACTTGGTTCTAGCTTGTCTGCCGAGATTGAAGGCGGAGTTGGCAAATGGTGTTCGGTCAGACTCACTGCAGTACGCAGTTTACTGGCAGAGTTGCCCAGAAACGCACCAGAACAGTTTATCAACGGTAAGCCATCTTCGATCATGGACTGAACACAGCGTTGCAAGATGCCATCGATCTCTGGAGCGATCACGATGGAGAGGTCGCACGACTTGGCTAACTGCTTCCACTTGCTAATCGTTGCGTCAATTGGATCATTGCGATCTGAGCTGCTTGTTAGATTCGAGAATTCCACAAGCTGAACGGATTCTGGCAGTGTAACTTCACCAAGGTTAAATCGCGAGTCGAGCGCCGTTGAAACATGATTGCCGGCCGCCGCGAACTGATCGAGCAAACAAAGCAACATTGCTCTGCCTTCGTGAAGCAGGCTGTCAGGAATTTCTTCAATCGGAATTGCATGCATTCCACCGCAGCAGATCCATTCGAGTACAGCAATATTCATGGTGACGCTTTTGTTTGTTGTTTTGCTGGTGAGTTGATCATGCTGTTCTTTGAACACCAGGCGCTAGTTCTGATATTGCATAGTTTCTGGGATTTCGGGCCGAAGGTCCAGCAATTTACATAGCCCAGCCCATCGGGCTGGGTGATGGAGCACAACCACGTTAAGGGCCAACGGCCCGACGGTTTGAAGTCAAACCGTCGGGCCGTTGGCCCTTTGTTTTTCTCGCGATTTACGTACCCAGCCCATCGGGCTGGGCTAGGTAAACGGACAGGGCTTCGCCCCTAAAACCAAATACTCCAACATCAAAGCTAGCGACTGCGGTTCAAACAATGTAGCGGCAAAGCCAAGCTCTAACCATCGATTTCAGCAGCTTAAAGGCTAGCATTCGAGCAGCCCGAGATGGTATCTGCAAGTTGACATTAAGCAACTTGACTTAGTGTGGCTCAAGAAAAATGCCGAAGATTAGATCAAGCAATACTCTGCGTGGTCCGGATTTGACCGCGCCATTGGAAAGCTCGCTCCATCGCCCTCGCAAGCGATGTGCAGCTCGACTTGCTAACTCAAAGGCACTGCCATGAATGCTCTAGCAACTTCAAGCCTGTCAACTCAGCCAACGGCTTTCAACTCAACAACGGCGCAGTCATCGATTCAAGCTACGACGATGCAAATCGAAGCCTATCTGATGCAGTTGAGCGATGTTCAGCAACGTTGGCAAAAGTGGTTGTCAGAAATGCAACGAGCGACCACTAATCGAGACCTCGACAAGCTGAACAAGCTACAACAGTCGGCAGAAGGATTGAATCAAGAGTTGCGAGACTTAACCGCCAACCGTCAGCAGATGATCGACGAAGCGCGACAGAGCGGACAGCCTGTGCGATCGTTACGGGGAATCGCTGAGCGTCTGCCGGCTTGGGGGCGTCCAAGATTTCGAGCAGCTTTTAACACTGCCAGGAATCAGATTGAGCAACTGCAGAGAATGCACATTGCAACATGGGTCTTGGTGAACCAGTCGGTGCACTACTTCCAGGAGATCAACATGTTGTTCTCCTACGGCGCGATTCGAAACGACGTTTACGAATTGCCGCACAGCAACCCTTTAGAAGGTGGCGGACAGTTATTGGATGCCAGCTTGTAAGGTGCCCCGTTTGTAAGATGCTCCAAATAGTAAGTAGCTCTGTGCGACTTTGCGAAGTTGGGCCATAAGAAAGCGACTTGATCGCCTTAGGGATCAGGGAAGAGTTGTCGCTAGGAAAAGTTAGATCTGCAAAAATAGAATCAAGGTAAGAAACGATGTCAATCTTCGGTGCAATTCAAAAGGGCTCGAACGCTCTACAAGTAGCGGAACTTGGATTGCACGTCGTTGGCAACAATATCGCCAATGCGGGAACCCCTGGTTACATTCGCCAGGAGCTGATCCAAACTTCTGGACCTGCGACCAGAATTGGTGGAACGATCCTGGGCAGCGGTGTCAAGGCTGTCGGCGTTCAACAAAAGATCGATGAGTTCTTGGCTGATCGCATGCGTCAGGTCAAAGCTGAATTGGAAAGCAGTTCACGTCAGGGCGATCTATTCGGAAAGCTTGAGTCCATCCTAGGCGAGATGAACAACAACGATCTCAGCTCGAAGATGAACGACTTCTCAGCCAGCATCCAAGACTTACTCAACCAACCCGGCAACGAAGCCTTACGTCGACTCGTGATTGAACGCGGAAGCACCCTATCGGGGAACATTCGTTCCGTAGCCGAACAGCTCAATGGCTTCGGCACTGAACTTAACGCCGAGACAGACCAGACCGTTAATGAGATTAACCGATTGACAGAGCGCATCGCCCAGTTGAATACGCGAATCGTCGAACTGGAAGGCGGCAAGGATAGTAAAACAAGCGATGCCGTTGGGCTTCGGGACGAGCGACTTCAAGTGCTTGACGAGCTGAGTTCGTATGTTGGGATTCGCGCTGTTGAGCAAGAATCGGGCTCGGTGAGCGTGTTTGTAGGGGGCGAGTACCTTGTTGCTGACGGTATACAGCGAGAACTCAAGGTAGCACTCAGGGTCCAAGAAGATGGAACCAACTATCCAGAGGTTCGGTTGGCTGACACAGACTTCCCATTAGAAGTAAGTGCAGGGCGACTCCATGGTATCTATCTGGCTCGCGAACAAGGCATCAATGGAACCATTTCTCGTTTGGATCAGTTCGCGCGCGATCTGATCTCTCAGTTCAACTTAATTCACTCTCAAGGCCAAGGCACCAAAGGCTTCAGCCAGGTAACAAGTCAGAATACTACAGACGATCCAACAGGCGCATTAGATCTGGCGGGGTACTGGGGCGAGGTTAAGAACGGAGAGTTTCAGGTCCAGGTATATGACTTGGAGACCGGAGCTACAAAGACTTCGACAATTCGCGTGGCGTTATCCGGCGGTAGTGACGATTCATCCTTGGAAGACATCCGCCAACAATTGGATGACATTTCAGGATTAAGCGCTACGATCAGCAACGATGGTCGCCTGCAGATCTCTGCCGATTCACACAAGCTACAGTTTTCCTTTCAAAACGACAGCTCGCAATTCTTGAGCGCTGCTGGTATCAACACCTTCTTCGTGGGTGATTCTGCTTCGACAATTAAGGTCAATAGTGTTGTTGCCAACGACCCCAGAATGCTTGCGGCCAGTTCGACTGGTATCGGCAATGGCACCGACAACGCGCTTCAACTTGCGCAGGCCTTCGAAACACCGCTCGCCTCACTGAATGGACGGTCCTTGAAGGAATCGTACGAAGATATGATCGTTCGCATTACTCAAGAAGTCAGTTTGCAGTCGGGCAAAACTGATGGACTGACGAATTTCTATCAAACACTGGAATCGCAACACTTGGCGACAACTGGTGTGAACATGGACGAAGAGGCGGTCAAGATGCTGTTCTATCAAAAAGTCTTTCAAGCCAATGGAAAGCTGATCCAGACCGCGAATGAAATGCTGGATGTACTCGTTCAACTTTGATCTAACAACGTCACTGAACTCAATAAGCTAAAACAGTAACCAAAGCATCAGAATCCATGCCATCGTTTTACCCAGCCGCGTCAGTACGGACATCGAATTCACTGTCCAACTACCGTATGTTGTTTCAGGTCAACAGCGACCAATCTGCTATTCAGCGATTGCAGCTCCAATTGAGCACGGGCCGGCGCTTTCAAACACCCAGCGAAGATATCTCGGCCGCAATCAAGGTGCTCTCATCGCAACGCCAACAAGAATTCCGGACTCAGACCGAAGTCAATCTCAAGCAAGCTGACTCGATTCTGTCCGTCACAGAAACGAACTTGGCTCAGACTCAATCCCTTTTGAACCAAGTCCGCGCTACTGCCGTTGAAGCTGCAAACAACACTTTATCTGATGATCAGCGAACGGCCTTGCTGAACCAAGTCGATGGAGTTCTCAGCCGCTTGACCGAAATTGCCAATGCAAAGTTCGGCGATCAGTATATCTTCGCGGGTAGCAATGTTCGAACCGATCCTGTATCGCTCAATAACAACACCGTGGTATTTTCAGCGAACAACGAAAAGCTGAATACGATATCGGACTACAACGCTGTAGTTACCACCAACGTCACAGCGCAGGAGGTCTTTGGAGTGCGCTCGAACGAACTCATTGGCACCGCAGATCTGAATCCAAGTGTCGACGAAGAAACGCCTCTTTCGATTTTGAACTTGGGCAACGGAATTCGCAAAGGCGCTATTCGACTGAGCAGCGGCACTGAGGCAGTCGAGCTTGATCTATCTAATGCACATAATCTCGGCGAAGTCGTCGATAGTATCTCGAATGTCAGCCTCGGTGGAAGACAGTTAGTAGCAACCTTATCCGCCACGGGCATCGATATTGATTATGTTGACGGCGGAGGAGGACTGCTACGAATCGATGACGTAGGGTCTGGAGCGACGGCAACCGATCTAGGGATCAACAACACGGATAGTGGAAGTTTGTCTCCTTCGATCGGAGCAGATCTAAATCCTACGTTGACTCCAACGACAAAAGTGTCGCAGCTATTCGGCGGAGCTGGGCTTCCAACCGGCTTGTCGATGAGAATTACTCAGGGCGGTAAGAACTATATCGTCAACACTAATTCACTTGACACAGTCGAAGATCTGCTCAATCGAATCGAACGAACCGGAGCTAATGTGGATGCTTCGATCGATCCGACGGGGCGATTCCTACAGGTCCAAAGCTATGAAAGTGGATCAAAGCTCTCGATTGGTGAGAACGGGGATAGCCTAGCGACCCTGTTGGGCTTGCGTTCGATGACGGAGGATACGCCGCTTTCGCAGTTGAATGGCGGCGATGGTGTTTCATTGAACACCACTGGCGACGACTTAGTTATCACTCGCAACGACGGTACTACATTTCGTGTCAGCTTGACGGGTTCCCAAACCGTTGGTGATGTTATTGAACGCATCAATAACAACGTGGGGAACTTCACTGCGGCGACGCGAGTCGAAGCAAGCCTAGCGACGGTGGGAAATGGCATCGTGCTGACCTCTCAATCTGGCGCGCAGGCAGTTTCGGTGACCAGCGCTGGTGGTAGTCAAGCAGCAACGGGGCTTGGCTGGACTGATAAAGACAATATCACGAAGCAGAGTACGGTCTCGGGCTCGGGCGATTTCGTCATTGGTGGTCGAGATGTGAGTGGCGTCGAAGTGGATGGGGTCTTCAACTCACTTCTGAAGCTTCGCAGCGCTATCTCCAACGAAGACTATGCATCGATGGAATCGATTTGGGGATCGATGGACCTGGATCTCGAGCGGCTATCGATCGCTCGAGGCTTCGTTGGAACCCGACAACAAGACATCGCGAGCAGACTTGAAAAATCTCAGGATGAGGTAGTACAGCTCAAGACTATTGAATCGGACAACGCCGATACGGACTTGGCTGGCGTTATTTCGGAGTTGTCGCAACGACAAGCCGCACTGACTGCTTCGCTTCAACTTCTTGGTCAGACTGCTCGTAACACGCTTTTTGACTATCTCTAAGAGCGTCAATGTTGCAAGAATATGCTACTCAATTGACGGCGCTGAAGCATTGGCCATGACCACGGCCCGATTCTCTTGTCGCTGGTCATCAAGCAGTCTAACTTCTTGAACTACCGGGGTTACTCCGATGTTCTGCTTTTGGGCAAGCTGAATTTGTTCAGCGTTAAATCGCCCAGGCTCGACCAGGATGATCCGAAAATTGCTTCCTAAAATGTACTGTTCGGACACCTTAGTGTTGGACAGGGAAACAAGCTCCATTTGCTTACGCTGCAGTTTATGCAGCCCTTCGTCGGTTACTTTAGTATTGCAGATGGCCAATCGTTGGAGCGAGGGAGGTATCGGAAGGGTGCTGAGTACAAGGTCGTCGACTTGAGAATGGCTGAGATCAACTGCTTCCAGCGTGTCGAGTTTCCAATCCTTCAGGCAGGCTCCTGTGAACGGCCCGCTAAGCTTGAGTTGATAGGCGACTCGAATTCCTGATTTCACAAGGCCTGCATCGGTGATTTTCCCTGGACCAAGTTCTAGCGTGTTTATGGCAACATCTTTAAGACTCGCCATTCCTTCGTCGCTTATTGACGTGTTTTCGATTTGAAGTCGATCAATGAACTTGACCTTGCTGGCCAACGCGGCGCAGACGGCGTCGTCGATATCCGAGCCGCTCAACATTAGCACTTCAGGAATCTTTTTCAGAGCATCGATCCACTGCGGTCCCAAGTTGTTGCGTCCCAGCCCCAAACCCCGATGCTGGGAAAGCTTAGGCAAGCTGGCTTGCGTTATTGGATTGCCTTGAAGAATAATCATCGTTCGCGGATTGCCTTCGAAGCTCTCAATGTCGGCATCAGTGAATCCGTTATCGCAGAGACTTAGCTGTAACGTCCGCACCGACTTGGCAAATCGATTCACTCCTTCCATCGTGATTTTGGTGTTCGAGAAATTGACATAACGCAAGCGACCATGCGTTTGACTAATGCGATCCAAAGTTGCATCAGTGATCGCTGTTCCGCTAAGATCAATGTCTCGAATCGCTTGAAAGCCAGTGACCAACGCGACGCCAACGTCCGTTGATTTTGAGCCCGCTAGGTTTAGGTAGTCGAGAAACTGACAGTCGGCGATACTCTTGAGTTCATCGTCTCCCATTTCTGGTCCAAAGATGCACGCTGATGCTGTGCGATGCGTCGTACCATCAATCGAGCCACCTTTGGCGAAGAAATCAGCTTTCACTTCGCTAAAGCGTTGCACCGCTTCTTTAGCTTGTCGTTGCGATCTCTGAGCGACGACGCTGACGTAGACTGCAAAACCCAAAAGAGCCAGCGTAGTAATGCGGGGCAACCACACAGCGTTTCCGTGCGAGCTAGCCACTGTACCTGTGTGCTGCTCAGCGATGTTTCGAGGCGGTGTACTGGATTCAGTCGAAGCATTGGAAGGTTCAGACGTAATCCGCTCATGGTGCAAGCTCTTTCCGTACAAGCCGTGGAGTTGAAAGCCGCTGGTCCGCACGCAAATCAATCCAAGCAAAACCATAAAGTACGAGACTGCAAAGCCGATAGAAAACTGAGGCAACAAATTCACCTCACGATAAAGTAAATAGACCACCACAATTCCAAGTCCAACTACGGCGAGTGAATGTACCAGTCCTTTGAGCAGTCGTTCGCCTAGTCGTTTGTTGCGATCAAGGATCAGGAACGCCAGCGGCGCGGTCACCAACAGACATAGGGCGCCCCAGCCTCCGAAGGAAAGTTCGTCGGCGATCAGTCGACTTGAGTCGTAGATATTGTCAAACCGACCAGCCATCGTCGAACGTGCTTCTGCAAGCTTTGTTGGTGCGACGAGCAGAACGACGACACATCCGATGATCGAAGTCACCAAGAAGATATCTTCAAGCCGCAAAGGGGACTTCGAAGCGCCTGAATGGCTGATTCTCCAATGCCGAAAATTACGCAGTGCTAACAGTGGCAGGCTCGCTACAAGCAACGTTGCTGGAACGTGGCAGGCTCGCCAAAACCAAGGTAACTGCCGAAATGCTCCTAAGCGATAGTCGGTCACGTGCCAGATCACCATCAAGCCAGCCAGGGCTACTAACAAACCGATTAAATAACCTACCAACCAATGCCGACCGAACAAGCCTCCGATCAGCCCCACCAAAACAAGTTCGCCCAAAACCATGCCCGAAAAGACAAACTGCAAGTAGGGCGACTCAATTGCGTTCAAAATCAGATAGAAAACTGGATTCATCATCATGGCCAGCGCAAAGAACGTCGCAATGGGCCAGTACCGTAGTAGGGTCCGCAGACTGGTTGGCGTTCCTGGTTGCACAATTTCAATGGAACTCATTTGGTACCGCTGGCTGAATTGAATGAGGAGGAAGGAGAAGGAAGGAGGAATGCAGAACTGGCATCAGAAGGATGGGCGATGATCTGTTCGACCACGAGAAGCAGTCTATCGCATTTGATCTGCGAAATCGACTAGTTGAACGGAAATCGATTTGATCCTCAGCGGTTAAGCGATAAACATGTTCGCTAGATACACGCCCAACGGTCAAAGTAACGAACTAAGTTAAGATCGAATGGAGTGCTCAGCTAGAAAACGTAGGTGCTTTGCATTAATCTGAGGCTTAGAGACTTAGTATCCATTCGCCCGGGGATCACCTCACCGCTATGACCTATCGTATTTCAACATCTCGCTCTGAACTGAACCTCTTACCTTCTTTCCTCTTCACTGTCGGTATTGTCGCAATAATTGCGTTGTGTCAGTTTCATCCGGTTCCGCTCATGTTAATTCTGCCAGGAGTTGTTGTTGCATTAACTTGTTTGGCCGGTATCGTGGCTGGACTGGTAGGTCGACATTGGCTAGTCGGAATGGCCTTCAGTCTTGCAGTGTCGAGCATCGCTGCGAACCTGTATTTCTTATCTGGAGTTTTTCTAAGTCCAATCGGAAGCTACAGGAACGTATCTGCTTTTCAGTTAATGCAGTTGATTCCGATCGTCGTCCTGGTTTCTTCCCTGCCTGCTTTGCTGATGCGATATCTTCGATCATGGCGGCTCGTTGTAGATAGTTCGCCACGTGGTCGATGGTCCATTGAAGATCTGTTCGTTTTGATGACATTTGTTGCCTTGATGATCGCCGTGGCAATCAATGCCAGTTCTAACGATGATTTCCTGAGCAGCGTAGTCTCACTTGGCGGAATTGGTTACTTTACAGTTGCAGTTTTTCTGCCCCTTGTTCGGAACTCATTGAGCGAATCGAGAATGGCTACAAATCTTCGCCACTCGGATATTGGCTACTTCTTGATCGTGGGTGTACCTGTAATCCTTCTGGCGTCACTATTTGAAGGCGTGAGAGCTCTAGTTGTTGGAATTCCATATTGCGCCTTCGCTGTTTGCTTGAAGGCAGGCATTTATTGCTTGGATCTTACCGGCCTAAAGTTCAGGAATCAGCAGATGGATTTGGAAGCGAAGGACTACGCGATCCCAGAAAGCTCAGATTCGTCCGAGTCACCAGCCCACGCACTTGGGCCCTTTAGCAACGAATCATCGAGCGATGCTGCTTTCAGCAATTGTAGCTCTGAGTCATCTAGTTCGAATCGCGACGTGTCGATCATTCACGGTCGGTGGGCTTTAGGAAGTATCGCCGTAGTTGTTATCGCTCTTTCGATTTTGAAGATGTTATTCGGGAAGAGTTAGTCTTCAGCCTCTCAAGCCCCAAGAATAGCTTTCATGAGCAACGCACAAGCATCAGAAGCTTCGCACCGGCCTAACTTCAGTCCGTATCCTTTGTTTCTTTATGCGATTGTAAGTTCGATCGTCTCATGGCTGTTTCTTTCCCAATTCATGGGTTTCATCTTTTTTTCAAGATTCAATTTAGTTTTCAATCCTGTTCCAGGCTATTTCTGCGCCCAAGTAACTTTATTGGGAATCATCGCGGGACTCGTTGGGCGCCACTGGCTTCATGGAATGGCGCTCAGTCTGGGGCTGCAAACCGTGATCTGTACGTTGGCTTATGGCTTGGACATTGCCTATGTGAACGATGAGCTTTATGCAATTACTGGAAGACATGGATCGAGCATGATTTTCTTACCATACTCTGTCCTAACAGTTGTCCTACCAGCGATTCCTTCACTGCTAATGCGCAAGCTACAGTCCTGGCGACTCGTCTTAAATCCCACGCCGTACAAATCAAGTGGTATTCAAGGACTCTTGGTCGCAACTACTTTTGTTGCGATGATCACAGCTTCGGCAATCCAGTCGTACATCCCAGCGATTGACTATTCGATTGTTTTTGGAGCACTAGGCGCATGCACGGTATTATTCTTTTTGCCAGTGGTTCGCATGTCGCTTGAGGAATCGTCCGTAACTGGCTCGTCTCAAGTCGGATCGACCTTTAGTCCACGACCCAAAGCCGAGGTTGTCGCCTATTCGTTACTCCTGGGAATTGCTGGAATGGTCGTTCTGACTCCCTTTAAGCCACTTATAGGGCTTTGGATTGGATTGCACTATGTTGTTTTCATCGTTTGCCTTTGGACTGGTATCTGGTGTCTAGGTGCATCGGGACTACGATTCAGAAATCAGAGCATGGATGACAAGGCCCAGAGTCTGAGCAGTGAACACGGACCTGAACGCGTGAGCCTTACTACTCAGTCGCTCGATATTGCGCAAAGTCCATTCAGCGACGATACCTGCGAGACTCGTCAAGACGCACGCGACCCTGCAGAGATTCTCGGACGTTGGTCGCTTGTGGTGATCGCAGCGATTATCGCTGGCTTTACGCTGTTTAAGATGTGGGCAATGCGGCATTAGCTAAGCGTTCCGTACTCATTTCCCGAGCAGCAGGAAATCTGGCTAATACAACTAACGGCCGTTAAACGAGAACGACGCAATAAGAGCAGTTGCCTGCGGTAAAGTTGTTTAACGGCAAGCCGCAGGCGACTGGGCTCCTACGCGCACGCTGTGCAAAGAAGCGATTCTCTCGCGCTTCGATATACATTGCAGTGATATTCGAGAGAAGTGCCGTTTCTGGCGTCGGAATTTGAACAGTCGCCTGCGGCTTGCCGTTAAACGAAAACGACGTCATAAGAACAGTCGGCTGCGGTAAAGTTGTTTAACGGCAAGCCGTAGGCGACTGGGCTCCTACTTGCACGCTTTGCCAAGAAGTGTTTTTCTTGCGCTTCGAAATGCATTGCAGTGGTATTCGAGAGAAATGCCGTTGCTGGTGTCCGAATAAGAGCGGTCGCCTTCGGCTTGCCGTTAAACGCCGTTAAACGCTCTAACGGCGAGTTGAAAGCGAGGCAGGAGTGTTAACACCATCGCTGACTAGGCTTTGATTGCTAACATCAGTGGTCGCTTGTGGCAAATGCGTTGGAGTTCCAGTTGCGTTTGGCGCAAGAGAATTCTCGGCAACATAGGGCGTTGGAATAGGATTTGTTCCTGGACGACTGAGCGTTTGATAAGCCTCGTAACGGCCCACAGCATGACCAGCGATGACTCCTCCGTAGTAAAGCGGAGCACTCACGGTCGGGAAGACCGATCCTGCGGCACCACCAACGTAGGTTCCATAAGCTGGGTAGAGGATCTTTTTTGCATCGGCTTGCTCGCTTGGCGTTCCGTTAGTTTCCAAGTAGGCCAAGGCATCGTTGGTAGCAAGAGATTCGTGATAGAGCGGCACGATCGGTAAGAGGTAAGCCGCTGCGTAGGTGCCTTTCCACTCGCGCCTCGCGAAATCTTTTGCGTGCCCGCCTTCGTGAATTGCGATCGCTGGAACGTCGGAGTAAATGTGAACTGTGTTGGTGTACGGATTGAAGTGATCGCCTCCGAAGATTCGACCTGGTATCAGTGTTTCTCCCAACACCGAGACTGCACCAAAAGTATATCGCCAACCTGCACCCACCGAATCGTTTCGAACCAGTCGCCGCCAATCGTCCATTGGATGGTACTGGTTTAAGCGTACACGTACGGTCGAAAGGCCGTTTTGATCCAGATACTGCGTTACTGCGTGCTCGGTCGTTTCGCTGATCTTGTGATTGTCGACGCGATGATTCCAAAGCAGAATCTTGCTCGGAATACCAAACACCCAACCTATACCGTCGATCACTGGTCTTCGTTTACCGCGCTGGATTTGCGGTTGGTCGTCGATCAATCGCTCGGAATGATAGACGGTCTGACACGGAATTGACTTCGGACGTAAAGGGCAAAGTCTCGCACAACCCGAAGACGCTACGATAATGCAAACAGACCAGCAGACGACTCGCTGCAAGGTTGCAGTAAGCTTCAGTTGGTCGTCTTGGTTTGCTCGCTGAAACGACATTTGATGTTTGTTATTGAGTTGAACTCAGAGGCGTAGGGGCTAAGCCGCAGCGTCTTGTTCCATCATGCAGCGGTAGGCCACAAGGACTTCGTAGAGGTCGTTCGGGACGTGCACGACATCCTCAGCAAAGTCTTCTAGCCAGACTCGATCGTTGCGAATTGCATCTAGCAGAAGCGGTACCATATCACTCAAGCTGACCGCAATAGTGCCAGACGAAAAATGGGGTCGCATATGATGGGCTCACTTTCTCAATCGAAAACGAGTACGAGTCGTGATGTAATACTTAGAGGCCTCTTTTTTCAAAAGGCCTCACCCCCGTTGCTTTGGGAGTATCGGATTACGCTGACTTTGCCGGTTAGGCGAAATGCGAAAAAAGTTCGTTTGTTAGTTTGGGTAGTTTGCCTTAAGTCGCGAAGGTTCCTTCGCATCCCGAAGCGTTAGTTTTGAAGTTGAACTTGTATTGGGATTTCGGGCCGAAGGCCCAGCGATTTACCTAGCCCAGCCCATCGGGCTGGGTAATCAAGCTTGGGTAGGTTCAGGGCCAACTGCCCAACGGTTTGCGTGCAAACCGTTGGGCAGTTGGCCCTTGCTTTTGTCGTTCGGATTAGTCCCAGCCCGTTAATTGAGCCCCTCTCCTTTGATCCGTTATACTTGTGTGCTTATGTGGCTTCAAAACCACGCACATTGCCTCCCGTTGCACTTGCGATGACGAACCCACTTCCTAACTCGGCGACCAACAAATGAGTGCAGCATATTACATCGTAGTTGAAGGCGAGCCGTCTAGACAATCGAAGCTGGACGGAAAGGCGCTTGCAAGAGACAGTCGCGGCATCAATCAGTTGGCTAAGGCGAACGGTCTGCCGACACTGGACGATTTCTTTTCGCTCTCGGCTGATGAAGCAATAGCTTGCATGGCTAACACGCTGGGCATCGATATCGAAGAGATGAGCGATGAAGATACTGCCATTGCCCGAAAGGCAGGAGACGACAACTGGTTTGATCCTTCGCAAGGAATCGACTTTTGCTATCGACTCACAGAACTCATAAAGGCCGATCGTGCACTTGTGAGTGACGCCAAGTCCGTTCTGCGTGATCTCTGCTTGAT
The DNA here is from genome assembly GCA_963204965.1 of Planctomycetota bacterium. GTDB lineage: Bacteria > Planctomycetota > Planctomycetia > Pirellulales > Pirellulaceae > Aureliella. Next base: position 1,437 of record CAUJKA010000255.1, on the reverse strand, counting down.
GAACACCGAGCTGAAATCTCTTCTGCTCGAGCGGCGGCGCTGGCGATTCCAGATCGATTATTGACTTTCATGTTCACGAACACCGTCACTCTCTTTCGAATCAAGTGTTTCGAAAATCGAACTCAGGAATAGTCGACAGTCATGGCACGCCTTGGAGGCACCGCCGGAATGATCCATGCGATGAAAAATTCCGCTACGGGACTCAATGGCAACGAAACATAGTGTAACGAGTGCGAAAAGGCTGCACCTCTAGTCCCCGACGATCGGTATATCGCCTACACTACGGACCTGGATTTTGAGCGCCTTAGTAGAGGCGCAGCATTGAAACCGCCCAACACCAGGCAAAGAAGCTGATCGATGTGTGGAATAACTGGAGCGCTTTGGTTTGAGCCGGGCCGCGAGGTCTCGCAAGATGTCCTTGGGCGCATGACCGACTCGCTGATTCACCGCGGTCCAGACGATCGGGGTATCTATTGGAGCAAGTGCGAGCGCGATGCGGCCGGTATGATTCCTGGCGTCGGATTGGGGTTTCGAAGGCTGAGCATCATCGATTTGGCAGGCGGCCATCAACCGATGTGCAATGAAGATCAATCGGTATGGATGGTCTTCAACGGCGAAATCTATAACTACCGCGAATTGCGCAAGCGATTGGAAGGGTCGGGGCACCGGTTCAGCAGTGATAGCGACTCCGAAACGATCATTCACTTGTATGAGGATCTTGGGCCGAAGTGTTTTGAACACCTCAATGGAATGTTTGCGATCGCCATTTGGGACCGCAACAAACGACAGCTTGTTCTTGCTCGTGATCGACTAGGCAAGAAACCGCTCTTCTATCAGATGCTCGACAAGCAGCTCCTCTTTGGCAGCGAGCTCAAAGCTCTGGCCCAGTCGCCGTCATTCAAAAAGGACGTCTCTGCGGGCGCCATCGACTCGTTTTTGACCTACCAGTACGTTCCGCATCCTCAGTCGATCTATGCCAACTCACGCAAAGTTCCGCCGGGACATTTCGTGGTGTTCCGTGAGGGACAGTCGGCCGAACCGAAGAGCTATTGGAATGTGAATTGGGCCGCAGAGAACGATATGTCCACCGAGCAAGCGGTTAGCGGGCTTCGTGAATTGTTGACTGATTCCATTCAATTGCGATTGCGAAGCGACGTGCCTTTGGGAGCGTTTTTGTCGGGTGGAGTCGATAGCTCGCTGATAGTTGCATTAGCCCAAAAATTGATGTCTCAGCCACTTCACACCTTTAGCATTGGCTTCGATCAAGCAGACTTCGATGAGACTCATTACGCGAGGCAGGTCTCGGGATGGGTTGGCACGGAGCATCGTGAATACAAAGTTGCTTCCAACGCGATCGACACATTGGAAAAATTGGTAACACACTACGACGAACCGTTTGGCGATAGCAGTGCATTACCCACTTGGCATCTGTGCAAG
>CAUJKA010000254.1 GCA_963204965.1 Planctomycetota bacterium | reverse complement strand
GCAGCACTTTCGAACTTTGAACAGAATCTCGAATTTCACCAAGCCCTAGTATAACTTTCTTTTGGTGCCAATAGGTTCAACTCCAAGGTGTCCTAGCAACAGTAAATCGAACTTCGATCGTCGCTTGATCCAATCCAACCTTGAAGCTGATGGGTGTTTTAGATTCGCCTATCTTTAGTAATACCCTCAACGGGAAGGACTCGACGGCAAAGACGGCAAGAAATGCCGCAATTCGACGTTGTCGATTCGAGACAGGAAGATTCCGAATATTCTCCAACGCTGTGACCTAACGTGTCAAATGGGCGTGAATGATAGCGTTCGCGATTGGCAGTGGTTTGGTCTGGATGGAATCACGAAGGACAACGGTCATGGACTGATGGATGGGATGCCCAAATCAGGAACAACACTCGGTGGATACCGAAGAGACCAACCACTGCCAATCGCTTTTTCTCGTCAGCCGGTTGGATCGATTGACGTTTTATCAATGAAGGATTGCTATGCGTTTGTAACTTTTTCTAGGCAGACACCATGACCTCTGTTCGACTTCCGCGTCTATCGCGCCCCGGCGTTTTGGAATCGATCGCTCCCAAGCGATTGTTCGAATTGCTCCAACCTTACACCGACTTCTTCGCAAGTCGGTCCGTACGCATCGAGTCACCTGATTCGATCGATTGCCAAGCGGTCATACGCGAGATAACCCAAGCCGATCGTGAAACTCCGGCTGACCTACTAGACGCGATCTGCCTTATTGACGAGTTAGCCAACGCAGTTGCCGTGGAACTTTTACTGGATCGAGTTCCAGCCAGTTCGCTGGGGCTTGAGCATGGAGGCGAGCATTCCGAAGCCGACATCGTCACAGCAGCCTGGCTATCGCACCGTGAAAAGCTGGTGCAGACTCATGCACTTTCGCGATTGAAGCGAACTCGATCGTATGATTACTTTCAAGCGAACCAAACAACTGCTCCTAAGTTCGTTACGCCGGCCGAGGAGACGCTCGAGCAACTGGAACGCGATATTGATTCTTGGCATGTCGAACGTTTTCGAGCGCAGGGAACCAAAGTAGAGATCTTCGAAAATGGCAACGAAGTCGAGTTCTCAATCATGCATGGAAGCCTGTACCGCCGACAACCCGTCCTAAACAACGGCCGATTTGGGTTCCAGTCCTTTTGGCCAGTGCAAAGTGCCTCGGCAATCTACAATCGAGAGTTCGGTGAACTTAGGATCAACGCCAAGAGTGCCAAAGAGAAGGCCTTGTATTGTCGGCTCTTGGGTATGCACATGTTTGGGAACGAAAATCTGTTTCCGACCGGTACCAAGTACACGCTTGAACCGCTCCGAGAGTTCGAATTCGACGCGTTGGCACCTGGCGATATTGAAGGCGTGCGAAATGTACGCATGGTTGAGCTATGGCTCGGCGATCCGGACTCTCGTTACGGTGTTATCACCATTCGCAAGGGTGACGATCTATTCGATTGGGCTCAAGCCAAGAAGAAGGACATTCACATTGAACGTCGGTTGATCTCCGCGACCTTCAAGATGGAGCTACTAAGTCGAAAGACTGAACTGGCGATCACAGTTCGCCCACCAAATGTTGCGATCTACAGTCGCGGGACCGTGTCTGCGATCATCGAGGCATGGCTCACGCAACGCGGATTCATTCTAGCCAAGCAATCACCACGGAGGACTCGCCATGAGCCAGCCTTGGCAGGCACTTGAATCGCTTAATGATGTCGCGACTTCGCATCTGAGTTGGCGGTTGTTGCTTGGCGACTCGTTTGATTCCAACCGAGACCTCTTGGTGCCGATCAACGAGTTGGCTGCGGCACTGCCCGTTCCGGGGCGACCCTATGAATGGCTTGAAGTATCGGAATTCGAAGAGGGTGTCTTCGAAGGATACAACGAGAAGACAGAGGAGTATGTTCCGGTCGATCGCCGGGACATCGTTTGCTACGAGTTCAGCTTCGGCAAGCTTGCAGGTGAGCTAGCTGCACTTATCGGATTCGAGGTGGCTTTCGAGCGCCTCGGCGGTCCTATGTATCGATTTCGGCTTGGGCACTTTGGGAATCCCAATGGATCGGGGTTCTCTCTGTACTTGGCCAAAGTAAGCGATCCGCGCCGGTTGGATTGGTGCATCGATGCGCTATTGGCAGAGACCCAGCGTCCCTTCGTTTTGTTTCTCACCTCGAATCGAATGCTGAACAGCCGGAACGAGTCGGCTCTCAGTGCACGTGGTTGTTTGATCATCCCGCTAGAGCAGGCGATGCTTCGCAGCGACGATGGAGAATGGAATTTGTCGCCCTGGGCCCGTGAGCAGTTGGTAACATTCCGCGATCGGCTCATGCCTCGACCGCAGTCCACCGTTGGTTGTTTTCCGACTCCAACGGGTAGTCGTTGGAGTGATGTCGAGATTGAGTTTAAGGATGGAGAAACGGTTTCGGTAAGAATCTCAGATCAACGCGAAGTACTATCATTCACACAACTAGGGCTTTGTGATTCTCGAAGTGGCAAACCGAGCAAACAGTGGGAGTTGCTGCGCACCTTCGCAGAAAATCACGGGGTGATGACATGGCAGTCGCCAGGCGCTTGCAGGCAGAATCGAAAGCGTCGTGAACTGCTCAATGATTCGCTTCGAAAGTTCTTCGATATCGAAGGAGATCCAATTGAGTTAACGGAAGATAAGAAAGGGTGGCGTTGCGTCATTCGATTGAAGTCTGATCGTGCATAACCAAAGGCATCGTCCATTGATTCAAGCATAGGGAATGGTTGCGTTCTGCCTAGCCATTCCCAAGTTCCAGATCTGCCAAGGCGAGAGGATATCCGGATGGTCATCGAAGAATCGCGGACAGTCGCGCTCAGCCTGGCATGTTCCTGTTCAATCCTGCGATCCGTACGCTATTGCTCTGCCGTTTTAAAGCATTGTTTAGATCAGATTCCTTGTGTGAATAGTGCTTTTTGTTGCCGGTACCTGCAAAAGTTAGTTGGGGAAGTCGGAGCAATGGACTTAAGTCACCAGACACTACGCTCGTTTCAAAACAACCAAACGTTTCCAACTGGCTGCACCCAGTCAGAAATTCGAGAGAGTCTAGAGATCCGCAAAACTCGATAACAATCTTTTTTATGGTCGCGAGCCTACCAAGTGCTCCGAAATCTGAAATCTTTCGGCATCGGCTAAAAACTAACGACTCAAGCTTTCCCCCATCTAGTTCAGCAATCGCATCAATTGACGTCAGCTTTGCACATCGTTCAAACTGAAGCCTTTGAATATGTGTGTGTCGTTTGATTCCCTCAAGCGAGGCGAACGTTGGCTGGACTAGCTCAAGAGTGTTAAGTGATGGTACTAACGGAAACTCAGTGAAGTCCTTGCCTTTGTATTTCCAAAGTGTGACGGATTCTAGACTCCTGCAATGAACGCCTAGATCAAGACCTGGCGACCAATCACCGGCGAAGGACTTGAGCTCCTTGAACTCGCTCAAAGGGACCGGTTTCTGGTAGTTGGTAAGGCCAAGATTCGTTAACCCCTGCAAAAACTGTAGCCCGCGCAGGTCGATCGCGCCACCTTCACTAACAAATACCGAGGTTACGTCGGGATAGTCCTTTAGAAAATTAACGTCTGTAGCCTTGAAGGCACCCATCGATGAAATATGGATGCCAATCATTCTTTTGGCCCGCCATTCACCCATACATTCTGCTATACGCCCCGAATCAACGCTAATGAAGCGTCCGCCAG
>CAUJKA010000253.1 GCA_963204965.1 Planctomycetota bacterium | reverse complement strand
TCGAACATCCGCGAGAATCAGATCAAGGTCGTTTCCAAAATATGCCGACAATTTGCGCCGTATCTCGCGAATCTGATCATTGATGGAATCGGTATACATTCTAGGCCTCCATTAGCTCATCCGGCGTACAGATTGACGGTGGAACAAAACCTGCATCGCGGCAAACAGATTCAATAGCCGCTCGGGTCGTCGGATTCACGATATGTTTGAAGTTCCAGCTCACCAGGTATTCTAGTCCATTGACCGCAGCAGGGGAAATGTGAACAGCGTCCCGGGGTTCCGACTTCGGCACCGCAAACTGTTCAATCAATCGTGCCGACGAACAAATTCACAGAGTTCCTGGAGTTGATCATTCTAGCAAAGTAAACGTGCCGCTGGTATTCGGTGAATTTCTTGGCTCCAACAGAATTCAAAGGTCCGGAAAAACTCGCATTACATCTTGTGCGAAAAGTCTGAGGCACGACTGATCACAGACAAAGTAAAACTCGCCAGTCATACGGCCAACACGAAATCTAACCGTCACTACAGATTTCTCGTTTGACGCGATGACATCCTTTCTGGGGCCAAATGTTAGATCGAGCTTTGAGTAGCCGTCAGCCGCAAGTGAGTATTCGCCCGAGAAGGCGACTAAGTCGATTTGGGGCGAGCGGAGCCAGGCTACAAGTTGGTTTTTGAGCTCGCAAAGTTGCGAGGTAAAAAGCAACAGATTGTTTGTAGAAAAGGTTGCTGTTTGTTCGTGATCGCCATCCCAGAAACGGGCGTTGAGTTGCAGCGCGCAATCGACAAGTTCAGCCCCAAAGATCGAGGTTTCGATTACCAGGCTTTGATCGCCAGTATTCGAATTCAGAGTAATCGATGGCATTAACGCAACTCAATGAAAGAAAGCCCCGATGACAAGATGACAAGCGGGGGTAAGTGAACGACTCAATCAGGAAGCGTCCGATCCCCCGCTTCGGCGATCGAATTGATACCCCATCGCTTCCTTTCCTCGGCTGTCCTCTTCCAGGCCGCCAGCGTCTTGGGAAGCATATAGGGCTCCAACGCAAATCCAGTTTCCTCGCGTTGCAATCGTTCAAACAATCCGTTCAAAGAAGCGTTCCGCGTGTATTCGTCACCGAAGACTACGAGCTTCTCAAGTACATCAAAAAGTCGACGCAGCTGAGACTGATCATTCTCCTTTAAAGCGCATTCTACAGCATCAGCCAATGACAGCGTCTCGCGACAATCCAAGAATTGATCCCCGAGCATCTTCGAGATTCCCAGTCGCTTCACTCCGTCGATCTTAAGACGGAAAGCCGGAAATGCAGCCAAAATCATATCGAACGCAGTCTCTCTGGATATGACATCCAGCGGAGAAACACCGTCTCTGTCATCCCATGGATTGTCGTCAGATTCATAGGGGGCTCCATAGGATATGAACTCGTGGTCGCATCCAGTGTCATGCGACATTTGCTTTAAAGGGCTAATGAAGTTGGCCTCGTAGGAATCGATTGGAATTTCAAGTGCAGTGCAGATTTGGAAAACGACGGCTTGATGGTCGGCGAACTTGACATAGTTATGGTGCAAGCAGATTCGCATTTTTATGCGACGCCATTCCTCGCTGGTTTCGTGGACATCAAGCCACCCAATTCCCCGAATAACATTTGGCTCACGGCGATAGCAGAGCATGAAAGAAATGCTTCCTGCGGTTTTCCATCGGAACTCCGCGCGAAAATTTAGGATCGGGAACCCATCTTCATGTTTGGAAAACGCGTCTAGTTTCATCTCGTTCTTCACTTGAGACATTGGGGTGACGTTACGGATCATCACGTCGGCGCAATCTATTTGTTTCCCAGCAGAACTTCGGCGATGAACGAGCGTGGGCAATGATGTTTTCCATCAGGAAGCAACCCTTGAGGCAACCAATCGGATTGCTGCCCGTCTATGCTGCTCGATTAAGTTCACGATCTTGAGTCAGCTTCTCAAGGCGTTCTTCTAGCGCATTGACGCGGCGGCACAAGTAGTGAATGGGTGGGATGGTCATGAAACAGAGCGGGATCCACATGCCCCAGAGCATCGAGACTCCGCCGCCCTTCATCAGTGTCGAAATCAGATTTGCCCCGATGTCCATGAGCGCTCCACCAAGGGCGAAGGCCATTGCGATCAGAATCACTGTTTTGTCAGAACGCTTTGCGAAGGCTTTGATGGTTGCTTGGTCCGCTGGTTGCATGTTTAAGGTTCCTTTGATCGGGCTCAGTTGAGTAATTCAGTTGAGACATGAATTCGGAATCGCAGAAGGCTCGATTATCACCTCAAGCATTGTACTCTAGTCAGTTCCAGACTTCACTTGAGGCATCCAATCGGATCCTTCAAGCAGCGCTAACGCGGTAATCGCCGTTCGCGAGAGGTAGACCGAGTCTTTGTTGAACTTTTGAGCCTCAGCAATCGTTCGCTTTCGCCACTGTGCGACTTCGTTTGGTGGGCTTACATGAATAGAGGCCAAATACCATCGCTCAATAGGCGCTTGGGGTGCGTCTCCTCCATCCGGAGCGAACTGCTTGTTGAGATACTCCCAAGGATTCTTGTTTTTTGAGGAGATCCAAGTCAGTCCAACTAGGTTTGCCATTCCCTCAGCGCCCATTTGCTGATTCGGGTCACTCTCATGAACTTGGAACTTACCATCTACGTGCAAGACAAAGGCGAAGAGCTTCTCGTCGGGACGAAAAAAGGATTGAAGCTTCGAAGCCACGGCTTCCTTTTTCAACTTTGCATCGTTCGATTTTTCTTTGTCGCCTAAAGATTCAAATAAGCGCTGAGCAGCGACGAGTCCACCGTAGGTTTCGATGTTGTCCTGAATGTACTTCATCTTGCGATCCGGCTTATCCCATGTCAGTCCGTCATCGTAAACCGAGTTGAGAGCACTTAGCGCTTTTGCAGCAGCCTCGGCAATACGTTTAGGAAGCTTTTTTGTAGTTCGCTGATAACGATCCACTGCCATCAAGTAGGTTGCCGCGTACGAATCGACTGAATCGCGAGTGCCATTGTCTTTGTAGCCGGAAGCGATCCCGCCTTCCCAGTCATTGATGCTTCCATCGGGTAGTTGAGCCTTCGCGTACCAATCCAACCAAGCCAAGACGCGATCTCGATCTTTGGGGTTCTTTCCAGCAAGCAAAGCGATGGCCGCAAAGTTTCCGAAATACGGTCGAATCCAAATTGGATCTCCGTTGGACTTCATCCGAAACGCGCCGTCGGAAAGCTGAGAGGCTCGAATCAGCGCAAGGCAGTTTTCGATAGCCGTCTGTTTATCAGATTGCGCTAATGAGGTGCTCAACGAGCAAAGTAACAGGACAAATACAACAGCGAGATGTTTAAGGTTTGGTAGCTGCGGAAGGTTCATTGTTTATCATATGTTGCTTGGGACAGAGGCAGAAGAAGCGGAAAAGCGGGCGGGACGCCCGCGCACCGGGAATCCAGCATACCGGAAAGCCAAAGGAGGAATAATGCGGACGGGACGCCCGCGCACCGGTAGACCGAAAAGGCAAAAGTGGAAATGCGGGCGGGACGCCCGCGCACCAACTCGCCCGCGCACCGAGGCTTTTAAAAGCGACCTGGTCCGTTCGGCGTTGCGACCATGGAGCGTTGATAGAGAGGGAGGTAGCGATAGTATACCTCTAAACACAGACAGCTCATCGCAGTTGAATAGACGCGACCGCCGTAACCGCCCCACATCCCATCTGGCGTCCAGCTGCCTGCATCGGCACTGTACGCAGGCTCTTGAGTTTGTAGCAAACGCCCCTTCATCGCTTGATTCCAGACTCGCCAGTTCTCGTCTTGCAGTTGAAACAAAGCCAACGTCGCGTAGTACCAGAAGTAGACATTGTCGGGCTGCGTTCCAGGCAGATTGCGAAGAATCATCTCTGTCGCTTCCTGCTTGGCTTCACGGCTGAGCGGATAATCCAACAGTAAACGACAAGCCAATGATTCTGCAGTCATCGTCTCCGATGGTTTGCCTTCGGACGGACGATATCGAGCCAATCCACCGTTGCCGGCGGCACATGAATCCAAAAACCTTCGCATCCGTCGTTCAACTGGGTCGGGAATCTTGATGCCGGAACGGGATACACTCTTCAGTGCCATCGCCTTCCAACCAAATAGACTCAAGTCGCCGGGATCTCCGGGCTTGTAACGCCATCCGCCTCCCCGAATATCCTGAGCTTCGATGGTGAACTGCGCTGCTTTCAGTAGACCTTCACGAATCACTTGATCATGAGTCATCGCATGGGCTTCAGCCAAGGCCAACATCGCAATGCTGTGACAGTACATTCGAGCGTTGACCACCGACTGCTCGTTGCCAATCTGTTTAGGTCCAGAGAGATCACCTGAAGGCATTTGAACTTGCAGTAAATAGGCTATCCCACGCTCGACTGTTTGACGATGCTTGCCGTCTAAGTGAGTGTGACCGGCAGACAGAAATGCCAAAAGCGCTAAGCCGCTGACGCCAGTATCGGCGCGATTGCCTGTGTTGTGACGGAACTCACCCAGAGCTTTTGTCTCTGTACCGCCACCAAAGAGAGCTGCGTTCCAACTGCCATCGTCGGATTGAGCCCGCGCCAACCAATCCAAGCCAGCCTCCACAGCAGCCTCGGTATCGGCATCCGCGCCGTAGGGGCGAGCGAGTTCCAGTCGATTCGAAGCCTGACGTAGTTGATACTCGTTTGGCATCGCAGCAGGCATGGCTGGTGTTTGTGCGTTAGCTGGTGGAGACGGTAGAGCCGGTGGCGTTATGCCGTTTTCAGGCATCGGTGGCGGCAGGACGCTGACCTGCTTAAACGTTTCGTTCAACAGTGCTTGCGGCGGAGCCTCATTCGACTCGACAATTTGCATCTCGACGTTGCGTGGGTCCAAGAGATCCGGCGGCAACTGCGGCAACGGAGCGGGTGTAGTGTCAGCAAGCAATTCAGGCGGGTTATCCCACTTCAGTTGTTCTCGCGATTCCAACTCGGGCGGCTTGGGTAAATCAGCAAGCGGCACGGGCTGTTGCCAATCTTGAAGCTGCTCGGAGGGTGATTCTTGAGGCGATTCCTGAGGCACTTCCGGTTGACTTGGCTGAGACTCGATCAAAGGATCAAACGTAAACGCGATCGCTCGCTCCTGTCCTTGGGGATCACCTTGAGGCAATACGGTTCGCGTTCCCATGGCGTACATCAGCAGCCAAATGTGAGCCAGAATACTTAGCACAACACACTTGGTAACAAGCTTATTCTGAGCCCAACGAGTTCTGGAAGCGATCAGCAAGAAGATTGCTAACAACGCAAATCCGACACCACCGGCGATCGCCAAACTGCGACCTGTGGTTGCGAATGCCCATGCTTGCCAGAGCTTTTCGGTAATGGTTGTGAAGAGGATCATGGACTAGCGTAGCTTTTCGTTTTGAATTCCTACCACAGCCATCTTGGTGACACCAGACTTGTTGATCGCTCCGTAGGCAGAAGCAACGTCACCATATTTGGCATTTGCATCCGCACGAATCGCTACAGCAAGATCGGGAAAAGTTCGTCGCATGTCGGCTAGTCGCTGCGATAGTTCGAGCATCGAGACTGGTTGTCCGTCCAAATAGGCTATTCCATTTGCGGCAATCTGAACTTCGCGACTTTTCGGCGCAGGCATCATCGAGTTCATAGTACTGACGCCCGGCAGCTTGATGTCGATGTTTCGTTCTTCTTGATTGAACTGAGTTCCTACCATGAAGAAGAGAATCAACACCAAGACCACATCGATCATCGAGGTCATGTTCACTGTCGGCAATTCTTCGTCGCTACTGATCTTTAAGGCCATGTTACACCCTCTTTGCGAATGTTCGTTTCTCGATGCCTAGGCTGCTTTTCGCGATCGTGAACGCGAGCGATTGCTTTGTGCCTCGGCGCTAATGGCCTCGATGACGTCATTACAGTGCGAGTCCATTTCGAGAATCAACTTATCGACTCGACCAAGAAAAAACGCATACGCGATATAAGCAGGGATCGCAACGCAGAGTCCCGCGGCCGTAGTAACAAGTGCCAAGCCGATCGAGCCCGCCAACATTTCAGGCCGACCCATCGCTTGATTGTGAGCGATGGAGTTGAAGGCTTCGATCATGCCTTGAACCGTTCCTAACAGGCCCAGCAGTGGCGATACGTTGCTGATCGAACTAAACAGTCGGAAGTATCGTTTTAGCTTGCTAGTCACTCGAGCACCCGCATCGACGACCGCTTGCTCTATCTCGACTGCCGGACGTCCCCATTTCTTGAGAGCCGCACCAAAAAGTTCGGCAATCGGACTACCGTTCTCTTCGCACAGGGCGATGGCCTCTTCCTGATCCAACTGCTGTTGCTCAAGCTGTTCTATCACGCCTCGCACGAACGGCTTCGGAATAACGCGACCGCGGCGTAGGAAGACCAATCGCTCAAAGATGAACACCACGAGAATTACGGAACAACCCAAGATAGGAATCATCAGCACGCCACCTTGGCGAATCAAGCTGAAGATACTGTCGCTGGGGACTGCAACGGTTGGAGACTGAGCTTCGATGGTTCCGCCCATCGCTGGCCTGGATGAATCAATCGTGGGAATGCTGTTTGTTGGATTCGCAGCAATTCGGGCGCTCGGTTGATTGTTGAGTCCCATTGGATTGTTACCCAAGTTGGGATTATTCTGTGGCCCGTTTGGAAAGCTGTATGGCGGTGGCGCCCCCACGCCTCCAGAGATCCCATTTTGTGCGCTAGCGGTCGTAGCAAGAGCGACGATGAGCAGTAATGTTCCTAACGTTCGGACGAGCATATTTCACCTTCGTGGTTATTTACCGCGCTATCGTATTTGTTGGGGAGGCAGGAGGTTGATTGTTTGCTGAGTTGTTGTTGGATAGTTCCAACGCCTTCAGTCGTTGTTGAGCCGCAGTCGCAACGTCGGATTGAGGATACTGTGTCACGATCGTCTGATAGGCCGAGTAAGCCTCCAATGGATTGCCCATCATCTCGTGGCACTTAGCCGACTGTAGGAGGGCTCGTGGTTTCCAAGGGGATTCTCGCAAGGCTTTCGAGTCCAACGCGGGTTGTGTATCCTGAGGTACACGTGACCCATTGAGGGCCATGGCGTATCGTGTGAGAGCCACAGCGTAGTTGCGTTGCATAACGTCGAGCTCGCCTAACATCCACCAGGCTTGGTCGATCGATTCGGGATTGGCAGCAGCCGTTCTTGGTGCGTTGGAGTCCGTTCCAGACTCGATCACCGCAGCTAACTGTTTACGTGCCGCTTCAAAATCGATTTGAGCAATGTCACATTTGGCGACAACGAATCGAAACTGGCTAAGACTGGAATAGTTAGGAAACCGTTCGATGCAACTTAGTGCGATTGAACGTGATTGAGCAAAGTCGCTCTGCGCGAGGTGTATCTCAGATCGACGTAGCTGTACTGTCGCCAGCCAATCCTGCAGTTGTTTGGGTGATGGTGTGGATGGTGCCGACGAATTGGAATTGGCTGAGTCGGTTGAGTTCGCTTGAGTAATTTGGATAGATAGAGTCTGCTCGATTGAGTTCGACAATTGTTCAAGTGAATTGAGCGCCTGCTGTGTCCGACCAGCTCGACGATGAGCTTCAGCGATGGCAAGTTGGAGACTGAATCGCTGAGTCAGACTGAGTTCGTCTTGTGTGCTAAGTGTGCCTTCGATCCAAGTGATATCGTTCTCTGTGGGCTCACCATTGAGTTTCCCACCGCTGAGTAAAGCCAGGGGCAGTTCGACGGAGCGAAGCTCGAGTTCTTTAGTGCTGGCCTTTG
>CAUJKA010000252.1 GCA_963204965.1 Planctomycetota bacterium | reverse complement strand
GCGCTATCCGCGATCATGGTTCCCATCGAATCGAAGTTCTTTCCGAAGAGATTGCTGGTCACGACACAGCAACTATCATCCAACTTGCTTTCCAAACTAGCTACGACGGAAGGAAGTTTCGCGAGCTCTGGCATGGGTTTTACTTGAGTTGCAGGAGCATTATCGATTCCTGGAATCCGATCTGCTTTAGGAGTCATCAACTTGGACGCTGAGAACTTAAGGTCTAAAGTCGCCTCGCCTCGCAGTACAACAACGCTCACTTCCTCAACCTTATCGCGCACAATACCTTGAAGTACATTTTGCAAATCGCCCAATCGCGGAACGTACTTTCCATGGACCTTGAGAAGAAAATCCTCAGGCTGAATTCCCAAGCCTTTGGCTACTGAACCATCTGCAACGCTGACAATCTTGATTCCATTTTTCTCTGGATAGTCTTCGCCCGTGAAGCCGAGTTTTGGTAGTGGCTTGAGGTTTTGTGTGTAGAACCTAGCTGGCACATTCAGTTGATCCCAGAACTCTTTATAGGTATCGATGGGAACATCGAAGTTCTCTGAAATCGACTGCGTGATTCGAGAGTGAATCCCGATGACTCGTCCCTCCAAATCGATCAGTGGTCCTCCTGAGTCTCCTGGTTCCATCAGCGCTGTTGACCGAATCATTCTTCCAGGTCGGGCCGTACCGTTTACGTAGCCAAAGCGAACCATGGGCTCGCGGCGATTGCGTTGGCCGCCTGGATAGCTGATGCTCAAGCATGGATGATTGGATTGCAAACTGGCAGAGGAACCGATTTCTACAAACGGCAAATTGCTTCCACCTTCGACCATGATTAGGCCGCAATCGATTTGATCCCCGCGCATCTGCTCGCAACACCCAAGGCTCCGGCCGCGAAGCCGGCGGCCATCGGGAAGGACAATACTACAAGTTTGCCCCGGCTCAACCGTATGCCCAGCCGTGAGGATGTGGCCTTGAGGACTGACGATGACGCCGCTAAAGACCGAATTGCGTCGCGTAATTTCGACGATGGCGGGAGCCGTCTTCTCGACGACCTTGTAGATCTGCTGCTGCAACCCGGAGACATCTAGATCTTCAGCTCGACAGTGGTTGGCAGTTGCTTGAACCAGACCGAACGCCAATGCGATTGAGACTACTGTGCGAAACATGCAATCCTCGACCTTACCTAAGCCATACATTAGAACCAGCCCCTGTTTCCATCAGCCTTCGCAAACACGATAAACTCAAGTATCGGTGTTCCCGCCTTGCCTAGAAATGAAGCAACGGCCTATTGTAACACTCCTGGCAATCAATCCACTCGGTTGAAGCATCGGAATTTGTAAACCTAGCAAGCAATCGGATTCGTCTATTACCGCCAATTGGCATCACGAGCGGCCCGCAAGCAACGACATTTTCCAATAACTCCGGCCTTGGCGGCTGTCCTGCGGCGTTTTGAAGTTGCGTATTTCGCATTCGAAACGCTTCGTTCTTTGGATTTTCGTGCTCGTACTCGTGCTCAGTCGAAGACGGTGCTCGTGCTCGAATCTGGTCTTTCGAGCTCGATTACGAGCACAATTTCATTGAGCACGAGCACGATTCAACTCGGAGCGTGCCGAGCAAATAGAAAAAGCTCTGCTAGACTGTTAGTCCTTCCCTCTCCGGCCCACCGCGATTCCCAAGCCAACTTTTTGGCTCCTGCAACATGAACAACCTCCCCATGGATCAGAACTCGAACGATCCGAACATCACCAACGATCAGATTGATCAGGTGATTCAGCAGGTGCAAACGCAACAGGAACGGGGCGAACTTCCACAATTGGATGATTACCTAAATCGCTTTCCAAACGTGCAAGAGGAGATTCGCGACATCTGGTCGGTCTTGCTGATCATGGACTGCTTGTCCCCTCAGCAATCTCGCTCGCAAGGGTCCGAAGGCCGATCGTCCAGCTTCGAAGCACCGCCAGAGCAACCTCCAGCATTGGCGGCACGAACGGAGATTGACACACAGAAGCATCCGCCAGCCGAACCACTGGGCTTATATATCGGCCGGTATCAGATTCAACGACGACTGGGGCGAGGCGGATTTGGAACGGTTTACCTTGCCACTGATTTAGAGCTCGATCGATTGGTAGCGATCAAGCTTCCGCATGAACACCGTATGCACAGCGACTCTGCCAAGCGGACCTATCTCCTTGAAGCAAGGACGCTTGCCAAGCTGGATCATCCCAACATCGTTCCGGTTTATGATTTTGGAATCCTAGCCGATGGACGCTGCTTCGTAGTCTCCAAGTATGTCGATGGACAAGACCTAGCTCAGATCCTAAGCACAAGACGCTTCGCGCCAATCGAGGCAGCGAAGTTTGTTATTACTGTCGCCGAGGCTTTGCACAATGTTCACATGGCTCGAGTCGTACACCGCGATATCAAGCCAGCCAATCTACTTGTCGGCAATGACGGACGGATCTTTGTTGCCGACTTTGGATTAGCTTTAGCCGAGACAGGTGCACCTGCAGACAAAGTTCGCAAGGATGAATTGCTGGGCACCCCCGGGTACATGAGTCCCGAACAGATTCGTCGTGAGGGCCATCGCATCGATGGTCGTAGCGATCAGTTCAGCTTGGGCATCGTCTTTTACGAACTTCTCACTGGAGAGCGGCCATTCAAAGGCGGTAACTCATCGGACCTGATGCGAAAGATTTTGGTGTCCGATCCAACGCCTCCATCGCAGCTGAAACCTGAGGTGCCCGCTGAGCTGAGTCGTATCTGTATGAAGCTGCTTTCAAGACTGGCCAGCGATCGTTATCCCGACATGCTAGGACTCGCTAAAGATCTACGCGGTTGGAATAACCTGGAAAGCATTAACGCCAATTTCTTAAGTAACGATACAAATTCGCCGGTCATTCCCACGACGCAGCAACTTGTTGTCGACACAAAATTGGATTCGCCCTCAACAGAGATCATCGTCATTCCTCGAGGACTGCGTGCATTCTCGCGTAAAGACGCTTACTTTTTTATGAACCTGATGCCGGGAACTCGCGATCGCGATGGTATTCCTGAATCGATTTCGCATTGGCTCTCATGGATATCCACACCGGATTATGTAGGCGACTGGAATCGCGTGGGTGTGATTTCTGGACCAACCGGATGCGGCAAGTCCTCGCTCGTTCGCGCGGGGTTGATTCCTTTGCTGAGCCCCAAAGTTACGACCGTAATTGTCGAAGCTTCACCAGACTTAACCGAACGACAGCTTCTTCAACAGCTTGAACGCTTTTGCGATTTGACTCCCAATCAAACTCTCCCCGATGCTGTGATGGAGATTCGTCGGGGTGGCGGTTTGCCCAAGGATCAAAAGCTTCTGATCATTATTGATCAGTTCGAGCAATGGTTGCACGGAAATACAGATCCTCTTGAAACAGAACTTCTACAAGCAGTGCGACAGTGCGACGGAAGAAGAGTTCAGTGTCTGCTGCTTATTCGCGACGATTTTTGGCTGGCCCTAAGTCGATTCATGAAGGCCGCTGAAGCGCCTCTGCAACTCGGCCGTTATGCCGTCATGGTGGATCTTTTCGATCAACGCCATGCTAGAAAGGTTCTGATTGAATTTGGCCGAGGCTACGGTGCTCTTCCAGGAAAGTCTGTTTCTCTGTCTCGTGATCAAGAGCGATTTATCGATGGCGCAATCCAGAGCCTGACCGTTGAAAACAAAGTTATACCGGTTCAACTATCGCTGTTTGCAGAGATGGTTAAGTCGCGGGAATGGACTATTGGCACACTCCATCGCCTTGGTGGAGCCGTGGGAGTTGGAGCGCAATTTCTCAACGAAGCCTTCTCCGTCACTTACGCTCCTGCCAACCAACGTATCCACGAACAGGCCGCCAAGTCTGTCCTAAGATCGATGCTGCCCAAAGCGGGTACCGACATAAAAGCCTGCCGAAGAACGCTTGACGAGATTCGAGAGTCAAGCGGTTATTCAGACCGAACGACTTTTGATAGCCTGCTTACAATACTCGAGTCTGAACTAAAGCTAATCACGGCCACCGATACTTACGACCGCTCCAAATCGGAATCCAGTTCGTTTAGCAGCGAGCCGGTGACCTATCAGCTATCTCACGACTTTCTCGTGCCCTCAATTCGCGATTGGCTTTCCGCGCAGCAAAAGCGCACATGGCAAGGTCGCGTGGAACAAGCTATCGCAAGACAAGCCGAGCACTGGGTACATCATCGTCAACGACGCTTCCTACCAAGTTTGTGGGAGTGGTTGCAATCGCTGATGTTAGTTCGACGGCGGCGGTTGAGCTCCATTGAAAACGAAATGTTGCGCGCGCGAGATCGATTGTCTTTTGTTCAGCTAGGCGTCGCTGCGGTGCTGCTGATCGTTGGACTATGGATTGCTCAATCAACGCTTCATAGGCTCAACCTCCGCGCATTGGTCGGTCAATTGCAAGTCGCCGAAACTTCGCAAGTTGAGCGGATGCTTGACCAAATTGAAACCTATGGACCTCAGGGTCAAGCTGAACTCACCGCGGCACTGCAGCAATCTACGGAACAGTCGCGAGAGGCCTTTCTGCTGCAACTTGGTTTAGTGAAACGGCACTCCGAACATAGTAGCGATGTGCTTGACTTTGCATTGAACCATTCCGCCCTTGAGGAAGTCCCCTTAGCATGCCAAGCCCTCAAGCCATATGCGTCGGAATTGGCAGACGAATGTTGGAAGATAGTAGCAAACGCTGAAACTGAGTTCGCGGCTGAAACACCAGACCAGCAAGTCTTCGATAACGAATCACAAATTCGGGCGCTAGTGTTGTTGGCAAGCCTAGACCCGCAGCCTATTTCATCGCTAGATCGACAAGCCAAAGATTCAACGGAAGCTACAACGGAAAAAGAATTGAATCGCTGGCACAAATACGGCACCACAGCAACAAAGATCGTCGTTCGATCCGCCGCCTACCATCCCGATCAATACAACACGATCATTGATTCGCTCAAACCAGTTTCGCGCTATCTAGTTGATTCACTTGCGAGAACAGTAGGGCAACCACAAAACGATAGTCTTTCCTTCTCGGCAATTTCGTTGCTGCGAGACTTCCTCCGAGATAATGGTTCACGACAAACAGACCTTTGCTTACATGCATCGGCTTGGCAACGTCCTTACTTGGTTCCGGCGCATGATCGGTTGAGCATCGACGTGTTGCAGTCCGAGCTCAATAAGAGCCCCAGCAATAGCGATCCCAATGTAACTGTGGAGCAAAGGACGAAAGCATCGCTACGCCGAGCCATGGCGGCAACACTGTTGTTAGCCTCGGCACGCGGCAATGAACAAGCTTGGTCTGTCTTTAGGCGGTCGAGCGATCTGACCAGTCGTTCACATGCAATACAACTAGCTGTCGAACTTGGCGTTCCCATCCAGAGTCTTCAACAGCAACTATCCCGTGAAACTGATCCGGGAATTCTTTGCGCTTTGTTACAGATCTTGGGCGAGATTGACAGGGACCGTGTGAAACTGGCCGAGGAGACTAAAATTCAAGTTGCCAGTCTTTATCGCGAGCACCCCGACCGTGGCGTTCACTCATCTGCTAAATGGTGCTTAACCCAATGGAACGATCTAGCCACGATTAATTCTCTCGCTAAGAGTACAGCCGAACAGAACCGTGTCGGACCGGCCGATGCGAAACAATGGATGATAACGTCTTCGGGTGACCTTATGATGAAGGTGCCAGCCAGCTTACCGGGAGGTAATTCTCGAGACCTACTTGTTTCAGCGCATGAAGTCACGGTCGAACAGTTTCGCCGCTTTTCTCCGGGGCGGTACTTTGACAGTGATTACAGCCCTGCCGAAGATTGCCCGGCTAGTATCGTGAAATGGGGTGATGCCGTCGCGTATTGCAACTGGCTTTCTGATCAAGAGGGATTCGAGCCCTTTTATCCCCAGGACAGTTCTGTACTTTCCACATGGCAGCCAAGCGATGAAGATTTAAAGGGCTTGGGATATCGACTACCGCAAGAATCTGAATGGGAGTTCGCAGCGAGAGCTGGTACTACAACGGACCGTCCCTATGGTACCGATGATGACCTGGTCGAACGTTATGAATGGTGTTCGACAAATCAATTTGCCTTTTCTGCAAAGTACCGGCCACCTCTGAAAGGCATGTACTCCGACCAAAAGACCGTCCGATCTAAACCCATCGGACAACTCCGTCCCAACGAATTCGGGCTGTTCGATGTTTTGGCGAATGTCTCGGAGTGGTGCAACGATCTTAACGCAACCAATCGTGTCGAGCGGGCTATTCGCGGTGGAGCGACCGCAGGACGAGTGTCCT
>CAUJKA010000251.1 GCA_963204965.1 Planctomycetota bacterium | reverse complement strand
GCTTTGCCGACAAGTCGCTGGATTTGCGTCGGTCACGGTAATGAAATTGGAATACAGTTCCCTTCAATCAACGCTGCTAGCATTGTCCAAAGAATCGATGTGGGAATTGATTGGTTGATCTGCTACAAGTCTGCTAACCGTTGTTCTGTCAATCAGTCCTTGGCAATGTGCCGTCCCTGTAGGTGACAGAATTCGAAACGTATTGCATGGATGCATCATGTTTCGCTTGATAACAGTACTAGTCTCAATCACGCTAAACTTTGGTCTCGCGGTTTCGTTTGTTGACGCGGCCGAAGGTCCCGGCGAACTAGCGCAAGAATTTCGAATCGTTTGGGGTGGCACCAATCAGCGTGTCTACCAAGGTTCGTTCTCGATCGAAGAAGGTCAAATCAAGTTAGTCCGCAATCTGAGCATGCAAGAGAGCGCAATCACCGCGCTTCAACAATCAGACCCAACCAAGATCAATCTTCTACAAAGCTCGCCGACAACTTTCGGTGGAATGGATATCACAGTTCGAGCCACCACCGCTGCGCGACTCAAGATCCAATTGCGAGATGCAATCAGCGACAAGGTTTTTGAACGCACCGTCAATTTGCTCGACCTCCAGCAAAAGAACTGGATGGAGACAATCGACGATTCGGGCTGTCGCATTGCCATTGAAAGGCAGAGCTACGATCGGCTGCGAGTCGAAACGCGTAACAACAGTAACTCGATATTCGAATGCAACTCCATTTGGACACCGATCATCTCTGGCTATCGCACAGGACTACCGGCAGGCGATTATCAATTGATTGGAACTTGGGCGAACCGAAGTGGCGCGAACGTTATCGAACAGCCGATTCGAGTTGATGCCAACGGAAACTTTGCAGAGATACGTCCGGAAATTCGCATTCCAGCCAGTGAGAGTGCTTACCGCTTAGATTTGACAATCGTTCGTCCCAATTTGATGAGTGCAATTTCGGGAGCCAAGCCACTGCTCAATCGAAGCGTGGATGTGATGGCTTTTGACAAGACACAACCCGTGGCTACGGTCTCAAGTTGGCATGCTGTAATGGCGGTTGACACTGCCGCAGCAGTTAAGCCCGAAGGACTTTCGTGGCTCACTTCCTTCACGGGATCGTTAGCCAGTCGAGCACTCGAAGTGCCGGGAAGCCTTCACATTCCAGGGCTAGACTTGACTGAGCAGATCAATCGTTTGATCCCGATAAGCAAATCCGTAACGAACTATGGCGCGATTGCACGCGGCGGTCAGCTCAGTGTCCGCGACTTTATTGTTGAGGGCTCGCCCGCCGCACAACGCACTACGGTCATTGGTCCCAGTAGCTGGCTCTCATTGCCAATCTCAGGGTTAACTCCCGGGAAACCGCATCGCTTGCGTATCCAAGTTCCGATCGACTATCCCTCCAGCCTTAGCGTCAGCGTCCGTGATCAAGTCACCGATACTGATAGTTTGCTGGATCCGCAGTCATGCCTTGAGATCAAGGACGAAGACTGCAAGCCAGGCGGAACGATCACCCATGATTTCATCTTCTGGCCCACCAGCGATTCAACGTCACTGCTAATATCCAGCGCTAGTCGAACCAAGTCTGGATTGGTCGGAAAGATCTTGGTCGAAGCTGCAGAACTGGTGAGCACGCCCAAAGATCCGCTTTCTACACAACCACGCGGGCGGCAGATTGCCATGTATTTGGATCAACCGTTGCTAGTCGAGTGCTTTGCGGCGCCACGAGAGAAGGATCCTATTAATGGTCGGATGTATGAGACGTGGAAGACTTGGCAAGCCGTTGCCGAGCGATTGGTGCAACAGATGCAGATTGCCAACGCGGACACCTTGGTACTTTCAGGCATGTCTGGTGGCAATTCGATCGTACCA
Source organism: Planctomycetota bacterium (assembly GCA_963204965.1). GTDB lineage: Bacteria > Planctomycetota > Planctomycetia > Pirellulales > Pirellulaceae > Aureliella. The sequence goes on along the minus strand of CAUJKA010000251.1, from coordinate 17,554 downwards.
TTGAAGTCAACACCTCAACTGCATCGCTTGGATAAGGCCACGTTCTTCACCGACAGTCGCTCCCCCGAAATGCATGACTTTGTGGAACTGTTGCTTCTTCACATGGATCGAGCTGGCTATAGGCTAATTTTGGAAACAGAATTGCCAACGGTTCAACAGCTACCGACTACGTTGGGCAAACCTGACGAACTAGCTCAAAGCGATCTGCTGCGAGGTACGAATCGCGAGTCCACCAATCAACAAGTTGCGGTGGCTAGGCTGAATCCGCTTCACCGCAAGGTACAACAGAACCTCATGGAGCCGATTCGTGAAACGGCTCAACGATACAGCCAACATCCTTCGTTTGCAGGACTTTCGATCCGTCTCAACACAAACTCGCAGTTTCTCTTCGCTGGCGATCGCTGGGGATACAACGACGACTTGGTGAAACAATTTTCGGCGGACTCTGGGGTTCACATTTCAAACGACGCTCAGCAAAAGTTGCAGTTGTTCTCAGGCCCCGCAAGATTTCGGTTCATCAATTGGCGAGCCAAACAACTCACGAAATTCTACGCTCAGATTGCGCAGGTTCTAACAGCCGAGAATCCAGACTTTCAGCTTTACCTAAACGTGGTTCAGTTGCTTGGCCGAACGCCCAATGAAAGCGACTTTGTTGATCCCGATCTGATTACCAGAAATCCGCAACAGCTACTGCTAAGTTATGGAATTGACTTGGAATCACTAGGCGGAACTACGGGGATTTCAATTGCTCAAGGTACGGTACGACATTCAAAGCAATTGCTTGCTGGGGCTGAATGGTCACGGACGTCGGGAGTAGAGAGCGAATCGACGGACGCGTTGCAACAAGCTGGGGCAATTTTCATCACTCATCAACCTCGAGCATTGAAGTTGTCGGTAGAAACCGATCGACAAAAAGGTGCGACTGAGGCTTGGATCTATCCGGACTCATCACGAATTGGGAATCAAGCGAAACGCATATTGCTCGAACAGCTTTGGAAGAGTGATCCAATGCTCCTTGGCATTGGCGGCTGGCATCCAGTTTGGAGCTGTGAGAATGAAGTTCAAACACTTCTCAGTAGTTTCAAATTGTTACCGCCAGTACCAATGAAAGAAGTGAAGGCGTTCCAAAGCGAATCGACTTTAAAGATTCGCTCGGGCACATTCGAAGGCAAGTCGTACCTGGCTCTCATCAATCTCTCGCCTTGGGAGATGTTGGTACAAATCGATACTAAAGGCCCCACTGTCGATGTACAGCCGTTGGGTAAGTTGGATCCAGCGCGAGTTCAGTGCAACGGCAATCGCATCGTCTTACAAGTCCCACCATGTGACTTGATTGGTCTAGTTTCCATGGAGGCAAGTTCGCTGGACGTAGTGTCCGCCAACATTCAGTTCCCAGAAGGCAGTTTGGAGAGTACGGTTCGCCAAATTGAAAAGCTAGGAGCGTACTTAGCCCACGCAGCAGACCCAGGCCAACAACAAGTTCTGTTTGGGGTCGGTGGTACATTTGAACAATGGACAGCGAACTCGAAACCCACGGGCTGGAATGTTTCTACCTTGCCTCTGACCGCGATTCAGCAAGCACCTGAACTGCCTCATTCCGGCAGTTACTCCGTGTTGATTGAAAATCGAAACGCCGAACCGGCAACTGCGTGGATTCAAAGCGCCCCGATCGCTCTTCCCGAAACTGGAAGGTTGACGCTACGAGCCTGGCTCCGCGCCTCGGCAGCCGATCAAGCACAACCCAAAGTTCGTTTAGGATTAATCGGACGATTGTCCAACGGTCAAAGATATCAACGAAGCATCGTCTATGGCGGAAACCAGAATGATCCTACGAAATCCCTGTCCGTAGACTGGGGAAGGCGACCAGCAGAGCTCCATGTGACCGACATCCCCGTCGACGATCTCTTGGAGTTGCAGGTCGCAGTTGACCTGATCGGTCCAGGAAGAATTTGGGTCGATGATGTGGAAGTAGTTCAAAGTTGGTTACATCCAGACGAACGGAACTACTTGCGAGGTCAAATGCTGGTTGTGAAGGAACGACTAGCCTCTGGAAATCCCTTCGCCGCGGATCGACTGTTGCATAGCCCCTGGAGCGAGTACCTCTTTGAGCTAGGCAAAAAGATGGAAGCCGACGCTTCGGGCAAGTCCAACGTCGTTCCTTCTGGGGAAGAAAATCGAGCTGATTGGAATCGTAGCAAGCCTTCGATTCAACAATTGCGAGACTCCATGCGCCAGCGATGGATCAAGTAAGGTCAACCCTAAGGGCTATCCCGATTAAGTTGAGTTTACTGTTGGTTCAAAGCGATTCCATTATTCGGTAGATTCAAGTTCGCATTGTTTTCAAGTTCACATTGTAGTGTTGCTGGCGATTAAGCCACAGAAAAGCAAATTCGTCGGATCGCGTTGTTTCTTTGTCGATAAGTCGAAGAGCTAATTCTTGGACCAACTTCGCAAGAAACAACTCGCATGACAACGAGCCAATCCCTTCTACGTTCCGCTGCGCTATCGATCTTTACTGTTAGTCTCGTTTGTAGCACTGCCGAGGCTCAGTTGTTTCGGCGATCCGGTGACGACCAAGCCGCTGCCAATGACAGAGCGAAGCAATCTAACACTCGCGACGGCAAGCCCACGACAGACCCTCGGCAAGCTGGAACGCAGAATAACTCCGCGAATGCTAAGGCTCAGCCAAATCGCGGTGCCCAAAACGCCCCCAACCGAAATAGTGGCCCCAACACTCAGGCCAACACGAATGGTCAAGCTTCTCGACAAAACAACCCTTATGCGAAGAGCCCAAACAGCAATGCGGCTACGCAGCCTCAGAACAAAGTTGGATCAGGCCTAGCCAATAAGCCCACGACTCAATCGCGGCCACAGACTCCTGCGAATGCCAGACCACAGAGTTCCAATGCTCCTGCGGTTCCAAGAACCAGTTTGTCCAATCAGGGCCGTTCGAACCAGCCAGCAAACATCCAAGCGGTACCGCAACCGCCAGCGTTTTTTGGCCACCAACCGGTCTCGCAACCAACTCATGCGCAGTCGCAAAATGCACAATCCCTAAGCACACAATTGCAACGTCAACCATCGGCAATTGCGAACAACAATTCAGGTCTGCTTGTTGCGAAGGAAGGCACTTCTCCGGAGCCTTCTGCCGAAACTGGCGTTGCCAACTTAGAAGGCTCGAACAATGTCTCAGAAGTTGAGATCTTCAATCGATTTGGAGTTCAACTCAGCGACGAAGAGGAAGCCCTTTGGGTATCGAACCTAACAGCTAGCGGCAATGGACAGTCCGCTGGGCTCAATCGAAAAGACAAGATCGTATCTCTGGGCGGCGCGCCATTGACCAGTAAGGCCGAGTTCGTTGAAATCGCCAAGCTATTGTCTGTGGGTGACCAGATCGAAATCGAATTTGAGCGGAACGGCAAGCCAGAAAAATCGCTGATATTCTATGGGCAAGCCTCGAAGGAACAATCAAACGGCGAAGGTTCGATCCAGCTTGAGGACAACAATAATTGGTCGACTACTCCGACCGATCCCACAGAACGACTTGAGCGCTTAGTTGCCGAACAACAGAGGGTGATTGCTGAATTGCAAAATCGGATTCGACAACTGGAGTCGCAATCCAAGACGGCCTTCTAGGCACAATGCCAATTGCTTCTAAGAGGCACTTCCAAAACCAAACGAAAACGGCGTCGTTTTCACGACGCCGTTAGTGTTTTCCAAATGTGAAAAATGGTATTTAGTTGCAGCCGCAGCTAGGAGCAGCTACTTCGCAGCATGTTGGAGCTGGGCAGCACTTTGCAGCCTTTTTAGCAGCTAGACGCTCACGTAGAGTTGGCTTCTTGCACTTTGGTTCGCAGCAAGTTGGAGCAGCTTCACAGCATGTTGGTGCTGGTGCAGCGCAGCAAGTTGGAGCTGGTTCGCAGCATGGTGCTGGTGCTGGTGTGCAGCAAGGAGCTGGTGCTGGTGCTGGTGCACAGCATGGTGTAGGAGCTGGTGCGCAGCATGGTGTTGGTGCAGGAGCGCAGCAAGTTGGAGCAGGTGCACAGCACTTGTCCTTCTTGGCGAACAACTTGCACTTCTTAGGAGCTTCGCAGCAGGTTGGAGCTGGTTCGCAGCAAGTTGGTGCTGGCTCGCAGCAGCTGTTCTTCTTGCCGAAAAGGCCAGCATTGGCAACGTTGCTGATTGCGAAGCACATTGCAAGGGCTAGGAAAGTAAGCTTGAGATTTCTCATTGGGTTGACTCCGTTGTCTAGGGTTTTTGGAAAACTTGGGCTGATTTTAACGGTGCGAATCCTGCGGTCAACCACACTGTCGACCTTCTTGATCAACTTCTCTACTATTGCGCCGCTTCGCCGCGCACCATCTTTTAGACTCCAAGCGTCCAAAAATCGCCTCAAAGAATCAAATTCTCAAGAAAAAGCGTAGTTTCAATGCTAGCCTCTCCCTTTCTAAGAATCTCAGCGTCCGTCTGCCAAAGTCGTGGCGAAATCATCGGTTCCTTTGACACTAATGTGTCCATGAGCATCCTGCACACCCCTCCATCGAAGTACAAAATACCAAAGCGATCCTACAACTGCGAACAATACTAGGAACTCAACCATGGTCTCACTCCACAGCTTTTTTGCTAGTGATTGAATCGGTGCCGCAACCATCGCGCGAGGTTCTTGAACAAGTATCCAGAGGTCACTCTTTTCTCGCTCGCTGTCGCTAGATACTTGCGGAAGTTCGACTTGTGCGACGCAGGCTATCCATTGTCCTGCGTAATCGTCGCAGCCCTCGAGCTGTGCAACGGGATCTTCATAATCAGCCAAGCCGTTTTCGACTAACGCCTCCATGACTGGCAACTTCAGTTGTGGCATCATCAGTGACTTCATCTTCTCGCGGTCCATCCTACGAATGAACGGATGCTGGAGGATCATGCCTTGCTGATTGCCTGGTCTACCATCAAACAGCGCCGCGAATCTCTGCGGTACGTTGTCTTCGACTTGCTGTGCCAGTAGTTCGAAGTCGCCTAAATTGATCGTCATAACTAGCACACCGATTGGATGCCTGTCCACTGCTTCGGTTTCGGTTGGCTCCGAAGCAAAGACTGGCGTGCTAACAGCAATCTTCCAAGCACCGGTGGAGGTCGATCGAAACGAGGAAGAAAGCGTAGTGGTGCGAGTCGGACTGAATTGGCTTGGGCTGTCGGATGGCTTGCCTTCGATGTGAAGTCCGTTGAAATAACTTCGATAGGCAAAGTTCTGCCCGACTGGACTAACCGCCGAATTTCGCTCGGCCTCGTTACTAAAGGCGATGGCCAAGTTATTGCCGCGAGCGTCATTGATGAACACCGAGTTGAGCAAACGCTGCGTTGAGGATCGGCTTTTGAGTAAACGGTTCAGCCGATCCTGAAGGAATTGCTCCAGAGGCTGTCGCTCGGGTATTCCGCGAATCGAGGCTGCTAGGGCGGCCGATCCTTTGCCGTCGGAGAGCTGATCTAAGGGCTCTTTACCAGCCTCGACTGCTCGCTGTAAATGTTCGCTTAGCGCTTCGCTACGAGCTTCTTCTTCGACGATGCTGAAGAGCGTCTGCAACTCAGATTGCAAAGTTCTCGCAGCATATCTTGCCGCAAAGCGATTGCTTTCCAGTGCGCGTTGAACAACGCTTTCTTCCGATTGACTAACTGCCACCACAAGGCTTCTCGCCGAGAACATCAGCATCAAAATCAGCAGCAAAATGGGACCGGCGATGCCAAGAATGTACAACGGTCTTCGCCCGCGATTGCGAGCCCGCGATTCCAAGGCACCAATGACTTGCTGAACATTCTGAAAGCGCTGATTGGCGTCTCTGTGCAAGCAGCGATCAATAATTGCGGCCAGCGTTCGATCAACTCCCAGGCGTCGATTGTGCAAGTTGGGCAAAGGCGACTGTAGAATTCCATCGCGGTAACGCTGCAAACGGTCAGCCAAAGAGGTCGCCGACTGCAGAGAATCGGTGACTTCCTGTGATCGATAGGGTGGCGATCCAACCAATAACGTGTAGGCCATGGCTCCTAAGGAGTAAACGTCCCATTTCACATCGGGAACAGAGTTGTTCAAAGCCTGTTCGGGAGCCATGTAAAACAAAGTTCCCAGTGAGGGCGTTTGATCGCCGGCCATTCGACCTTGACCAAAATCCGCAATGCGTGGCTGCAAGGAATGGTCCAGCAGGACATTTGCCGGTTTTAAGTCACAGTGGATTACGCCCTTGGAGTGCGCGAACTCGAGGCCTCTAGCAATCTCGGTGAGAAACTCCACGCATTTACTCACCGAAGGCATCTGTTTCTTGCGGATGAGTTCTTCAAGCGAACCGTTCTCGAGATACTCCATGACAAAGTAGGGCGGATCGTGTTCCCAACCGACCTTCAGTACTTGTACTATGTGCCGGCCGGTGGACATATTCACCAGCAGGCCCACTTCGCGCTCGAGGGCGGCAAGATTGAGGTTAGCTCGATTCAAGTAGCACTTGATCGCAACAGGACGCCCCGTATTCAGGTCCGTGGCAAGCCAGACTTGTCCATATGCGCCTTCGCCAACGGGTCGTTGAATTCTGTAACCAGGAATCGTAGGCGATTCCGTCATTTGCAAACTAAGCTGCTCCGACCGTTGTACGTCGCCAAATGATTGTGGTTGCGTGCGATCAAAGTTCATTGCGATTCCATCCTGAACAAGGCAGACAAGGCAGGACGACTAGAATTGCGTTGCCTTTACTTCAACTGTTGAGAAAACCCCGCCAGCAGATTCTCAGTGTAGATGATGCAGAAACATTGGTTACTGAGCTAGACCAATAAAAAAAGGCGAACCGGCCATAAGAGACCGGTTCGCCCTACACGGGGGAAGAGAAAGCTCCTGCTTTCTACTGGAAGATTAGTTCGCAGATCGAACTCAGGTCGCCTTATCAACTTGTTTTGTTGACAAAAGCTAGCGAATTTGATCGCCTAGTAGGCGTTCTCTTGACGGAAAACGACGAGGAATGTTCGCAGTATGATCTTGATGTCGAGCCAAAGTGACCATTGCTGTATGTAGCGATGATCACACTCGACTCGCTTCTGCATTTTGTCCAGAGTCTCAGTTTCACCGCGATGGCCTTCTACTTGAGCGAGGCCGGTGATTCCAGGTTTGACCTTATGTCGCAGCATGTAGCCGCGAATTAACTTGCGATAATGTTCGTTGTGTGCATTTGCATGTGGACGTGGTCCGACAAGCGACATCGTGCCCTCAATCACGTTGAACAGTTGTGGCAACTCGTCCAAACTGGTTCTACGGAGAATTGCACCAATTCGCGTGATTCGTGGATCGTCTTTGGTTGCTTGCTTAACTGTCGGACCGTTATCGCAAGTTCGCATCGAACGAAACTTCCAAACAAAGATCTCTTTGCCATCCAGTCCATATCGACGTTGACGAAAGAACACAGGTCCCTTGGATGACAACTTCACCAAGATGCCACAGATGAAGAACACGGGAAGTAGAACCAATACTCCTGCGATCGCCGCGGCTAAGTCAAACGCGCGTTTGGCAATTCCGTCGACACCATACAGCGGTGATTCAAACACGGATACCGCGGGCAATCCACCGATCGAGTTCCATCGGGAATGAAGCAACTCGAATACGAAGAAGTCTGGAACGATGTAGACGCTCGCCGTCGTATCCGCCAACTGATCTAGCAACCAGCGAATTCGCGACTCGGCTCGCATCGGAAGTGTAACGAACACGGTATCGATTCTGCCCATCTTGGCATTAATAACCAATTGATCAAGCTTGCCGCGGAAGAGCTCGTTGACTTCATCGCTCAGTTCATTGCGGGACTTGATGCGATCGTCGTAGAAGCCAACAATTTCAAGCCCGCACTCTGGGCTGCTACGAGCGTTGAGAAGCAGTTGCGAGCCTAGTTCATTAAGACCCGCGACAGCACATCGGCGACGTGTCCAACTGGACGAGAACAGCATGTCCAAGCCAATACGGAACAGCATATGAACCAAGCCCAAGCTTGAACCGGTCAATACAATCCAACCAAAGATACTACTTCGCGCAAAGTACTCGCCTTGTCGCGTGAAGAACGCAACGAAAGCTAGACAACATACGGTCAAGGCCCAGTTAATCAGAATGCGAGCGAGTTCTCGATTGGCACTTCTACGCGACGCTTCCTGGCCCGTTAGCTCGCTGACGATTAGATAAAACACTACCGAAATCGCAATCGCGCCAACGGAGCTTTGGCTCGGGTGTTGGCCAACAAGCCATTGACTGGCATACAACGAGACGCTGATTGTTACTGCATCGCAGGTACGCTGAATGGCTTTTAGCGGCGAGTTAACGTGCTTAATACGAAAGTCGGTCATGGTACTTTACTGGCGCGAAGAGCGTTGAACGGATTTCGACAAATGGCTTCACAAACCATAGGTCACTCGATGCGCTTCGAACAAGAAATCACCGCGAGAGTGTGAGTCTAGTCGTGCTACAATCGGAAAAGTTCGTTCAGACGTTACTATAGGTTTGATTGAACCGAGATTACCTTGGCACCAACTTCAAAGCACTTAGGTCCAAGGTAGCGACAGCGAACTACAATGGCGGTCAATCTTCGATGCTGCAACTCGACTTGTATCTTTTCAAGCGGGAAGAGCTGCTCGTGATAGTAGATTCCGACTCCAGTTCGAGAGAGATCCTTGACTACAACATGAGAGTTCTGGCGACTAGCGCTAAGTTCCAAGTTGTCTCGCAGAGCCGTCGGCGTAGAGAGGATTGTTATGTTGCCTTCCAGCAAAACATTGAGTCGATTGCTAGTGCGATTTTCAAAACACTGGTCAAGTGTTGTGGAAGGCGACTGAACTCGTGCACGAATGTCGGCCGGAAGTTGAACAAGCATCGGGCTACTGTTCATAATTCACCTCCTCTTTGTTGGTTAACTCAACCCACACATCTAACATATCGGCATCAAAGTCTGTTCCGCGTTTGCTGGTCATGAAATCCATCGCCTTTTCGATCTCCATCGGCTTGCGATAAGGTCGTTGAGACGTGAGCGCTTCAAAGACATCCACGATCGCGCACAGGCGTCCGTAGGGATGAATCAAGTCTCCTGGAATTGCACAGGGATAACCACTGCCATCAACGCGTTCATGATGCTGGTAAGTCATCATCAACTGACCAAAGGACACATCTTCGCGATGGACCAGCTTCTCGAATCCAATTATGGGATGACGCTTCATCGCGTTCATCTCTTGTAAGTTCAACGGTCCGGGCTTGTTGATGATGCCCGAATCAATTTCCATCTTGCCGACATCATGTAGCAGAGCTCCTACAGCGACTTCATGCTGTTCGACCTGGTCATAACCAAGTTGCTTGGCCAACATCACCGCATAAAATGAAACGTTGGCCGAATGAGTGAAGGTTCCATAGTCGTGATGCAGTACTGCACACAGTTGACTGAGTGCCACTTCATTGGTGCTAATCAACTTAACTGCTGTTTCCGCAACTTGATTGCTGGCCTTGATCAAGCTTTGGATGTCACCGCCTTGCAACTGCTTATCGATAACTCCTCGAACAACATCGCCCATGATTTCAAGGCGATTCTCGAGTGGCGTTTGACTGTCTTCTAGCAGTAGATGCCAGTTTCGTTGCAAGTAAGACTGATACTTATGGCGATCTTCAACGTCGATGAAGGCGCTGGTAACGCCTGCGTTACAATAGTCTCGTAACTTAGATTCGCACACAGGTTCGTCGCTGGCGAAGAGCTTAGCGGAAGGTAGTCCTGGCGCGGAACGGACAAACACATCAATACCAAGCATTGCACTTGGCAGCAGTGTTGCCATACTTATGGGCACGAAGCCGCGGTGGTCTGACATGATCCAAAGGGTCCTGAGAGTTATTTGGCGAACCAAACACGGGCGACTCAGACTTTTCGAAAGTTTAAGTAGTCAAATTTAGGACCGCGATAGCCCGAAGTGGCCATTTCCCAACTGAGATTTTAATTTTTGAAGCTAATCCAACCGGATGCTTTGCGCAACCGGCATAATTGGCATAACTAACAAAAAACGAGCAAGAGTGATGGCGAAAATTCCAACGCGACTAGAAGACCTGCTGCCTTTGGGAGCCTACGAAAAAGTTGTCGACCTTCTACAACGCCCCGACCTTTCGGGCCGCTTGCGCGACGCGCTCGGAAAAGTTGGTATCAAGGAACTCAATCCACTCGAGCAGGTTCAAGATGCTTGGCAACAGGCCAAGACGTGGTTAGGTTCGCTGGCGGACAGCCACGCTTCGACCGAACATTGGATCAACTCGACGGGCTCGCTGTTCCCATCACAATTAGATCGCGCACCAATGATTCCGTCGGTCGGACTGTCTTGGGCACGAATCAATTCAGCGTTTCAAGATCGTCCTGAACACATCAAGCGTTCGACCGCGGGTCTTGAACGTATGTTTGGTACTCGCACATCGCTTTGGTTGACTGAACCTTTGGCAGCTTTGCAGATCGTCAGCCGAGCGTTAGGAAAGAACGTTTTGATCGCGCGCTGCGATTGTGTTCGAGTCGCTGGGTTCGGCGATGTTCGAGCCATGTTGGCTGCATTTGGAAGTAGCGTGCAGGAAGTTGGAGCCACCAACGCGGCCACAGAAAGCGACTGGACGATCGCCCTTTCTTCGAATAGTTCAAGCGTGATCGTCTTAGTTAGCCCGTCGACGTTACCGCGCGAGTTGCGAGAGAGTCATCGATCAGCGGCAATCTCTGTGGCTCGAGCGCACGGTGCCAAGGTGGTTGAGTTGTTGATTGACGGTTGCATGAATCGCAAATTGTGTGAATCGGTTGGATTCCCGCATCCTGTCGATCGGCTTGACCAAAGTGCAGACTTTGTGCTGCTCCCAACGCACTTCCTTTGCGGTGGTTCCCGAGGCGTATTGTGTGTTGGTGATCCTCAATTCGCTCCGATCATTGCCGCTCAATCCGCCGTGTTGGGAGTCGAAATGGAATGCGCGGGGATCGCGGCCAATCTTTTGGCCTTGCAACTGGCCTGCTTGGACGATGAAGTCGACGGAGGCTCCGTCGGAGCACTTTCGGTCAATCCCGAGAATCTCAAAAATCGATGTCAGCGACTGGCAGTACAATTGCAAGGTGTCGGGCCAATCCAAACCGCCACGGTGACTGATAGTCAACACACGTTAGGTGCTTCCCCATGGGATCAGTACCGCTTGAGCAACAGTGTCATCGCTGTCGAGGTCTCCTCCGATGCAAACGTGCTTTACCAACATCTTAAGAAATCGACCGCCGAGCGACCTGGGATCGAGGCTCGTCTACAGGATGGCAAGCTGATGATCGATTTGCGTTTTGTACACCCCGAGGACGACCACCATATCGTCGCTGCGGTCCGGGAAATGTAGGGTTGACGTCGCGAAGACCCTACTCCTATGGGTTGGTCTGGCTACAATAGGCCTTCTTCGATTCATCCTTGTTTTGTACGGATTTTCCAATGGCCATTGGGGTCGCTTTCAAAGCCTTTTTCGCGGCGCTTTTTAACAGTCAGTCAGCCGAACGCATTCGACAAGCCTTGTCGGATCGTCCCGTCGGCACACTTCCAGGTCCGGTTTCGACATCAGCTTCGACACCTGAAGCCGAAAAGCCTAAGCCGGTGGTGAAACCCGCTGCGCCATCGCGCAGTGAGGCTCTGACGCTATTGAGCACACTGCAACGTGAAGCCCGATTTGTCGACTTGGTTTGCGAGCCGCTCGATCAATTCACCGACCAGCAGATCGGCGCTGCCGCGCGAGAAGTACTGCGTGACTGTCGCAAGACAATGGACCGGATGTTTGAGATCGCTCCTCTGAACGATCAAGAGGAAGGAGCAACGCTGGAGATACCGTCGAGCCACTCCCCGGCTCGGCTGCGATTGGTTGGAAAGACGCAAGGTGCAAAAGGAACTGTCGTTCACCGCGGCTGGAAAGCAACGAAGTGCGACCTTCCTACATGGCAGGGAGACAAAAACGATGCGATGATCTTGGCTCCGACAGAAGTGGAAGTCGGGTAAGTCATGACTCAACGATATTCCATCGGCATTGATCTCGGAACGACTAACTGCGTGGTTGCATACAGCGATCTTCAACAAGACCAGCCCAACGTCGCGCTGCTGAAGCTAACTCAATTCATCGCGCCGCAACAGACCGAATCGCGAGAATCGCTACCAAGCTTCTTGTACATCCCCAGTGACGCGGAGGCCGAGTCGGGCGCCTTTGATCTGCCCGATCATGCCAGCTACCCTACGGTAAACGGTAGTTATGCGAGAGACATATCTGCCGAACAACCCGATCGAACGATTGTCGCCGCCAAGAGTTGGCTGTGTCATGGTGGTGTCGATCGACACTCGGCCATTCTGCCTTGGGGCGGTGCCGATGATGTTGCGAAGTTTTCACCAGTCACGGCTTCACGATTGCTGCTGCGACAAATGGTTGATGCTTGGAACTCGCAGTTTCCAGACGCGCCTTTGGGTGACCAGCTTGTAACGCTGACTGTTCCAGCTTCGTTCGACATGGCCGCGCGCGAGTTGACTCGTGAAGCCGCCTTGGGAGCTGGACTGCCCAAAGACTTTATCCTTTTGGAAGAACCCGTTGCAGCGGTTTACCATTGGATGGAAAAGACCGGCGATAGTTGGCGCAAGTCCGCAAAGGAAGGCGACCACCTTTTAGTTTGTGACGTTGGTGGCGGTACAACCGACTTGACGCTGGTACGCGTTGAAAGCGAGCAAGGGCAATTGGTCCTGCGTCGATTGGCCGTGGGCAACCATTTGTTGGTCGGCGGCGATAACATGGACCTGGCGTTGGCTCACTTTGTCACCGCTCGCTTCGCCGAAAAGGGCGTTAAGCTTAACCCATGGCAATCCATTTCATTGTGGCATTCATGTCGGCGAGCCAAAGAGTCATTACTGGCACCAGGAGGTCGCGAGACTGAGACGATTTCTGTTCTCGGACGGGGCTCGCGCTTGATCGGCGGAACGGTCAGTGTCGAAGTGACTCGCGACGAAGTCCAGCATCTCTTGGTCGATGGATTCTTTCCGCAATGCGACCGCGATTCGCAGCCGCTGCGAGATCAAATCACAGGCTTGCAAGAGTTGGGGCTGCCCTTTGAACCCGACACGGCAATCACTCGACATGTGGCCGCCTTCGTTACGCTTAACCATGTCCAGTCCGAGCATAAGCTCTCGCTGTTGTTGAATGGTGGCGTTTTTAAAAGTAGCGCACTGCGCGATCGATTGCAGAGCGTTGTTGGTTCGTGGACTCAAGGCCCGCTGGAACTATTGGGTGGCCCCGAGGATTTGGATTATGCCGTAGCCCGCGGTGCTGCTCACTACGGCTGGGCTAAACTTCGCGGTGGTGTTCGCGTGCGCGGCGGAACCGCGAGAAGCTATTACATCGGCATTGAGACTTCGGGCTTAGCAGTCCCCGGTATGCCACGACCACTTCAAGCCGTTTGTGTTGTTCCGTTTGGCATGGAGGAAGGCAGTCACGCCGACGTACCAGGTCGCGAGGTTGGTCTTGTCGTGGGACGTCCAGCCAAGTTCCGCTTTTTCTCTTCGGCGGTTCGCAAGGACGACAAGGTCGGAAGCACGTTGCGATTCTGGGACGAAGAAGAATTGATGGAAACGGCACCGATGGAACTTAGCTTGGATGTTAGCGAAGCTCCCGAGGAAGGCTTTGTACCGGTTCGCTTTCAAAGTCGCATCACCGAACTTGGCATGCTAGAGCTTTGGTGCAAGAGCAGTCGCAATGATGAGGCCTGGAAGCTTGAATTCAACGTCCGAGAGAATTCGGAGGCTGCTGGAACGTGAGCGATGTAGTCGACGGGTTTCAACAGCAGTTAAGCCGATATGTCGTCGGAATTGATCTTGGCACAACCAATTGTGCAGTGGCTTATGTCGATACGAATGAACCTAGTGGCAAGATTCGGTGCTTTCGCGTAAGCCAGTGGGTCGACTTGGGTGTTGACGAAGCCCGCGAACTGTTGCCCTCCTTTCACTATCAACCGCTCAAGGAAGAGTTGGCCTCGCTTGGGAATCAAGCTGCCATCGTCGGTGTATTTGCACGCGAGCGTGGTGCACAGTTGCCTGGAAGGTTGATCGGCTCGGCGAAGAGCTGGTTGTGTCATGCCGGGGTCGATCGAAGCAGCGCCATTCTTCCTTGGCAATGCGATTCGGGCGTCGAAAAGATCTCGCCTGTTGTCGCAAGCAGCTCCTATCTCAAACGAATTCGCGAAGCTTGGGACAAACAATTTCCTGACTACCCGTTGGCTTCGCAAGACTTGGTGATCACCCTACCTGCGTCGTTCGATCAAGTCGCTCGACAGTTGACAATCGAAGCCGCTAAGCTAGCGGGGCTCGAACGAATCATGCCGATCGAAGAGCCGCAAGCCGCCTTCTACGCTTGGCTGGCGAGACATGATGATAACTGGGAAAGCAAGGTCAAAGCCGGTCAGACCATTTTGGTTTGCGACATCGGCGGCGGTACGACAGACTTTACTTTGATTCGCGTCCGCGAGGCGAGCGGCGCGAAAGACACGAGCACCGCTGATTTAGAAAACGGTCTGACGTCTGGAGCAGGTTCTGGAGCAGGGCAGGGCACCACAGCAAATCAAGTTGGAAAATCGCCCGATCAATCGACGATCAATCAACTGCATCAACAGCGACTGACTCTACATCGCGTGGCTGTCGGTCAGCACCTGATCTTGGGTGGCGACAACATCGACTTGGCGCTTGCTCGTTTGAGCGAGAATAAGTTGAAACCCGGCAAAGCGCTTCCGCCACGAAGCTGGGACGCATTGCTGGCCGCTTGTCGCACAGCCAAAGAAACACTTCTAGGCGACAATCCCCCTAGCAGCTTTACGATTCACTTGCCTTCATCGGGATCGCGATTGATCGGTGGTGGAAGCCAGGTTGAAATCACGGGCGATGAAGTTCAAACAGCGGTGATCGATGGTTTCTTTCCGCAGTGCGAATTGAGTCATCGTCCGCTTCAACAAGCGACAGGCTTTCAAGAGTTTGGATTGCCGTACGCCAGCGATCCAGCAGTAACCGGACATCTCGCTGCATTCTTGTGGGATCATCGCACCGCGGGTCGAACCGATGATGAATTGAAATCGCTCGACGACATCGGTGCCGCGCGACCGGATTGGATATTGTTCAATGGTGGTGTGCTTACCAGTACGCAGATTGCCGATCGGATCGTCGATTGCGTTGCCAGTTGGTTTGCGGGCAAAGGAACTATCGCTGAAGATTGGAAGCCTGGAGTTCTTGACGGCGAGCGACTGGATCTGGCGGTCGCCTACGGAGCAGCATACTTCGCACGAGTCAAACGAGGCTTGGGCGTTGAGATTGAGGCCAAGTTAGCTTGCTCGTATTACTTGCAAGTTTCGACCGATCCACCTGAAGCCGTGTGCTTAGTACCTGGGTCGGCCAGTCCTGGGGATCAATACACGCTGGAGCAAACGCTGCAATTGATCGTGGGACAGCCAGTCCAGTTCCCGATTCTCTATTCGAGTACGCGACTTGCCGATGCCGTGGGGGCTCGTGTGAGCATTGTTGCCGAAGAGTTCTCCTACCTGCCTCCGATACGTACCGTTCTAGACGTTGTAGGTAAGAAGCGCAAAGAACTTTTGCCCGTGCAATTGCATATTGAGCTAAGCCAAATTGGTACGTTGCAAATGTGGTGTCAATCCTTGGCAACACCAGCGTCAGTGGATTCTACTGAAGTCCGCCCCAGCGGCCGCTGGAAGTTAGAATTTGATATTCGCGGTAGCACGCAAACCGACCATCAACTTCGCGAAGCCACTGCCAACCAAGCGGGGATTCTGGATGATGGAACCGAGCAATTAGTCCGCGAGATCCTTCAGCGAACCTTCGGAACCACCGACAAACCCATCAAAACGTCCAAGGTCTTAAGCGAATTGACTCAGGCCCTTGGCCTTAGCCGCAGCGAATGGCCGCCGCAATTGCTGCGCACTATGTGGCAGACGTTGATCGATCTCCGCGAGGGGCGAAAGAAGAGCCCAGAACATGAAGCGCGATGGCTAAACCTATTGGGCTACACCTTGCGGCCTGGGTATGGAATGGCTGCCGATGATTGGCGCGTTGCTGAGTCGTGGCGACATGTGCACGGCAAATTAAACTATGCCACACCAAGCTCGCGCAATGAAGCGTTCATACTTTGGCGGAGAATAGCTGGTGGCTTTACGGCTGGTCAGCAACTGACCGTTTACCAGCAAATCGCTGGCCCTTTACGCCAAGTACTCGATCCATCAAAACGAGGCAAAGGGGCTGCGGCCAATCCGCAAGAGCTGATCGAACTTCTTCGACTTGCAGGATCACTGGAACTGCTCAGCAAGTTGGACAAGACGCAACTTGGAACGTGGTGTCTTGATCTATTGAGCTCGTCAAAATACCAAGCTTGCCACGGAGCCTTGTGTTGGTGCCTAGCCCGTCTTGCCGCGCGACAGCCATCATACGGACCGCTGAACTGCGTCATCGACACAGCAGATTCAGAGCGCTGGGTTGAAAGGCTGTTGAGTCTTGAACTGGACGACTCGAATTACGATCTGGTCTTAATGCAGAGCTGTCGCAAAGTGGGTGACCGCTATCGAGACATTTCTGACGCTTTGAGGAAGCAAGTGCTTCGCAAGTTGGAGTTGCGTGGCGCGTCGGCACATTACCAGCAGTTGGTCCGCGAAGGCGGCGCATTGGCTGGCGAAGAGGCTTCAGAGATCTTGGGCGATTCACTTCCGCTTGGTCTACAACTGCGAAGCTAAAGTAAGAATCGCACTTCGTTGCTACCGAGGCCAAAGCAAACTATCAGCTTCTCTTTATCCGACCAGCTTCCAAGGCCAACGCAACCAAGACACAGCTACCATCATCGATGACGGTAAGTCCTGCATCGCGCGCAGCTTGACTTGCTTGCGAGTCCTCCGCGCCGGGTTGCATCCACAGAATCTTGACGCCCACTGCGATCGCTTGTTGGACGACTTGTCGCGTTACGCCTGGAGGTGTGACCAGCGATAGAGCTTCGGGAACTTGCGGCAAGCTTGCTAGGTCTGCGAACGCCTTCGTTCCATCGATCTCACTTGCATTTGGATTGAGCGGGAAGACCTCTCTCCCCGAAGACTTGAGCGCCACGAAGACCTTGTAACCATATTTGGTTGGATCTTTAGAAGCACCAGCTACTGCGAAAACTTTGGCTCCGAGGAACTCTTCAATTTTGTCGGACATAGTCGGTTTTTCGTAGGGCGTGTGCAGAGGTCATTAACACAATTCACTTCGCGCAAATTGTACAGCAAAGCGAAGCCGGAGAGCATGAACAACGGGTGACTGACCTCGTAACACGCCATGTCTCGCAATTGCCGTATCTTCTAGCTACCCAATGGTGTGTTCCGCGTGCGGTCGCTTGATAACTCAGAGTGCACGATCATCCTAGACTCTGCTGTGGTGCAAAGATAATTGGCAGAAATCGCACGCGGCACACACCCTACAGCCGGTTCTTCGTAGGGCGTGTGCAGGGGTCCTTCACACAAAACAC
>CAUJKA010000250.1 GCA_963204965.1 Planctomycetota bacterium | reverse complement strand
TACTTGCGGCGGCCTTGGTTGCTGGACTTCTGCCGTTCTTAGAGCGTATCTTCGGCGTGCAAACGGACTTGAGCTTGCTGGAACTCGGTGATGCAAGTCACCCATTGCTCAGACAGTTAGCTCAGCGAGCACCTGGAACTTATAACCACTCGATCAACGTCGCTGCGATTGCTGAAGCGGCTGCGGATTCGATCGGGGCGCATGGTTTATTGACTCGCGTAGGTGCCTACTTCCACGACATCGGCAAGATGTTCAAGCCAAACTACTTCGTCGAGAATCAAGATCAAGGCGCTAACTGCCACGACACGTTGCAGCCAGCGATGAGCACCTTGGTCATTATTGCACACGTTAAAGACGGCGCTGACTTGGCGCGACAGCATCACTTGCCACAACGAATCGTCGACTTCATCGAACAACACCACGGAACGACGCTGGTCGAGTACTTCTACCGAGAAGCGACCAAGCGCAGCCAAGAAGATCCGAACAAGGAAGAGGTTTCGGAAACTTCGTTCCGTTATCCCGGCCCTAAACCACAAACGCTTGAGGCTGCGGTATTGATGCTGGCAGACTCGGTGGAAAGCGCTAGCCGAACTTTAGTGGAACCAACCGCGTCACGACTGCAAAACTTGGTCGACAAGATTGCCATGAACAAGTTGCTGGATGGCCAGTTTGACGAATGCGGCTTGACTCTTCAGCAGTTAGACCAAGTGAAGAACTCGTTGGTCAAATCTCTGACAGCAATCTATCACGGCCGCATCAAATACAGCGGACAAGCCTCGGCTTAACGAAGAGAGCAATGGACAGCATCGAACTGGAAATTGGATTTCATCTGTCGACTCTTGGCGATCCCTTGGAAACGCAGTTAACAGCTCGTTTCCATCACGCGGCACAATGGATCGCGAACCGGTTTGCTCTCGAGCGGCTGAGCGTAAGCATCTCGATTGTTGACGACTCTACCATTCATCGACTCAATCGCGAGCACTTGGAGCATGATTGGCCAACCGACGTGATTACCTTCGCATTCGAACCTGGGCCGCAGGCCAGCGGAGAGGTCATAGCGAGCTGGGACACAGCCGAGCGTTTGAGCGAGACTGCCGGTTGGCAACCCGCGGATGAAGTTGTGCTTTACGTCCTTCACGGCATGCTGCACATCGTCGGCCTGGATGACATCGATCCTGAGGCTCGAACTCAAATGCGTCAAATCGAATACGAGTATCTTCGCGATGCTGGAGTTCAAGGATTCGAATCGTATCTCCAACGCTTCGACGATGTTTCGTATTAGAGTTTTCAAGTAGTGGGATTCGCCAGAATTCCAGTTGATTGGGGATCTGACGAATTTGATTTCGTCTAACACTATTCGGGAATTCTGGCAAAGCACCTCGTTCCGAGGCTCTGCCTTGGAACGCACTGTCTTCGAGGCTCCGCCTCGCCAAGCTGAGCCTAAAAGATATTGAGTTACTAGGCGGAGCTAATTAACTAGTTGCGGCGATTGGCGAGACGTGTCCGAATCCCACTATGTTTCGAGCCGGAATTCTGGCGAATCCCACGACGATTAAAGCAGGCAGGAATTCTGGCGAATCCCACTACCATCAAAGCTGATTTACGTCGATGTACTTGAACTTTCCACGCGTCTGTTCGGCTAGCCGCTGAATCCAATTGCTGCCGAACGATGGATTGCCGTCTCCAAATTGGATGCAGTGAATCGTTGCTCCAATCTGGTCGGCTCGATTCGTGATGCGTTCAATCTTTTGAGCACCGGGATTGTCATCAGCGTCGGTGAGAAAGAAGATAACGTCGGGATTCATCGCTAATGCCATGTTGAGTGCGTCGACGTGATTCGTGCCACCATCACCGCTGATGTTCTTGACGAAGCGGATCGCTTGTTCTTTCTGTTGGTCCTCACCGCGAAGCATCTTCGGTCGCTGACTGCCACCGAATGGTGTGGGATGGTCGTTATAGAACACGATCTGAAATTGATGCGTTTCGCCGAGCGATTTGAGGCTGTTTACAAGTTCCTCCTTGGCACGCTTGAGCGGCTTTTCTTCAAAGCCCAGCATGCTGGCGGAACGATCGAAAACGTAGAGGAACCGCGAGCCCTCGCCTTCGATCCCAAAGACGTTTGTCTTGACCTTCGATCCCGATCCGCGACCATTGTTAGGCAATTGCGAGTTGCCTGAACCAAGTCCAACATCGCCAGCAGCGACTCCCGATCCTGCGCCATCGGTCGTGGGCAATAGTCCTTTCAGCTCGCTAGCCAGAGCCTCACCTGAACCCGTCGTGCCTGGCAGAGAGGCAAGTGCAGCACTACTGGCTGAACTGGAGGACGATCCTTCGGCGGAATCTTGTTCACCGCTGAGAATGTACGAATCCGCTCCAGCGTTATCGACGACGATAGCGATGCCTACAGGACCACCACGCTCGCCACCCGTTCCGCGCGGGGCAGGGGTCCAAAGCACAGCAAGCGTCAGAATGACAACTGTGTGCAAGCACAACGACATTAACCACGCAGGGAACTTACTTCGCTCGATGGCCAGCAGTGTCGAAGGGATCTTTCGTCGAGTTAAGCGATTTGGATCTTCACTCAAGTTACGTCCCCTTGCGAATCGTTTCCTACTTGCTCGAAAGCAGCCCCACTTGCTCGAATGCAGACCAGCTACTCAAGTCTAGCTTACACAACTCTAAAAGTTAAGCTTTAGCTGCTGATCGTCATCGCTTCCGCCGAACTCTTTGTAGAGCAGACTTGGCTGGATGTCAGAATTGTTTTGGTACTTGCTGGAACAGTATTCGCTTACTTCGCCAACCAGAGAGTGGTAGATGATCTGGCAGATTTGGATGCCTGGATAGATTCGAATCGGCTGTACAGCAAACATCTCCAACGTCCAATAGCCTTTGAAGCCGACGTCGCCGAAACCCGAAGTCACGTGGACAAAAAGCCCCAATCGCCCCAGGGAACTTCGTCCTTCGATCATCGGAACGAGATTGTGAGTTTCGGTGTGTTCGATCGTTCTGCCTAGATAGATTTGGTTCGGGCTGAGCACCAATCCGGCTTCGGGAATCTCGATCCGCCGATATCGGTTCGGCTGTTTGATGTCCAACACAACCTCTTCGTACACCAACAGTTCGTTGTGAAGAGTCAGGTTATAGCTGTTGGGGTTCAATTGATCAGGATTGAAGGGATCAATTTGAAGGTCGGAACCAAGTCTCTTCTTAATCTCTTCGCCGGAAAGGATCATTTTCGACTCGAAAGGGTGAACGATCGTAGCAAGAGCGGGGGAATCCCTGTCCGTTGAATGATGCTCGAAAGACCTGCTTTAGTCGACAAGCTCAGGAACAAGGCGAGTGACCCGACATTGTAGCCGCAAAACCTCCTTCGGTGTAATGACTGCAAAAGGTTCGGAGTTCCACCAAGCGGACTCTTGGTGACTTGGCGAATCGAATTCTTTTTTGCAACGGGAGATTAGCTGACCTTGACAAGAGAACGTCCAGTAAGGAGACCTAGCGGGCGGTGTTCTTGGACAGGATGGCGGCACTGGTGAAACGGCCCAAACGAAATACCGATTGGTTTTCGCCGAGTCCTCCGTGCCTTCCGTGTCCAATCATCTGGATCGGGGAATTGTACACGGAGATCACGGAAGACACGGCTGGTTCAGATACCGCTGAGGACTCGTGAACGGGACGTTCCTAACGCGATTCCGGGATGGGCTCCATATCGTGACGCCCTGATTATGGCGTGTCAGAATCGTCCTGATCACTGGGTTCGACTGCTTGACTCGACGAGGTTGTTGGACCGGGTGAGGAAGGTTGATTTGACGAGGCAGCCTTTCGGCCAGCGTCCATCAATGCCTTTCGCAACAAGTATTCGATATGAGCGTTCGTAGACCGCAACTCCGCATCGGCCCAGCGTTTCAGCTCGTTCAGCAGCGTTGGGTCGATTCGCAGCAAGAAGGAGTCGCGTTTGGTCATGGTAAAATCTTCTCAGGATTGCTGAACAACCTTCGGCGCCGATGCTTCAGAATCAGAAATCCGGTTGCCATCAGCGCCGGTAGTGGACGAGGTGAAGAGTACCCCCAATAACCGTGTGACAGGACTCGTTAACACGTCCACAACAAAAGGGAAAAAAGCACACGGGTTATCAG
>CAUJKA010000249.1 GCA_963204965.1 Planctomycetota bacterium | reverse complement strand
GCGAACATGGCCGATTGGATTGAACCCGGTGCAAAGGCGCCGGCCTTTACTTTGCAGGATGACCAAGGCAAGAAGGTCAAGCTGAGTGAATTGAAGGGCTCGCCTGTCGTGCTTTACTTCTATCCTCGCGACAACACTCCCGGCTGTACCAAAGAGGCCTGTGCGTTTCGCGATCGTAAAGCCGAGCTTCAAGCCTTGGGAGCAGTAGTCCTTGGTGTCAGTACGGATACAGTCGAATCGCACGCGAAGTTCCGCGACAAGTTCGAACTCAATTTCCGACTCCTGGCCGATACCGACAACGCGGTCAGCGAAGCCTATGGAGCTTGGCGCGAGAAGAACATGTACGGCAATAAATCGATGGGGATTCAGCGCAGCACGTTTATCATCGACGAAGCTGGCAAGGTGTTCAAAGTTTGGAAACGCGTCCAAGTCGATGGACATGACACGCAAGTGCTTCAAGCATTGCAAGAATTGATCGACGCCTGATTCGCTCGCTAAACTCCCGCGCAACGTCCATACATTCGCTCAACCGCAAAGGCTGCTAATATGACGGGTTACAAAAAGACGGATGAAGCCATAAAGAAGCTGACTCCCGAGCAATTCCGAGTGACACAGCAGAGCGGCACGGAGCGGCCTGGCACTGGTGAGTACCTGCACAACAAAGAACCAGGAATCTACGTCGACATTGTCTCGGGTGAACCCCTGTTTGCTTCTTCGGACAAATACGAATCGGGCTGTGGCTGGCCAAGTTTTGTGAAGCCGATCATTCCGGCTCATGTGGTCGAGATCGAAGACGTTTCCCATGGCATGCATCGCGTAGAAGTTCGCAGTGCGCACGGCGATAGTCACTTGGGTCACGTCTTTCCAGACGGTCCGCGCGACCGAGGCGGCTTGCGCTACTGCATCAACTCGGCTTCGCTACGCTTCGTTCCTCGCGATGAAATGATCGCCCAAGGTTACGGCGATTATGTGGACCAGGTCGAGGAATGATACTGCAGGTCAAGGTCAAACCGAACGCGAAGAAAAGCGCTCTAGAAAAACAGCCCGACGGTACTTGGATCGCATTCATCAAAGCTCCACCTGTAGATGGCAAGGCCAACGCTGAACTGATCCGTCTTGTCGCTGACGAACTGGATGTCCCCAAATCATCCGTTTCCATTCGAACCGGCGCAGGGAGCAAGTTGAAGCTGGTGGAAGTCGATCAAGACTGACTCGAGTGATTCTCATCGGGCAGCTACCCACGAGTCAGTTGATTGGCGATTTCGTTTAACGGCAAGCCGGAGGCGACTGTTCGCATTCGCCGTCCAGTTCGCAGTCGCCTACGGCTTGCCGTTAAACAATTTGCCCCGCGAAACTTGTTGAATCAATCAGATCGGCCCGCTCAGAGACAACTCCCGAGCAAGGTAGTTTCAGGGTTGGGCGGCTCAATTGCGCCAGCTAGACCCCCACGAAGTCGCTTTGAACAATTTCGATTTCAAATCGACTACCGCGGAAATTAGGTGTTGCGTTTTTGCATCACTGTTTCGAAGATAGCTCGCCATACGGATAGCACCGTTTTCGTTGGAAGCTCCCCCAGCCAGCAAATGAAAGACAACTTTCGCTAGCAATTTGGTTGAAGAGCCAAGGTTTTCTGCGGTTAGGACTTTAGAACCGAGCTTTTGTCCGTTTTGCAGATCACCCTTGGCACAGGAAATGCATCGAGAATTTGCTAGCGAACTTTTTGACACCAATGTTGTCTAAGAGTTTGACGACCGACACAAGAGGATTCAGTTACACGATTCAGGGGTCGAGCTACCATGGCTTACTCAGATCAACTTCCTAATCCAAGTTCCCAACTTGCCGCTGGATGGTCCTGGCTTCAAGGCCGACTCGAGCGTACGGAGCTTCTTGTAGCTACGCACGAGCTTGACGAGTGGCTGGATGACCAACTGCACGAGCTGGAAGCCGCCTTTCAACCTCTGGTTACCGTCGAAAGCAACAAGGTTGCAGCCAGCGGCTTGATCGTGTCCACTCGACGACAGTCCAAGTAGTCTGCGAACCTGGGTCCGTTGCAGTCGTAATAGACACCAAGGTTCTCCCATGAGCGACATTTTCATCAACGAACGACTGAGCATTCCTGAGGGCCAGCTTACCTGGTCGTTCTCCAGGAGCAGCGGGCCTGGCGGTCAGAATGTCAACAAGGTCAACTCCAAAGCGACTCTACGCTGGATTCCACCGATCGATTTCTTGCCCGAAGCAGCCTGGAAGCGCTTTCAACGAAAGGCCGCCCGGTACTTTACCGAGGAAGGCGAGATCGTAATTCAGTCGCAGGAGCATCGCGACCAACCATCGAATATCGAGACTTGCGAAAAGAAGCTCGTCGACATGATTCGCCAGTCCTTGGTCGCTCCTAAACGCAGAATTGCGACCAAGCCATCCAAAGCCGCTAAGGCCCGTCGGCTAAACGACAAGAAGGCCAAGTCCGACAAGAAGAGCTCGCGGAAATCAGGCTGGGATTGAGTAGCAGGCACATTCCATGTGCCGTCCGCTGCCTTCTTCCGTTTCGCCGCAACAATTTCTAGTTCGGGTCGTCGGCACTAGTCTGGCTAGCACCATTTTCTCCGCCACTAGGCTCGCTCTTCTCAGGCTCACCACCAGCTTCGCTACTGCTTGGGCCGCTACCTGAAGCTGCACTTTTCGTTGCTGGCTGCGAAGTGGTTGGGATCTTCGGCGGATTTTGCTCGATCTCGCTTTCCATCAAGTCCATCTCATCGAGGTCCGTGTTGTCGACGCACTTTCGAAGGACAAGATACAAGCCGGCTGAAGCAGACCAGAAATAGCTGAAGCCGAAGGCGAAAATCAAATTCTTGGCAATCCAATCACCAGCGCCCAAATAAGTATCGACGGCCGGGTAGGCATGCCCGCTGGTAGCGCTGAACGTCTGCTGGATTAATCCCCAGCCCAACTGCACGGTCCAATTAACCAGGAACGCGCCAACTAGCCCAAACAAGTAAAGCAAGGCAACACAAACGACGGTCAGTACTGGCCTTTGAAACAGGTAAGCATTGGATCGGCTGAAGCCTTCAAACGCATCGGCCTTCTTCTCCACGCTAATCGCGCAAACGCTCAGCGGGTAACAGAAGATCAGGCTCATCAGAATTCGACCGATGGCGAAGATCAACGGCAGACAAACCGCGATCAAGAGTATCCCCGAAATGACAGCAGGAATGGAACCCAATTTTGCAAACCAACCCAACAATGCGATCGGAGCTACCAATGCCACTGCTCCTACGATGTGCATTCCAGCAGCCCAGAGATAACTAACAGCTCTCGATCCCACGAGTTGAATCGAGCGAATCCAGGGAGCGATCGTGCGCTGGCCAAGCTCAACTGCGGCTCTGCGCGCAAGCACGCCTCCGAATAGAGACCCGATTAGTGCAATCCAAAGAATGGCAAAGGTCACAAAAGCGATGTCATCGACGCCTAACGACGGAACAGAAGGGAAGGTTTGGGTCGAAAGGCTGGAAAAACGGAATTCGGAAAGCTGAGTGACAAGGTCTCGCATTGCCCTTGAGGGCTTAAACCAATCCACTGCATGCAAGATCCCAAATCGAAGCAGCAACAATGCCAATACGCTAGTCAGCAAGCTTGACATACGAATGGCCGGTTGCACCGCGCGGCTGATCGGATACCACCACCAGAAGGAACGCCCCCAGTCTATTTCGACTCGGGGAACGGTGCGATCTTCAAAGGGGACTTCTTCCATGGATGGCTCGCATTCAACGAAACTCTAGACGTGGACTCGGGTCGGCAATGCTCTTACTCGTCATGCCAACCCGGAGGCAGTTTGACACCGCCCGACGATGGGCTGTCGGACTCTTCATCTTCGCCAGCCGAGCAGGGTAACGTATGCTCCTCGTTTAGCCAACGACCCAAGTCGATCATCCGACATCGCAAACTGCAAAACGGCAAGAACTTAGCCGCCTTTTCAGGGTCCGACATCATATGGCATGTCGGACATCGCGGTCTAAAGGCGCTTTCGTTACTGACAGTTTCGTTACTCACCGTTTCATTGCTCCTTCACGAGCGTCGCTTGTGTTACAGCAGTGTTTCCAGGAGCAGGCGGAGCTTGCGCAGTTCGCTGCGTTGATCCAAGTCAGCCATCGGCGGAATCTGAATGCTTAAAGCATGTGTATAGCCGACCGCAGCCAATTGCTGAACAACGCGGCCGTATTCAATTTCGCCCTGTCCGACACGAACTTGCAACTTGTTCTTCTTGGAGTCACGCAAATGAGTGTGGAAGACATAGGGCATGATCTTGTCCAGATTCTTGTGAGAATGTGGACCGCAATGATAGTGACTGGGATCAAGAGTCAGGCCAAGACCTTTGACATTGTCGCACAACACCTTCACTGTGTCGGGATCTTCGCTCAAGCAACCGATGTGTGACTTCATAGCCACGCGGACGCCTTCACCTTCGGCAATTTCGACCATCTTTTGCAGGTGCTCGACCTCTTCGTTGAACGGTGTTCCCAATTCGGCAGATGGAACGGTCAGCGTGACAACTTTAGTCGCCTTACCAAAGCGGCAGATAGCGTCGAACTGTTTGTAGTACTCTTCGCCCTTCGCATCGATATGCACGTCGTAGGAACAGACCTCCAAACGATGACTACGGCGAGCCAAATTTAGGGCCGTATCAAACTCTTCATCAATGCGGCTTGGCGACAATGGTCCGCCATTTTCTCGGAGCGATAACTCAATCGTGGCGAATTCCAAGTCAGCCAACTGATCAGCTACGTCCGGCATGTGCAATTCGGGAAAACAATCCGTCGAAGCTGCTACGTACACTTTACGAACTCCTATTCGATCACAAGATGCGCCGATGAATCCATGCTCTGAGGCAAATTCATCTCTATTTCACTGGCGATATTTCAGCTTAAGGTTATCGACCATTGGACACTCTGACAACCTCACGTCAGCCCTATCTACCCTGCGATTTCCCCTGACATTTCCATAAATTGCCTGTCAATAGGCCTTTTGTCCGTTGCCAGAGACCATTTGTCGCGACGAAGGTGCGGAATTGTCGCAAGGAGGCCAAGTTTAATTGGGACTGTTCGCTAAAATGCTGTCCCCAATTCCTGCCAGATTCTGGTGAAGATGTTCTAGTTCATCCGGTCCATCGGCGGTACTAATCCTTCATCAAACTTGGCAAGCGACAAATTCCGGAAATCGACTTCCTCACTTTTCTTGCGCGGCAACTTGTGAAAGCAATTCATACCATCGAGGGCATTAGCGAATATCGCTTGGACAACGGCCTTCAAGTCCTTCTCATTCCCGATGCTAGCAGGTCCTTAGTCACCGTTAACTTGACCGTCTTCGTGGGCTCGCGCCACGAAGGATACGGCGAAGCTGGCATGGCGCACTTGCTCGAGCACATGCTGTTCAAAGGCACGCCCACCCATGGCAACATTCCAGAATTGATGAACGCTCGGGGAGCTGACTTTAATGGGACGACGTGGCTGGACCGAACCAACTACTACGAGACATTGCCAGCCGTCACAGAGGACCAAGCCCGCGAGAATCTTCGCTTCGCGCTAGCCCTGGAATCGGACCGCTTAGTTAACAGCTCGATCAGCGCTGACGATTTCGCTTCGGAGATGACCGTCGTACGCAATGAGTTCGAACGCGGCGAGAACAACGCGCGACGCATTCTCTCTCAGCGCGTGCAATCCGTTGCCTACGATTGGCACAACTATGGTCGAACCACGATCGGCAACCAGTCCGACATCGAACGCGTACCGGTGGAGAAGCTACGCTCCTTTTATCGCAAGTTCTATCGCCCCGACAATTGCTTGTTGGTTGTGGCTGGTAAATTTGACACTGAAGAAGCACTGACAGCCATCGAAGCCTACTTTGGCTGCCTCCCTGTTCCCGAAGAGCCGTTGGATGCGACCTACACCACTGAACCCGCTCAGGATGGCGAACGAACTGTCGTGCTCCGCCGCGTTGGCAACACTCAGTATGTTTGCACTTCGTATCACGTACCCTGCGGAGCAAACTATGACTTTGCCGCAGTCGAGATTCTGGCGTACATCTTTGGGGCTGAACCGACAGGTCGACTCTACCAATCGCTGGTAATTCCCAAGCTGGCCTCTAGTACCGCTTCCTCAAGTTACGGGCTCCACGATCCAGGCGCAGCCAAGTTTGAAGCGCAGGTACCTGTCGACCATTCGATCGAAGCCGCGCAAGAAGCATTGCTTCGATGTGTTGAAGGCGTCGCGGATCAACCTATCACCGAAGAGGAACTCAAGCGAGCCAAATCGCAGTTCCTTAAAGACCGCAAGCTGCGAGCCAACAATAGCACAGTCATCGCCATCGATCTGAGCGAATGGGCCGCGCAGGGTGATTGGCGACTGTACTTACTGTTTCGGGATTATGTTGAGCGACTGACCTGCGAAGACTGTACAGCAGCCGCGATCAAATACTTTACAAGAAACAATCGTACGCTTGGCTTGTTCATTCCCAGCGAGTCAGCGCAGCGAGTCGAAATGCCCGCGCGGCCCAACCTGGATGTTCTTCTTAAAGACTACGCCGGTCGAGAGGATCTTCAAGAGGGCGAATCTTTTGATCCCGACCCAATCGCCATCGAGTCGCTTGCGCAACGCGGCGAGATGCAGTGTGGTCTTCGACGCGCTTTACTGACCAAGAAGACACGCGGTGCAGTGTTCAATGTCGAGCTGAACTTGCGCTACGGAACCGAGCAAGCCTTGGCAGGCTTGGTAGAAGCAACCGAGTTCCTTCCAGAGATGCTGCTGCGGGGGACGCGCAGTCTCAACTATCAAGAGTTGCAAGACCGGCTGGATGATCTCAGCGCCCACGTGGACACGTCGGGAGCTACCGGCCTGCTAAGTCTATCCATCGAAGCGACTCGACCACGCATGGCCGAGGTGATGGATTTAGTCTCCGAAATTGTTCGCTATCCGAGTTTTGACGAAAGCGAATTTGAAGTCATGCGCCGTCAAGCAATCGCCTCCACGGAATCACGGATGCATGAACCCAACGTGCTGGCAACTATCGCTGTGCGCCGAGCGATATCGCCATTTCAGCCCTCGGACGTCCGCTACATACCAACGCTTGAGCAAAGAATCGAGCGATATCAAGGACTGACGATCGCCAGGCTGCATGAAGTTCACTCGGCTATGCTCAGTAGCCAATTTGGTGAGCTTGCCATAGTTGGCGACATCGATGGACAAGAGATCGAAGCACTGATGCAAAACAACTTCTCCGGTTGGAGAACTTCCATAGCCTACCAACGAATCGCTCAACCCGCTTTTGTTTCGCCAAGCGGCAGCTACCAGGAGATTGTTACGCCCGATAAACGCAACGCAGTCTATTACGCTGGCATGCAAATTCCAATGCGCGATGAC
>CAUJKA010000248.1 GCA_963204965.1 Planctomycetota bacterium | reverse complement strand
TCGATGAGGTCAGCAAGGTTCAAGCCTTTGGATTTTACGGAGCGGACGGCGAGCCTGTTAAGTTCGATGTCCCAGTCGAGTATTGGCCCAGAATTAAAGCAGCCCTTGGGGATCCCACCCGTGATTTTTTCCCCGCTAAGTGGGTAAGAGCTGGTTCATTGGATGTTACCACACGCACGGGGCGGAAATTGTGTGTAACCCTGTACCGCACCGATTTTTCGATTGGAGCTTTCGCTGCAGGGCCATCTTTCGACAAACAAACGTATTACCGTGGCGGAAACTCATTGGAACTACATGAGGCAATGTCCGCAGCGTACCAAGCTGCAAAGAATTTAGATCAGCAACTTCCATCTCGGTGATCCGTAGTTTCGAAACTGCTGAGTCAGAAGTAGTTCGACGTGCGATGTTCTAAGCCAGCCGCCACGCGACAGCGTCAAGTTTCGAGAGCGATGACGGAACAGGATTCTTGCGCCGTTAGTGGCCCCGTACTTCTTCTTGCGAAGAGTAGACGTGCGATGGCCACTTCGAAGTACAGCTCAGACTAATTAAAAGCATTGGGTTGTAGAACGTTGGATGGGCGATTCGAAGCAATCAACTTCGATCCGTTACTTTTCACCCTCACCGCTTATGGCTCGCACCACTCGCCACGCGACTTTCCCGCGAATTCGCTAACTCTCTTCAGGTAAAGCGCGGGAGAGTTCGACCTACGTACCGTCGCGCGTAAACGAGCTACTAAGCTATTTAAACGCCGAGCCAGTTAGCCAAGACCTAGCTAGCTACCCAGAAGGCAGCTTACTTGGTCAAGCCTTTTTCGGCGATAATGGTCGAAGCGCCAGGAGTCAACAAACGCAGCTTTTCCAATACGACCGAATTGTCACCCTTTTTAACGCGCGCTAGCAGCTTGGTGATCTTCTTCTTGCGATGACGACGGCGACGCAACTCTCTGGTTCGTTCTGTGCCCATTTTTGACCTTGGATTCTAATTCAGCTAATTCGGGATAAAGACCTGTGGGGTCAGACTTTTGAGCCCATTAGACTAGTGAGCGGGCCGCTTCTAGTCAATGTCCAATTCGCGGTGGATGCTCTGTCCTTGAGTGGATTCTTTGCGGATTTCCGCGTGTATGGTTGGTTGTGAGCCGTTCATTTTGCGCTCCACCCGGGACTAGGGCGGACGATAGTGGCATCGGATGGCCTTTGGCAGCAATAGCTTTCGGCTATACTGTTGCCACGTTTCGATACCCTCGTAGATGGAATCCGCAAGTGGCTCAAGACCCTATCGCAGTTGTCCTGGCGGCTGGCCGTGGGACGCGAATGAAAAGCGACCTACCCAAAGTCCTTTTTCCAGTCCTCGGACGCCCGATGATCCATTGGGTTCTGGACAGCCTGCAAAGAGCCAGCTTTTTCAAGCAAATAGTAGTTGTTGGATATCGCGCCGAGGATGTTAAGACTGAGCTCTCGGGCCGCGAAGGAGTTGATTTCGCACTTCAAGCCGACCAGCTTGGAACCGGCCATGCGGTTGCCCAGTGCCGCAGTTTGTTGCAAGATCATGATGGACCAGTTTTGGTTGTCGCCGGTGATTCGCCGCTCATTCAAACCGAATCGATCATGCAATTGCTGCAACAGTTTCGCAGCCAAGACTATTCTTGCCTCCTTGGGACTTTGATCAAAGACGACCCGACGGGTTTGGGTAGAATCGTCCGCGATAGCTCAGGAAAGTTTGCCTCGATCGTCGAACACAAAGATGCTACGGAAGACCAGCGAGCGATTCGCGAGGTCAACATGAGCACCTATTTGTTCGATTGCCAAGATTTACTGTGGGCTTTGTCGCAACTGGGCAATTCCAATTCCCAGGGCGAATACTATTTGACCGACTGTCCCGGTATTTTGTTGGCTGCTGGAAAGCGTGTCGACGCAGTATCCGTCCTCAAGCCATGTGAATCGCTGAGTATCAATACGATCGACGAACTTGGATTGGTTGAGGCTCAGATGCGAAAGCTGGGCTATCGAGATTTCCGATAGTTGGGTCGATTTCGACGACTGTTTTGACTACCTTGGACTCCAAGAGTTCACATAAGACTTCCATTCCACTCATCTCAACGGTTAAGCTTTGACCAGCATGCGTGAACTGAAAATCATCAGTGGCCAGGCCAATCCACAGCTTGCACATGATATCTGTGAGGCGTTGCATTTGCAGCTTGGTTCAATTTCGTTGGGTAAGTTTCCCGACGGTGAGAACTTTTGCAAAATCAACGACGACGTCCGCGGTCGCGACGTTTTCTTGATCCAGCCAACCTGTCCACCGGTGAACGACAACTTGATGGAACTGTTGGTGATGATCGACAGTTGCAAGCGGGCCAGTGCGGCTCGGGTGACTGCTGTTATTCCGTACTACGGCTACGCGCGGCAAGACAGAAAAGACGAAGGTCGAGTGCCTATCACGGCGAAGTTAGTCGCTAACATGATCACGCGAGCTGGTGCTGATCGTGTCTTAACCATGGACTTGCACGCTCCGCAAATTCAAGGTTTCTTCGATGTGCCTGTGGACCACTTGTACGCGGCACCTGTACTGAATTCATTCATCGAGAAGATGGGTTTCTCGCAAGACGAGCTGGTTGTGGTGAGTCCAGACGAAGGCAGCATTAAGCGAGCCATCGGTCACTCGAAGCGACTTGGCGGACGATTGGCCATTGTGGACAAGCGTCGAGCCAACGCGATGACAACGACTCAAATGAACATTATTGGCGGGCCGGTCGAGGGCAAGATTTGCGTCATGTTTGATGACATGATCAGTACTGCCGGATCGATTTGCGGTGCCGCCGAGCTGGTACATAAATCCGGTGCCAAAGAGATTCACTTGGCAGCGACGCACGGAGTGCTGTGTGGTGAAGCTATTGAGCGACTTCGCGCAGCGCCGATCAAGTCGTTGTGCGTAACGAACTCGATTCCCATTCCCGCAGAAAAACGCTTGCCCTGCATGCAAGTCGTTTCAATTGCTCCGCTATTGGCTGAGGCGATTAGGCGGATTCACCATCACAAGTCCATAAGCGAACTATTCCGCCCACCCGGTCCAGACCAAGGCTAAGATCGTCGCCTTTCGCTCCCGCGAAAGTAGCGTCTTTGAATCTCGTTCCGAGGCTCTGCCTCGGAACGCACTGTCTTCACGGCTCCGCCGTCTCTTCCTGCCTTCCTGCCTTCCTGCCTTCCTGCCTTCCTGCCTTCCTGCCTTCCTGCCTTCCTGCCTTCCTGCCTTCCTGCCTTCCTGCCTTCCT
>CAUJKA010000247.1 GCA_963204965.1 Planctomycetota bacterium | reverse complement strand
TGCTGCGGGATCGAGTGGTCGCAGATCCGGTCCATGCCAATGATGTGCTCTTAGTGCCAATCGCGGCCAGTTTAGAGCAGTTGGCTTTGGCTCATGATGCCGAGTACGTTCGCCGAGTCGTATCGGGAGAGCTTACGCATGCTGAGATCAAACGCATCGGATTTCCCTGGACAGAGGCAATGGTGGAGCGTTCGCGGCGTAGCAGCGGTGCGACATTGGCGGCGGCTCGAGCCGCTCTACAGGATGGAGTGGCAGCTAACTTGGCTGGTGGAACGCATCATGCCATGCGCGATGCGGGCGAAGGATTCTGCGTCTTCAATGATGCGGCGGTTACCGTTCGCACCTTGCAAGCTGAAGGCCTGATCGGTCGAGCCCTAGTCGTGGATTGCGATGTGCATCAAGGCAATGGAACAGCGCATATCCTGGGAAGCGAAACGAACGTTTTTACGTTCTCGATTCATGGCGAGAAGAATTTTCCCTTGCGCAAGTTCCCTAGCCACCTGGATATCGATCTGCCTGATGGAACCGAAGACCAAGCCTACCTTCATGAGCTTCGTCGAGGCTTACAAGTCTGCGAGATGAACGGGCCTTTCGATCTAGTGATTTATTTGGCGGGGGCCGATCCCTATCTCGATGATCGACTCGGGCGCTTGAAGTTGACCAAAGACGGTTTGGCTCGACGCGATCAAATGGTTTTAGACTTTGCCAAGCAACTTGGCATTCCCATCGCAATTGCCATGGCTGGAGGCTATGCACGACAGCTTGAAGACATTGTCGATATCCACTCGCGGACGTTGCAATTGGCGACTCAGATGTACGTCGGCTGAATGGAATGCTAGTGTGTCTGGCGGAGTTTGGTGTGTGGTGTTGAGTTAACTCTAGGACTGTTCACAATGTGTCGCCCTCCGGGCTAAACCATCTTCCAGCCTGTAATCCGGTGGTTCACACCACCGGCAACGATGTGCCGCCCTCCGGGCTGAAAACCAAATACCGAACCCAACTGCTTGGAAATCAAAGCTTCGAACGCGGCTACAGTTGGCCCGCGCTAACTACAGGAATCGGCGCAATTGCTGAATGAACTTTTGCAGAGCGCGAGCGCGGTGGCTGAGGACACTTTTGACAGTGCCACCCAGTTCTGCGAATGTCTGGTGGTACTCGGGAATTTCAAACAGAGGATCGTAGCCAAAGCCTCCCGAGCCGCGGTACTCCTTAAGAATTCGTCCCCAGCATTGGCCTTCAGCTTCGATGTGGATTTGGCCGCTCGGGTCGGCCAGCGCGATCGTGCAAACGTAGTAGGCCGAGCGATTGCCGGGCGAACGGGCAAGAAGTTCACTGAGTAGTTTTTCGTTGTTGCGTTCGTCCGTCGCTCCCGGATCAGAATACCGAGCCGAGTAGACGCCAGGCTCGCCCGACAGTCCTGGAACACACAAGCCGCTATCCTCGCCGATAGTCCATTGCTTGAGGTGCACGGCTTGTTGACTGGCTTTCAGTCGAGCGTTCTCAATGAAGGTCGATCCAGTTTCATCAACTTCGATCGACCCAGGTACCTCTGCCAGTGATAGCAATTTCAATCCCAGCGGCTCTAGCAACACTCGCAATTCTCCACACTTCTTTTGATTGTGAGTGCCGAGGATGAGTGTTTGCAGCGCTGGGTGTGAATTCATGTTGAAGATTCGGGTTGAAATTGCGAGTTACTTAAAAACCGAACCGCCGTAGACCTTGGAGTTTTGTGCCTTAGGTACAGCGATCGCTTTGCCTTCGATATCAAAAGGAACGTAGGTTTTCGCGCCGTTCTTTCCCTTGATCTCTTCTGATTTTACCATCATCGTCTGCATTTCGGCTCCGGTAGCCTTATCTTTTGCAGGTACGACCCGGTAGCCACAGAGATCGTTCAGAATGTTGCCAATGCGAGGATCGTATTGGAACACACCCTCACGCTCTTGTCCGAGAGAATCGAAGCTGCCGACGGACACATAACTGCCAAACTTGTCGTGGTATTCATAGGCTTCCACACCGCGGGCTCGCAGGGCCTCGGTCATCTTGTGAGCCTTCGAAGCGGCCTTGTCGAGTGCGGTTGTTGGTTCCTCGGTCTTGAGACGGGCCTTCGCTGCAACGTCGACGACTTCGGGGCCTCGGAAGCTGGCGACTCGCACTGTGAATCGACCTTTGCAGTTTAGAAGACTGTACTTGATCCATTCCTGTCGATTGAGTTCTAGAGTGAAGCTATCCACTGGAGGTGTTTGGAAGTAATCATCTGGGAGAAGTGGATTGGGAGTGAGAAAAACAAAGCGTTCAATCTTAGGTAGCTTGGCTTTGGGTTCGTAATTCTTGATCTGCTTGCATAGTTTGGCGATCTGTGGATCTTCTTTGGTGTGAAATTCGCCGACCAGAACTGCATAGGATTTGTTCGGGCCGCTGTTAGCAAATTTGGCCTCCAAAAGTTGAGACTTTGTTCGTCCGAATTCGTCCGTTCGAATTCTCTCGCCACGTCCTAAAACATCCTCGGTTTCGTCATTCCGTTCCATAATGAAGGTCGGGAACTTGAACTGGGCGTTCAGTTCTTTGGCATAGGTAGTTGCGTGAGCTTTACCTTCTTCGCCTGGGAACGTTTGAGCCAAGATCAGCCAAGGGCCGTGTTTGTCTTGCAGTGCGATGGGCTCACTTCCAGATCCCTTGGGCTGAAACATTCGTTTCAGCATGCCGGTGCCCTGGGCATGGGCGTTGTTCTGAAAGCAGATGGCCAGACTGAATAGCAGAATTACCAGTCGAATTGGCAATGTTTGCATGGCACTAAGTTCCCTCTTGT
Organism: Planctomycetota bacterium; assembly: GCA_963204965.1. GTDB lineage: Bacteria > Planctomycetota > Planctomycetia > Pirellulales > Pirellulaceae > Aureliella. Next base: position 3,166 of record CAUJKA010000247.1, on the reverse strand, counting down.
ACCTTGAATTGAGACGTACTTCTTCCGTGGTATTTCAGTACCAAGTTCGAGCCTGGAATTCAATGTTGACTGGGAAGAATTGCCCGTGATGGCAAAGTGAGTTGCCGATTGCCAGCAATCACCCATTGAGTTGGCAAACTGGAGAATCTCTATCCATCACGAAACATGTGCCACATCCGATTATTACACCTAGTACAGATGCACCGATTTAGAGCAAGGATTGTAACGGCTAAGCCGATCAAAACACCTGTGACTAAAAACACGTTCCTAACGTGTATGCGCTATCCCGCAATAGCAGCAATCCTTGAATAGCCATCCCATAGGTGGACCCATGCAAAAAGCCAATCGTTCGTCGACTCGTAAGGCCACTCGAAGAAGAATCTTCACGACGCTTCTGCACCTTGGATTGCTTGGTAGTACGATGCTGACCAGCAACTTTGCGTCGGCTCAACAGTCGCTGCAGTTGCAAGGACAAATGCCTAACTTGCAGCAACAGCAGGCACAGTCGCAATTGCAGCCGCAGTCTGTCCAGCCGCAGGCGGCCCAGCAAAATCAGCAGCCACTTGCTCGTACAACTTTGGGGAAAGGCGCGGGCAGCCAAGCAACGTTGCAAACCTATCCAGTGCCCAGTCAATTGATTGGCACGATTAGTGCACAACTTCAATTGCTGTACCACAATATTCCCGGTGTGACGATCACATCTGATCCACGCACCAATCAAATGATGGTGATGGCACCTGCTCCCATCCAGACGCAAATCAGCGATTCGATTCAGCGATTGATGCAGCAGGGCGCTATCGAACAAGGCGACCAAGGAGTTGCGGCCAAGTCGCATTCCGAAAAGCTCTACACACTTCGCAATCTAACTTGGCGGGAGTTGGAAGATGCGCTGACTCGTTTGGCAGGTTCCAAGCTGGAAGTCACGACAGAGAACAATGGCGAAATCGCTCAACTGAAGATTCAAAATCAGCACGGGCTGAATGACCTATTGCGAATCGATCGCCGCAATAATCAGATCAATATTCTTGGAACAGGCCCGAGCGTTAGTGCTTGGACACAAGTCGTGCACAGTCTCGACGCAGGCCAAGCCGACCCAAATTCGACGACGCACATTGTCCCTTTGGCACCTGCTCAGCCTCGCAGCATCAATCGTATGATTCAGTTGGTGAAGGCGACTCGACAGCAGCCCAATGCACAGGATGATCCCAATGATCCGGATGCACCAGCAACGGTGGTGATTGATCAAAGAGGCGAGTCTGCCGATAGCGGTTTGTTGGGAGACGTTCAGATCGAAGTCGTAGACTCGGTGGGACTGATTATCGTCAAGGGCTCCAAGCGAGACGTGGCTCGCACACTGCAAGTTATTGAACAGATCAAGAGTCAAGCGAAGCAAACCGAGCCGCTTGTAGAGATCATGCAACTGCAGCATTCCAATAGCGAAGCAGTTTCCAACCTAGTGACTCAGCTATACGAACGCATTTACCAACCGCGGCAAGGTACCGTTAGCATCACGGCTTTGGTTCAACCCAATGCGTTGCTTTTGATCGGTCGGAAAGAAGTAGTTGAGTCGGTAAAGACTCTGGTTGCCAAGATCGACCAGCCTTTGGACGTAACGGATCAGCTAAAGGTCATTCGCCTAGAGCACGCTTCGGCAGTAGATTTGGAAACACGAATTGCCAGTTTCTTCCAAGGTACAACGCCTGGTGCGGGCGGAATTCCACAGGCACAAGGTGCTGCAGCGGGTGGAGCTGGGGCACAGGGCAATTTCCAAGGTGGTCTAGCTACAAAAGTTCGCGTTTCGAGCGACTATCGTACCAACGCGCTGATTGTGAAAGCTTCACCCCGTGAAGTTGCGGAAGTTGAGAAGCTGGTCAAGCAGTTGGACGTTCAAAGCAGCGAAACAGAAAATCGCGTCCAAGTATTCCCGCTGAAGCACTCGGTAGCTCAAGAATTGCAAGCGGTAATCACACAGATCCTTACTGGGCAAGCAACTGGTGGAGCCGGTCAGCAAGGCGGCGCCTTTGGTCAGGCTCAACAGCAGCAACAAGGTGGAGCACAAGCTGGTAACAACCGAGCTTCGACACCCAGCGGCAAGTTGAGCATGGTGACAGTTGATGGTGAGAAAGTCGAATCCGGCGTGTTAGCTGGAGTCATCATCAGTGCCGATCCTAGCGTGAATTCCTTGGTCGTTCGGGCACCAGCGCCCAGTATGCCACTGATTGCGAGTTTGATTGCTGAACTGGACGTGTTGCCTAGTGCTGAAGCTCGCATGAAGATCTTCCAGCTCAGGAACAGCGACTCAACTACAGTTGCGCTTACGCTACAGAATCTGTACGGGTTATCTCCTAGTGCAGGTCAAGGTTCACAATTCGCATTACAAAATACGTTCTTGACCAGTATCCGAACTGGCTTAACCGCCGGTGGTGAAAGCACATTGATTCAATTGCGAATTACACCAGAGGCTCGTAGCAACTCTGTGATCGTTAGCGGTGCTGAAGCCGATTTGACGGTGATCGAAGCGCTGATCCTACGATTGGATGAAGACTTGGCTGCGTCACGTCGCTCCGAAGTGATCTGGTTGCGACATGCAAATGCAATAGACGTCGCTCCGGCCCTTCAGACCTACTTTCAAAACATCCTTTCGACTCAGTCTTCATTGGTGCAGTCGGGTGTCATTAGTATTCAGGAGTTGGTAAATCGCCAGCTTGTTGTTCAGGCCGATGAATTGACCAACAGCATTCTGATTAGTGCTTCGAATCAGTACTTCGAGACAGCGATGCGAATGATCGAGCGACTGGATCGACGACCACCACTGGTTTCAATTCAAGTACTGATGGCCGAAGTTTCCTTGACGGAAAGCTTGGAGTTCGGAGCTGAACTGGGGCTGCAAGACAGACTCTTGTATTCACGACGTTCTACAACGGGCGGTACGCTGTCGTCGCCAGTGTTTAACAACGGAACGACTTTGGCATCTCCAACCGCAGGAGCGAATCTGGCGGGCCGAGGGCTGTCCACTCTCGGTGTAGGTACAGCTTCTGCAGCCTCGCCTGGCGTTGGAGGAGCAGTGTTGACGGCGTCCAGCGAGACCGTCGGAATGTTGATACGCGCTTTACAAACCGCAGGTCGTGTTGAGGTCTTAAATCGTCCTCAATTGACGACACTGGAT
>CAUJKA010000246.1 GCA_963204965.1 Planctomycetota bacterium | reverse complement strand
CTTGGATTGCTGGCAGTTTACCGAGTTGGTTATCAAATTCGACTTCCGATGGTAAACCCAGTTAGCGCTGGCGGAAGCCTAAGCGAAATCCTCGCCAAGGTGTCTGTTTTCGCGGCCACTGACTTGCGTCAAACGACGATTTTCGGCCTGGGCATCATGCCCTATATTTCTGCTTCGATCGTGTTCCAGCTTCTGGGAACTGTCTGGCCGCCTATTATGGCGCTCCGCAAGGAAGGCCAAGCTGGCCAGCGACGCATTAACGAATTGACTCGCTACCTGACTGTATTCCTTTGTCTCCTGCAAAGCTTCCTGTACCTCAAGTACATGATCATGGCCGATCCAAATGCGATCGCCAAGGAATTCATGGATCCAAGCACAGGCAACCTGTCGTTTGGTTGGCAGATTACCGCGATCATGATTATGACCTGCGGAACTGTGTTCCTAATGTGGTTGGGTGAACAGATTGACGAGTATGGTATCGGTAACGGTATCAGCTTGCTGATTATGGCTGGTATCGTTGCAGCAATGCCTCAGGCGTTGATCAACCTTCGTAGCAACATGACTACTGAGTTGAGCGGCTCAGCTGGAAAGATTGGTCCGGACAAGTTGCTGGTTCTTGCAGCACTGTTCGTGGCAGTCGTCTTCTGCGTGGTCTTCATCACCATGGGACAACGACGCATTCAGACTCAAAGTGCTAAGCACGTCCGCGGACGTCGCGTTTACGGCGGAACCAAGCAGTACCTGCCTCTGCGAATGAATCAGGCTGGCGTTATGCCGATCATTTTCGCGAGCAGTTTGCTGCTGTTACCTGGCATGTTATTCGGCGGTTTGGCTGGCTGGTTTGCCAGCGATCAACCCGACAGTCCAAACACAGTTGCAAAGATCTTCAACGGTATCGGTGACGCCTTCACAAGCGGAACGTCACTGACCTACCTTGTGATGTATGTGCTTTTGATTTTCTTCTTCTGCTACTTCTGGACTTCGATTACTTTCAACCCGAAAGAAATGTCGGAGAACTTGAAGGACCACGGGACGTTCATTCCAGGCTATCGCCCAGGTAAGCGGACTGCGGATTATCTGGAGAAGGTAATGCTGCGAGTCACCTACGTGGGTGCTGCGTTCTTGGCAGTAGTCGCAATCATTCCGGTGATGGTGCAGACACAAATGGACGTCGACTTCACTGTGGCCTCGTTTTACGGTGGTACAGGCTTGTTGATTGCGGTCAGCGTTGCGTTTGACTTGGTACAGAAGATCGACAATCACTTGCTGATGCGAAACTACAAGGGACTGCTAGAGTCGTAGTGCGATTCGTAGGACCAAGTACTTCCATATGACCAATCAAAATCCTCTCCCAACGGAGAGGATTTTTGTTTTTGATAGGGTCTGTATTTTCTTATTGATGATTACAATCGGGTCGAGTGAATTCTCTTGCGACGTTAAGTCGTTCGGCTGCAAATTGAACAGGACATAGTTGGCAATCCATGGGCGTATTGATTCAGATTCAGGGTGCAGAAAAGAGCTACGGCGAGCAGATGTTGTTGGACGATGCCGAAGCCACGATTACCGATAACGTCAAGGTTGGTTTTGTTGGCCGCAATGGTGCTGGCAAGTCGACGTTGCTTCGAGTCCTTCTGGATGAAGAGGAACTCGAAAAGGGCGAGGTCATCCGACATCCCAACTTAAAGGTTGGATATCTGCGGCAGCACGACCCGTTCCTTCCCGGCGAGACCGCCTTGGATTTCCTGATGCGCGACAGTGGTCAGCCGGACTGGAAATGCGGTGAAGTTGGCGGGCAATTCGAGCTCAAAGGCAAGTATCTCAACGGCCCAGTTTCCGAGCTATCGGGTGGTTGGCAGACGCGGGTCAAATTGGCCGCGCTTCTGTTGCATGAACCCAACCTCTTGCTCTTGGACGAACCTACCAACTTCTTGGATCTGCGCACGCAGATTTTGCTCGAGCACTTCCTGCGCGGGTTTGGCAACGCGGCGTTGATTGTTTCGCACGACCGCGCCTTCCTTCAAGCCACTTGCGACCACACTTTGGATTTGACTCGTGGTCGTTTGACAATGTTTCCTGGGAAGATCGAAGAGTTCTTGGTATTCCAAGAAGAGCGTCGGCAGCACGAGTTGCGAGAGAACGCCGCAATACAGACCAAGCAAAAGGCTCTACAGAAGTTTATCGACAAGAATCGGGCTCGCGCGAGTACAGCTAGTCGAGCGAAGTCCAAGAGTCGCATGTTGGACAAGCTGCAAACGATTGAGATCGAAGCCGATCTTCCCACAGCTTCCATTCGCGCGCCAATCGTCGCGCCGCGTAAAGGGCCAGCGGTTCGAACGGTGGATCTCGCCATCGGATATCCGGAACGAACAATCGCTAGTGACATCACCATTGAGATTGAGCATGGACAGCGCGCAGCGATCGTGGGGGACAACGGTCAGGGCAAGACGACTTTGTTGCGAACCTTAGTCGGATCACTGGAAACAAAATCTGGTTCTGTTCGATGGGGACATCATTGCGAACTTGGCGTGTACGCTCAACACGTTTACAGCAGTCTGGATCCAAAACAGACTGTGCTGGACTACCTTGAAGCGAAGGCCATTGCAGGAACTACGAATCAAACGATCTTAGCTGTCGCCGGATCGCTACTATTCCGCGGCGATCATGTGCGCAAGAAGGTCCAAGTGCTTTCCGGAGGCGAGCGAGCGAGACTATGTATGGCGGGTCTTTTGCTCGGCCCCTACAACATTCTCGTGTTAGACGAACCTGGTAACCACTTGGATGTGGAGACCGTTGAGTCATTGGCTGAAGCCTTGTTGGAGTACAAAGGCACGGTCATATTCACTAGCCACGACCGGCACTTCATGCATCGAGTCGCTACCAATATCATCGAAGTTCGCGATGGTGGAGCGAGAAACTACAACGGCAGCTACGACGATTATCTCTACTACGTCAACAAAGAAATTGACGACGACGAACGTCAAAGATCTCCATCGCGATCAAGCTCTAGCAAAGGCGCACCGGCTGGAGCTTCGGCTCAACGCGCCCCCATGGACGAAAAGAAACTCAAGAAGGAGCTCAAGGCTATCCAGAAGACTGTCGTGAGTCTTGACCAAAAACGCAAGGAGGTCAACGAGCTCTTGATGCAAGCCACCGATCCCGCCGAAGCGCTCCGACTGCACAATGAACTCAAGGCCGTAGAAATGGAACTCGGCGAAGCCGAGCAGCGCTGGCTTGAGCTCAGTGCCATGGAGTAAGTAGTCCATTGGCTGGTATCCTAACACGATTCAATGGCGGCGCTTTACTTGCCCAACTGACGCTCGATCGAGCGGAAAGTTCCAGGGCTCGATGCAACCGTTTGGCTCGGCGTCAATTGCTTATCGAACTTGAGCTTTAGCAATCGAGTGACCCAATCGTTCTTGGCTTTGATCGTCATGAGCAAGATGACCGAGTCGATCAGTGTCGCGTCGGTATGAGTCTGATAATATGCCTCAGTGCCATCGAGCACTCGCTGTAAGTCGATCTCCATTTGAGTTGAAAGGGGTTGTGCAAAGCCGTGGACGATGAGCATGTCAGCCACCAACTGAGCATACATGGCGTTTCCTACAGCCCCACCAAGCGTGGCATCGACCGAGTCGCGATAGGCTTCGGACGAACCGGGCTTTCCGTGCCAGCGAGGCAGTAGCAAGAATCCGATGGCGTGATGCAGCTTGGAATTCTCAGCGTGCTTTCCTGCAATCACTTGCTTCGAAACGTCGCGAGCAATATCCAATCGCCCAGTCCCCATCGCTACATCGATGGCTGAATGCAACGTGGCCGCCGATGGTTCTTTGGCAAGCATCGGTTGTAGCAGATCAAATGCGTAGCTCATGTGCTTCCGAAATGCGACTTGGCCTGCTTCGGTGACGCTGTCAGCAAAGCCGCCACCACGTGCAGTCCAAGCCAAATTGCGATGGATCTCGGCTAACACGTTGCCGGCCACTTGTGATTCAGGAAATCGCGTTTGAAAGTACTCTGCCAACTGCATGGCGCGTTGCAATCGATCTCCACCTAAGTGCTTTTGGTAGTTGAAGCAAGCAATCTTCACCGTTTCCTGAAACTGGAGATTGAGCCAACCTGAGTAAGGTCCAAATTCACAGTAGGGTTTGTCTTCTAGAAACCGCGAGAGTGCTTCTAGTTGACCAACATCTCGATTCGCACTTAGTACCTCCACAATCTCGTTCAAACGCAGGCTCGGTGCTAGTGGCAATTCCTTTGGACGCCGCGACACCACGGCTTGATCGCCTTGCCAATGGACCAGCGCCGCGCCATTGGCCGCCATACGAGCGCGTTCATCAATTTGCCCATTAATGAACTGAGTCGGATACTGTTCGAAATAATCTCTTGGTCCTCGATAGTGCACGATGTACCGATTCAACTTCATCGACGCTGCATCCTCGAACCTGCCGATCGTTTGAAATGCCTCCAGGCCATTCACATCAATGAACCCCAACCATGAGCACTGAAACGGTAGGCCATAAGTCTGCGGTCTCAAGAATGTTGTAGCAGCGGTTAACTGAGTCAGTTGTCTAGGTGTTGCCTCAAAGCCGATTAGCGCTCGGTTCTCTCCAACGAACACATTCAAGGCGGGTTGTTGAGAACCCAGTTGCCCCATCAAGGCGGGATCTTCGTCGCGAGGTTTAACGTGCAATAAGCTCATGGTCCCATCGCCGATCACTACCGAGTTACCGTCGATTGATGCCCAGATTCTAGATCTCGGAGAAGGCGCTCTCGCACCGTTGCCTTCAACAATGACTTCCAGTTTTCCGTCCGCAAGATTCCACCGACGCGATGAACCATCTTGCAAGTACAACACCAAGTTTTGGAAATTCGCAGTCTGGCAGGCAGCAACGATCTTTGGTGTATCGTTGGGAAGAATGGTTAGTCCTGCTGTGTTACCTGGCTTGCCTGAGTACAGGGTTCCACTTTCAACCCAAAATGTACTCAGCTTGTCACCGCCCATCCAAGGCCCCAGCACTTGCATATTCGGTTCACCAGCTTGTTTGGCTTCTAGAACGGGCTGAGTGTTTCCGGTCTCGAAATCAACCACATTCCAGACTGAATTGATTTCAACGATGCCCGCACTAGCATCAGCGTTTACTGCTAGTAGAGAACTACTCGCGGGTAATTTGATTGGAGTAGATTGCCAAGTTGCATGAACCCACTTATCAAAGGCATCGACGACTTGTTGCTTAATACTCGCTTCCAACTCGGGTAGTTTGCGCACGATGGCATTTTCCGTGATCGGCTCATTTAGCAGTCGCTCTACATTGGCAATACTATCCACTTGGGTCAATTCAGGACGGACGTTCAAACCTCCATGAGCCAAGCGCCAAGTAGTCATGAAAGACAACCGTTCACGCAGAGTAAGGTCCGACATCTGAAGAATCT
>CAUJKA010000245.1 GCA_963204965.1 Planctomycetota bacterium | reverse complement strand
GCTAACCAACATCAATAACGTTCGCTATCGCCGCGATGGAAGTCTAGTCACGCTCGGTTACAACGGTGACATTCATTTGCTAAGCGACACCAACGGAGATGGTCTCGAAGATACCGCTAAGGTTTTCTGGAAGAACAATGGAAGCCTCCGCGGTCCCATCGGCATGGTGTTGACTCCAGCAGATTATCCCAAGGGGCAGGGCGTGATCTTGGCCTCGAAGGGGAAGGTTTCGATGATCGTCGATCGCGACGGAGACGACGTTGGCGATGAAGAGCTGATCGTGGCGAAAGGCTGGCAAGAGATCTCGCAAAACGTCGATGCGGTTGGCTTGGCGATCGATAAGAACGGAGATCTCTATTTTGGACTCGGCACAGCCAACTACGCCAATGCCTATCTGATCGATAAAGAAGGACAAGCCGCTTACGACCTCAACAGCGATCGTGGAACGGTTCAGAAGATCTCTGCCGATTGGAGCAACCGAGAAACTGTCTGCACTGGTATTCGCTTTCCAATTGCTTTCGAATTCAATAAAGAAGGCGATCTATTTTGCACGGAACAAGAGGGCGCGACATGGCTGGCCAATGGCAATCCGTTGGATGAACTTCTGCACATTCGTTTGGACGGGTCGGCTCCTACGGCCAATCCAACTGGCAAGCGTCACTATGGCTTTCCGCCTCGACATCCGCGGCACAATCCAAGCGTGATCGACGAGCCCAGTGTCTTTGACTACGGGCCTCAACATCAATCAACTTGCGGAATGATCTTCAATCAGTCAGTGAACGGCGGTCCCATCTTTGGCCCTGCGCACTGGTTGGGCGATGCGATAGTTTGCGGTGAATCGCGTGGAAAGATTTGGCGCACTAAGCTTGTAAAGACAGAGCAGGGGTACATCGCTGACAGTCAATTGATTGCCTGTCTGCAAATGTTGACCGTGGATGCGTGCGTCACGCCACGTGGAGAACTGGTGGTCGCTTGTCATTCTGGGCCTCCCGATTGGGGCACAGGGCCGACAGGCATCGGCAAGCTGTATCAAGTTCTCATGCGAGATGCTTCGTCGCCAAAGCCGAAGACGCCACGGCCTACAGCCGCATGGATTGCGAGTCCAAGTGAATTTCAAATCACCTTTGATTCGCCGTTGCAAGCCGATCAAATTCGCGGACTAGCAGCTCGGACAACCATTCAATACGGTCTGCATGTTCGCGCTGGAGATCGTTTCGAAAATCTTGTTCCACCCTATGCCGTCGTGCGACAACAACAGATGCAACCTCGATTCAATCTGCCTGTGCACTCGGTGGCGCTATCACCAGATGCTAAGACCCTTACTTTGAACACGGATAGGATTACTCAGCCCGTCCATCATTCGATCGCGATGCCCCTCGGCGGCGAAGAGATTGATATCGATACTAGACCAACAGGCGTTCTCGCGACATGGACTGCTCGCGGCGAAACGAAGCCAGCTTGGCAAGGCTATCTGCCTCACGTTGATATCGCTGTCAGCAAAAAACTCTTGTCTCAGTCTGCTTACCATGAGCCTTTGTGGGCCTTGCTTCAGCAGGACGGAGAGTTGCAACTGGAAACTAAGATTGATTTTCGCAACATGCTTCGGCCAGCCGTCCAAGCCGGTGCGCAGCTCGACCACCAATGGCCAGCTGAAATTGTGACCCTGCATCTCAATACATCCGAGCCCGCACCCGTGCAGTTAGAGACTCCCAATTCATCCTCTGGGTCGCAAGCAGCAACACAAACGTCGTTCACAGTGGAAGATGCATCGGGCTGGGCAGATCTTAAAGTTCAAATCCCAACCAATACAAAGACGACTACCGATGTATCGATCAGCTTTTCAACCTCGGAAGACAGCGAGCAACGAGCGCTTCAAGTGCATCGTTTTTATCTTCCTTGGGCACCGACCGATGCCAAGCCGGATGATACCAAGTCGATCAATTCGAAAGAGTCGATTCCTGAGCTCGCTGACGGAAGTTGGGGACGCGGCCGACGATTATTCAATGACGAGCGAACCTTGTGCGCACGTTGCCACGCTGTCGGCGGCGAGGGAGCTAAGATTGGCCCAGACTTAGGCAATTTGGTTTACCGAGACTACGCATCGGCGCTGCGCGATGTTCTTGAACCCAGTCGAACTATCAATCCTGACTATCTAAGCCAGACTCTTGTCACTTCCGATGGTCGAGTTCTCTCGGGTGTGGTTAGCAGTGAAGGCGATCTGCTTGTTGTTGCGGACTCGAAGGGCGAAATCCAAAAGGTGGCTCGAGGCGATATCGATCAGATCCAACCCGTGACCACCTCGGTGATGCCACAAGGTTTGTTGGATAGGCTCAGTGAGAGTGAACGAAAAGACCTCTTCACCTACCTGATGACACCTGCGCCAACGATGCCGCTCGATTCGCCCTTGCAAGCGCCGCCAGTTCGCACACGAGCCGAGGTGGCTGCGGCTTTGGCTGGCAGCCAAGCAGTTCCGCTGCCGCTCAAAAAGTTAAACTTGATTCTGGTTGATGGCGTGAAAGATCATGGTCCCGGCGAACACGACTATCCAGCTTGGCAGCGAGCTTGGGCCGAACTGCTTGCGGCAGCTGATCAAGTGGAGATTGCCACGGTGCGAGACTTTCCCACCGAAGAGCAACTCAACAAGGCTGATGTAGTGATCTTCTTTCAAAAAGGCAGCTTCTCATTCCAACGCTCGGTTCAAATGGACAAGTTCTTGAAGCGTGGCGGCGGGACAGTCTTCGTTCACTGGGCCGTTAATGGCGACGATCGCGTGCAGGAGTTCTCCAAACGCATCGGCTTCGCTTCGTGGGGCGGCAAGATCAGCTATCGCCATGGTCCCTTGATGCTTGATGTCGTCAACCAACAGCATCCGATCATGCGCAACTACGAACGCTTGGCACTGTACGACGAAAGCTATTGGAAGCTCACCGGCAATCCCGCCGATGTCACAGTTCTTGCGACGAGCACTGAAGACGGTGAAGCCACTCCACAGATCTGGATTCGCGATCATCAACCCGGTCGGGTTTTTGTAAGCATCCCCGGACACTACAACTGGACATTCGACGATCCTCTGTTTCGCATCCTGTTACTTCGCGGCATTGCTTGGACAGCAGACCAACCACTCGACCGTTTCAACGATCTTGTCACCCCCGGCGCGCGAATGGCGAACTGATCAGTCCATACGACTCTGCGTTCAATCGTTTAACGGCAAGCCGCAGGCGACTGCTCTGCTATCTGTGCGTTCAATCGTTTAACGGCAAGCCGCAGGCGACGGTTCCTCCATCGCCTGCGGCTTGCCGTTAAACGATTTGCCCATACATAACGCCGATGAGGTCATAAAAGAAATACAGCCGTCAACTTGTCGCCGGGAGTTGACGGCTGTAGTGATAGTCAACGACGACTACCACATTTTTCAATTGTTTTTGCAGGAGCGACACGCAGTGACTCTACAGCCCTAGATGCGGCGTCAGTTGCTGCTGAATCGCGATGGGTTGATTGGCCAGTTGCTGCATCACTTGGGC
>CAUJKA010000244.1 GCA_963204965.1 Planctomycetota bacterium | reverse complement strand
GATCTCTTCGCCGCACATGTCGGACACCTACTACCAAGGTGCCAGCGGATCGGCTTGGTATCTGTTCGCCAATCCCAATGTACTGCCGGCGTTTGAGATCGTGTTCCTCAACGGCCGTCGCACACCTGTGATTGAGCGCGTTGAAATGCCACCCAATACGCTCGGCATGGGCTTCCGCTCCTACATCGACTTCGGTGTGAACTCGCAAGACCCACGCGCAGCTGTGAAGGTAACGGGCGAGTGATCTCCATAGATCGGTCTGATCTGACCGATCTGTTCAAGCAAACTTCAGACTCCAGACACAGGATTCAAAACCTCAATGCAAGCTCAATTTGTTCATGACGGTAAGGCCGTCGATTTCACTCCCACCGCTGATGTCGCCGTTGGATCAATTGTGATCCAAGGCGACTTGGTGGGGATTACCAAACGCGACATCAAGGCCGGTGCACTCGGCTCGATCGCTGTGGAAGGTGTCTTTGACATTCCCAAGGACCCGGCTCTGGCTGTCGAGTTTGAAGCGGGCACCAAGGTCTACGTCGATGAGGACGGCGCGGTGGTCGCTGACGATGTTGGCACCGTGTATCTCGGAAAAGTCGTAAGCGACGCTGCCGCCACTGATTCCTTCGTCCGCGTTCGCCTGAGCCAGTGATGAGACACCGTGAGCAACAACGCACAAATCATAAATGCAGGAGCCATCTTCGTCTCGGATGGTAATACCTTGCCGATCGTCCCCGAGTCCGACGTAACCGCTGGTTCAGTGGTTGTCGTGGGCAAGATCGTGGGCATCGCAAAGTTCGGGATTAGTGCGGGCTCACGAGGAAGCATCACGGTTCGCGGCGTCTTCGATGTCGTGAAAGATCCAACCACCAACATCCCCGCTGGCACGATCCTTTATTGGTCGCAGATCAGCTGGCATGTGGTTAAGAACGCTTACGCCCATTCGATGATCGGCAAAGCCATTGAAGCCGCGCCGCCAGGCACACTCACAGTCCGTTTACGTTTGAGTCAATAGATGATGAGTTCAATCGCGAAAGTAACAATCGATCGAGCTCGCACAACTCAGCCCTTGCGAATGGCCAATGGTCTAGTCAGCCTATGGCTATCGGTCGGCGAGTTTCGAAGTTGCTTTTGCGTGGCAAGTCAATCCGTTCCCTCGGCGTGGATCATTGAAGGCATTTTACCAAATGGTGAGAGCGTACAACTCGCCGGCTACGAAACCGACTTGTTTGATCCAGCTAATCCACGCTACGTCACGATGAAGGCCATGTGCGGGCTGCCAATTCGTTTTGTTGCGGCTACGTCTCAAACGAACTCGCGACTGTGGGTGGTATTCAAGAGTTAGCGACGACTATCGCTGGCCCGCACCAGGGGCACGAGTTGGGCCTCGGCTCTCCAAACGACCCTTGCGTTTGCGGTCCAGCGTTAGTCGTCACAGTTATCAGTTTTAGAAACGAGCTCAACATGATTCATAAAAAATTGATTACATCCTGTGCGTTACTGATGCTGGCTCTTGCTGGCTGCGATTCGGGCGTTGTCAATGTCCGTGCATTGCCAACGCCAGCCCCAGAGCGACCTCCAGCGAATCTTCCCATCCAACTGCATCAACGCAACTGGACCGGATCGCTTGGCCAAGGGAGCTGCGTGCATGCGTCGCTAGTGAACCATCTACGTTGGCTTAACAAGCTCGAGCTTGGCGAACGTTGGCGAGCAACCTATGCCGACGGCGAGTGGGACTCGCGACTGCGTGATCGCTTGGATGCCGCCGGTATCGACTACAGCTATACGCTCAAGGCCGACCCTCGGTTCCTTGATTGGGCCAGTGCGACCAGGCGAGGTGCGATCCTTTGGTGGAAGCCCGCACACTGCTGCACGTTCGTCGGCTGGATCGAACGCGACGGTCAGCAGTTCGCAGCGATCCTCGACAACAACTATCCAGGGCGATTCGAGCTGACACCTCGTGAACAGTTCATTCGCTTGTGGGCAGGCTATGGCGGCTTTGCCCTAACCGTTCTTAACGATCCAAGCAGTTCGCTGCCTTACCAAAGTTATGAGGTTCTGTAATCACTATGATCAACGATACCATTCGCATCCGCCTAAGCCTGGGATTGATTGTCGTGGCCATCGTCCACGCAATTCTCCTGGGGATCGTCCTCACGACGTTGAACAACGCGGCTCCGCAATCCAAGCCTGCACAAAGCTGGACGGTGCCCTACTTTCGCCCCACCGCGCCGAGCGTCGGTACGATCGAGAAATTGGAACAGCCCCAGTCTGTGAACTTACAAACCCAAGGCGAGATTAAGCAACAGATTCGAATCTGTCCGCCAAACTGCCCACCACAACGCGTCTATCCTGCACCGATTGTAGTTCAACCCACAATCGTGCAACCGAGCGTCGTTACGCCAACGGTGGCCCCACCAATTCCCATTGCGCCGAACTTTACGAACACACAGGAGCCAGCGATCCAACCGCTGGTTGTAACGCCGGCTTCCGCGCCAGCTTCACCACCTCCCAAGAAATCCTATCAGATCGCGTTGTTCGTAAACAACGATGCAACCAGCCAGAAGTTGCAAGATTGGTTTACGCAGAACAAGCAACTGGCAGCACTCAAGGAGAGCTGCGAGTTCCAAGTCTACAACGCGAGCAATGCGATCTACAAGACTCGCTACGCAGACATTGTGCCTGCCGAGCAATTCCCAGTGGTCTTGTTTCAAGATGCTACCGGTGGACATATCCATGCGGCTGGTCGAGCGATGATTCCCAGCTCACCGGATGAACTTTACTCCGACCTCAAGCATGGTTACTCGCTCTACAAGCAAGCCAAACAAGCTCAAAAGACTGGCGCAGTAAAGACCAAGGGTTACTCCTGGGACGATGCAATCACGCCGACGCTGTATCTTTCGGCAGAGGATTGTCCCGATGGATATTGCCCAACGCCCCCCTCCGAAGACCGCCGGCCACTCGACCGAGTACGCGACTTATTTGATAACGCCACAGACACTCGCAATGCGTTGATGTGGTTGTCGGCTGGCGAGATCGCAACGGTTGCGGTGATTGGAATCGCTGTGATTCTACTCGTCTTCATTCTGATCAAGCGAGCCACATAACCTCGTCCTGATCCATCACAAGCCAATTTCTCCAAATGAGGTTCACTAAGCATGCTTTTATCCATCGCCATCATTGTCGTCGTAGTCTTGCTGGCGGTTGCTCTGCTTCCTGTCAAGAAGCGCGAACTAGAGCAACTTCGGCAAGCGTCGCCAGTCGCATTCCTTACCCCTGAGCCAACTCAGCCACCACGCCAGACAACACTTCGTCAGCAACAGCTTGACGAAGAGGCAACCGCCGTAGCTTCCGAATATCAGCGCCGCGCCGACGCCGTGTGGCTCGATGATGTGCGGACGAAGGCCTCGAAGCTGCTTAGTGGGGAACAACAATGATCGGCTGGCTCCTGTTTTTTCTCGTGTCGTTAACACTGTCATTTGTAGTTGGAACGATTACTGGGTTCTATCTACGATCAGCAGCCGATCCGGCTCGGGTTGGAACTGCCGCGATTGGCTCAATCACAGGCCTTTTGTTGCGACTATTCCCAATAAAAAAGGAAGAGTCATGACCGACATGCTTCAAAAAGGCCAGGAGTGGCTTGCCTCCAAACTCACGCAACATGCATCTCGCCAAGTTGTATATCGCCGAGGAGAGCTCGGAGCCACGCTCCAGGCGACCATCGGTAAATCGTTGTACGACCAGGATGACGGCGAAGGCATTGTCACTCGCAGCCAGGTTCGTGACTTCCTGATCGACACCTATGCACTGCTGGACTCGATCATCGGCTCGCTACCGCGGCGCGGTGACACGATCGTCGAGATCGATGGCAACCACACCTTCATCTTTGAAGTGATGGCACTGGGTGGCGATCCACCTTGGCGCTACAGCGACCCATTCCGATTGAAACTACGCATCCACACCAAACAGATCGAATCCCATTCGTCATGACGACCGTTTTACAAGTTGCCGATAGCGTCACCGCGCAGCTCAACGCCGCTGAGTTCGACTTCGAGTTCGTCGCCGTGCGCATGTACGTGCCTAACTTCGACCTCGAAGATATGAAGGAACTGCGCGTGAGTGTTGTTCCTCGTGACGTCGAGTTACTTCCGCACGATCGCGCCCACAACAAATATCACTGCCGAGTCGACGTCGCTGTGCAAAAAAAGTTTTCGAAGGGCACCAACGAGGAGATCGATCCACTCGTGGACCTCGTGGAAAAGATCGCTGACGAATTTCGACTCAAGCGGCTTGCTTCGTTTCAGGCGGCTCGCTGCGTAAAGGCCGAGCATGCGGTGCTGTACTCCAGCGAGCACTGGGAACAACTGCGTCAGTTTACAAGCTTGTTGACTTTAACCTTTGAACTGGCGCGATGATCAAGCTCACCGTTCGCACCCAATTCGACAAACAGAAGCTCAAGAAGAAGGCGGAAACTGCCACCTTCACTTCGCTTCGGCACGCTGGAGGCGCAATTGGCAAGACCGCTCGGTTCAGTATTCGACGTCGAAAAACGTCATCCAAGCCTGGCAGCCCGCCACATACGCAGACGGGCATGCTCAAGCGAGTGATTCGCTATGACGTCACCAACAACAAGACCGAAGTCGCCATTGGACCTGTGAATGAGATTGCTGGTCGTCTTTGGAACCTGCATGAGTTCGGTGGCGTGGCTACTAAACGTCGCAAACTGAAGCCCCACCGCTTCCGAGTCGGCGAGCATGGTCCGATTCGAATCAAGCATCAAGGTAACAAGACGAAGTTCGCGAGGATCGAACTGCGAACCGCAGCGCAGGCCAATCGAGCTACAAGGCTGATTGCGGAAGAGAACGAGCGACGCAGCGACAACAAGCCTCGTCATTATCCCAAACGTCCGTTCATGAAGCCGGCGCTGGATGCAAATCGCAGTCGGTTGCCAACGTTCTGGGCCAATTCCATCAAGTAAACGATCGCCATAAGGAACCATCCACAATGCCAGAAGTCAAACTAGGTCTCGAAGCCGTCCTCACCATCGACGGTGCCGAGATCACCAACGTTAAGGACTTGACGGTTAGCTTGGAGAAGGCAGAAGCCGATGCCAGCACTCGCGCGAACAACGGTTGGCGTGCGACTGTGGGAACGCTTAAGGACGCGTCCATCGAGTTCACGGTCCTCAATAAAGAGGGTGACTCTGCTTTCGGCATGCTTCAAGGCCTATGGAGTTCAGGCGATCCTTGCGACGTCGGTATTAGCGATGCCGGCGGAACGCTCACTCTGACTTGTGAAGTGATGACGTTCAACGTCAACCAGAACCTCGAAGAGGTCATCTCCGCAGATGTGACGCTTAAGCCGACTCAGTCGACTGGCGGTGGCGGAATGAATGTGGGACCGGGCCTAGCTGGTCCTTGATCACTGTCACGCTAGTTTGAGTTTGTCGGATTCTTAGCACTCAGGGAGGAATCATGCAGAAGTTTGTGGACCGCGCCGGACGGATTTGGATCGTTGATATCGATAACACGACGCTGCGCCGCGTAAAGGCTCTTACTGGTGTGCATCTGCTGGAAGCGATCGATGGTGACCTCGTGACGCGTCTATCGACTGATCCGCTGCTGCTTGGCGATGTTCTCTTCGCGATCTGCAAGCCGCAGGCCGACAAGCAAGAGATCACCGACGAATCGTTCGGTGAAGGGTTGGCCGGCAATGCGATTGATGATGCAACTGGTGCCTTACTAGAAGCGCTCCTCAATTACTTCCCGGAGTCACGACGCCGTCTTCTGCGGAAGGCGGCC
>CAUJKA010000243.1 GCA_963204965.1 Planctomycetota bacterium | reverse complement strand
ACGCGATCTTGTAAGTCCCGTTGGCCGCCCACATAGTCAATCACCGTCTTTTCTATGGGGTCGTAGAAAAGACCGTTGATCGTAAAATCGCGGCGCTGAGCGTCCATCTCGGGCGTGCTAAAGGTCACCGAATCGGGGTGGCGACCGTCGCTGTAGTGCGCATCGGTGCGAAAGGTCGCGACTTCGACTTGCAATTGACGGTCCGGTGACATAACGATGATGACACCAAAAGCAGCACCCACGGAAAGCGTGAGTCTCTGACCGAACAAATCACGAATCTGCTTGGGTTGAGCACTAGTGGCAACGTCATAATCGCTGGCTTCAATGCCCAACAAAAGGTCGCGCACGCATCCGCCAGCCCAAAGAGCCTGGTAGCCCTCGGCCCTTAGCTTTTGGACTACCTGTTCGGCAAACTGTCTTTCATTCATCGTCAAAGGATCTTCCCAATCGCCGATTTGAGTCGCTGGCAACCGATGCTTTACAATGCGGGTGCAATTTCCAAGTTCTTTGCCAGTTTTTCCAGCACTGCCACCAGGTCGTCGAACCACATTGTGTCTTCAGGTGGATAGATTCCGAGAACAAGCTTGGAAGCTACATCGGAAGACGAAGTAAGGTGCTGGTGTGTTCGCTCTAACAGCTCCCGAAGCTTCGCAAACAGCAGAGCCTCTTGCTCCTTACCTATCGGTTGACGGTCCAATTCGACTCGGCCGCCCTGGCCGGGACGATCTAGCTGAACCAGTCTGCCTTGATCGGCTGCGAATTTGCGGGGCAAGAGGAATAGTCGACGTAGACGGCCTTGTGAATCCAACTGAATTACCGGCGACTCGTCAAAGTACAGGCTCCACCTCCCATCGGCACGAACGCCAGCAAAGAGTTGCTCGAGGCTTTGATCACCGAAAGATACGCCTGCAATTGATACAAGCATTCGGCGACTGTAAGCCGTCGCCTCGGCAAGCAAGTTTTCACGCTTTTTCTCGTCAATTGCCATGATGTCAAGATTTTCTGGATTGGCAGAGTTTGTCGGTCGATACTGATTGTAACGACGGAGTGCTTTGCTAGCACGGAAGGGGATGTTATGCGATTTGGACAACTGATTTCAACCAGCTTTATTCTCACATGTGTGATGCTTAGCACAACGGGCTGCATCAGCGTCGATCGACGCGGAGGATGTGGAGGTCCTGTTGGTGCGTGCGGCGGAATGGGTTGCGACTCATGCTCGACCTGCGATGCATCAGGCGGCATGGGGCCTGGACCAATCTCTCGCTTACTCAGTCACCATAGCACTGGCTGCGGCTGCGATAGTTGCGGTGGAGGCGGCTGCGGAGAGATGTATGTCGATGAGTGGGTTAACGAGCGTCCGGTCGTCGACAATTGCGGTTGCGGCGAGTGCTCGACCTGCGGCCATCAACCCGTCAGATCGCTGTTGAGATTGCTCTGGGGAGACCGTTACCAAGGCGGCTGTGAGACATGCAGTAGCTGTGATGGCGGTATCGATTTAGGATCGCCGGTCATCAACGACGGCTATGAACCCAACGCTTGGCAAGCCAATCGGGGCTGCAACTGTGGATCGCATCACGGAACCACAGTACATAGCTCATCGGTCCACGGATCAACCATCCATGACTCTGGCATCGATCATGGAACAACTTCAACCGAAGAGATCATCGAAACACAGCCGAGCCAATCGACTGGTCCAACGCAGGCAGCGCCTCAAAAGGCTCCTGCCGGTAGCACTACCAAGATGACACCAACGCCGGCGCCACCGATTCCAAAGTCCGCAATGCGATTAAATCCTGCATCGCGCAAGGTCTCTCGCTAGACTTCTAGAATCGTTCGGGCTAGACGTTGTCTAAGTGGATGCTTCGCTTGCGTCGTTCGGCGCGGCGAACATCATCAATCAAGCTAGCCACTTCGGGAACCTTGTCGATTCCGATGAGTGTAAGAACCGGGTGGCTTTGATCGCGGCCAGAAACTTGAATCGTTCCAACGCCCAACATGCGTTGGACGATTCCTTGGGTGTAACTGACATCTTCGATATCGATGACTTCGATGCGGTCAGTGCGACGCACTAGAATTCCATTCTGGTGAATGAATCGCTGTGTGGTCAATTCGTAATGCTGCCCAATGCGGCGAACAAAGTAAGTAGCGATAATCGCTAACCACATCACCAGCAAGATGGCTCCCGCGATGTACCAAACGCTGGCCTCTCCATTGGCAAGTAATGACACGCCCACCAATGCTGCGATGGTGATTACGGCTGCCACAACCCAACTGCCATACATGGCCTTAGGGGAATATCCGCCCGTCCACAGGCTTCGCTCGGGAGTTGTTGCGGTATTCGCAGATTCAAGCTTCGATGCGGCTAGGTCCTTGAATTGATCGGAAGCGGTCTTGTCGGACGGTTTCGGAGAAGGGCTATCTGTCATTGCTGGCTCGTAAAGAAAGTGTGCTACGGTGTTTACGGAAGGAACGTGTGGTCGGTTTTTAGCCTAGTTCCTTGGTCGTCCTTACCCAAAAGTCCATATTGTAGCGGTGGCAAGTCGCTTGTGTGAACAGTGGTAGCAACAAATGGCTCAGCCATTTTCTTAGCTAGGCGCGGCAGATTTAGAGGCGCCGTTGGCTTGAGATTAGTTTGGATAACTGATAAAACGGAGAAGCTCTCGATAAACCGGCATCAATCGTGCCGACTAGCTAACAAAAAGTGATACTAAATGATTTGTCCCCATTGTGGTTCGGACAACGATCGCGTAATCGATTCGAGGGCCTGTGACGATGGCAGGTCGATTCGCCGTCGTAGAATCTGCAATCAGTGTCACAAACGATTCACAACCTATGAACGAGTCGAGCAGTTTCCGATTCGGGTCATCAAGAAGGATGGCGCTCGCGAACCTTTCCAACGCGAAAAGATCGAGCGTGGTGTCGAGCGAGCTTGCTGGAAACGGCCAGTTAGCAGCGACCAAATTCGACAACTGGCTCTCCAGGTCGAAGCCGACATGCAAGGTGATTTCGAAGTCGAAATTCCCAGCACGGTCATCGGTCGCATGGTAATGCAGCGCTTGGCCGAACTGGATCAAGTTGCCTACGTTCGATTTGCCAGCGTCTATCGCGAATTCAAAGGCGTTGAAGATTTCGTCGCCGAGCTAGCTCCGCTGAGACTTCCGCCGCGAGATTAGACTGTCTAGCTTAAAGACTGGTCTGTCTAGCTTCGAGACATCGCGTCAAAGAGCGTCCCCGCTTAGGCGCCGGTTAAACGAACTGCAAGAACAGTCGCCTACGGCTTGCCGTTAAACGCTTTTCGTCTAGTCAAAAAAACTGCGAGCTCCTACCGTTTGGGCCAACTCCATGCTGGTAGTTCAAAGCGATCGATGTTGGCGATCTGAGTAACTCCAAACTGTTTTTCGAGCTGGAAATGCACCGATTGAGGCTGCTGACATAGCGCATCAATGAGAGGTTGCGCGTGCGTGACTACGATCAGTTGATTGTCTCGACCATAAGCTGCGATCAATCGTCCCAAAGCGGGCAAAAGTTCAGGGTGCAAGCTTGTTTCGGGTTCATTCAAGACCATCAATTGCGGAGGTCGAGGAGTAAGGAGAGCCGCAGCGAGCAGCAAGTATCGCAGCGTACCATCCGATAACTCCGTTGCAAACATCGGTCGCAACATGCCCGTTTGATGCAGTCCAACTCGGAAAAGCGTGGCTTGTACGTCAATCAAAAGCTGCGACCCAGGAAAGGCGTCTTGGATCGTCTGTTGCAACAGTGGCGCGTTTCCTATTTCGATAATCGTCTGCAAAGCGGCTGCCAAATCTCTTCCGTCACCACTAAGCACGGGGGTAAACGTACCTACGCAAGGCAATCGCGCTGGAGACTGGCTATCGGTGCGCATCTGATCGTAGAACCGCCAGCTTCGTAACCAGTCGCGAAGGAGAATTAGCTGCGGAGCGTTGCTCGGATCGGAATATTCGCCCAAGACGCTTTGCGTCGAACCAAGCGAGATATCTATGTCGATCCAATCGTCTCCGGGCCGACAACGAAGCTTTTCATTTTTGCGGTCGACCAGCAAACTGGCGGAAGCTGCTTTACTGCCCGCCCACAGCCACTCACGCTTGATGACGGGATCTAGAGCGAAGGCTGAAGGTGAGGGAATGGGCAAGCCGAGATCGATCATGTAGGTAAACTGATCGCTGGACATTCCAAGCAACAAACGAACCGGACCTTTTCTCGCAGTGCCTTGAATGGGTGTGATGCCGAGCATCATCTCCCGCGAGATCACTTCAGGCCCAGCCCAAAGAACTGAAGACAGTCCACCTTCACGAGCCAGAGATTGAACAAGGCGACCCTCAGCGGCATCTACTATCAGTCGCAGGGCTCGATAGATGTTCGTCTTGCCGCTTCCGTTAGCACCTTCGATGACATTGATGTTGCTCAAGCCCAATCGCAGCTCACGCAGAGTG
>CAUJKA010000242.1 GCA_963204965.1 Planctomycetota bacterium | reverse complement strand
CCCTTCGAAAACTTAGAAGCCCGTCCCTTGGATTTTGGACATTGGTCGGCTCACAAGCTGGAGGCCTTGACCAATTACAGTGTTCGACACGGTGAAGCAGTTGCAGTTGGCGTTGCTGTAGATACGGCCTATTCACACTTGCAGCTCGGCTTGCCATTAACGGTTGCCGAACAAGCTCTTCAAACGCTGCGCGATCTGCAACTTCCCATTTGGAATGAGGGCTTGAGTGCGGAAGTAATCTTTGATGGCTTGGAGGAGTTCCGACAGCACTTGGGCGGACGGCTTACCATTACGCTTGTGAAAAACGTTGGCCAGCCGATTGACGTGCATTCGATTGATCGTGGCGCAATGCGAGAGGCGATGCAATGGGTTTCCAGCTTGGCAAGTGGGCACCCGCACACTCCGATCGCATCGTCCGCAGTCGATGCGATCGTCCAATAGCCATTGCGCCTATCGAGGGCCGGTAATCGCAGCCAACGCGGCAAGAAGTACGAATAGGCCAATCATCAGTACGTTGAGGATGAGGCTGATCAACCCTAACCAATAGCCGATCTTGACCATCGTTTTGTCATTGGGGTTGGCTTGTCCCGATTCAATGTCTGCGAGTGCACTTCGACCAACGACGACAGCGACGATTCCAAAGAACAAGCAGATAACCCATGAGAGTATTCCCATGATCAAGACCAACACACCACGGTCGGGCTTGGGGTAATGATGCAATGAACCGCTAGAAGGCGGTGCATAGGGTGACGCGTTTGGGGCTGCTGTATATGGATTGGCTGGCGCATAAGGATTGGCCGACGCTTGAGGCTGAAATCGTGAAGCTTCCTGCCAACTACCTTGTTCGCCTTCGCGTATTTGGTAGCCAACGCCAACGCGGCCTTCTTTAAACCAACGATCTAGGTTTGCTCGGTCAACCGGTCCGTAAACGGAACCATCTGCAGCTCGCATCCAGTATTGTGCAGTGCTTCCCGAAGCTTCGCCGAATGCTGATGGACTGCTTGATATAGCGCTCGACGTTCCACCCCAGATGTCTCCCGCAGGAGCACCGGAGCCCGCAGCGGGTGTAGGTGTTGAAGCGGGCTGACCAGGAGGCATAGTTGGAGCCGCTGTCGTCGAGCTCAACGGGACTGTATAGATTTGACCGCAAGACGGACAGCGAGCTCTCTTTCCAGCATGCTCGTCACCCACCGTCAGAGATTGGCCACAACCCGTACAAACTGTGTGAATCGGCATTACTTAATTTCCCTGTCGATCTGGGTGTAAATAGATGAAACTCTTGCCCAAACGGCCGCCGTAGTTCCCGGCGGAGATTTTAACTAGTCCTGGAGTCCCCAATGCAGCGTTGATGGCAACGTGAGTAGCTTTGGTTACAGCTTGCAAATTACTGCCATTGATCACGATCTCCATGATGGAAGTAACGCCATCGGGAACCTTGGATTGAGAACCAAGTTTCTCTTTCATCGTCGGGCAATATTCTGCATACGTACTCGCAATGAGAAAACTGTAGCGGCTACCGGCCTTGGATGCACTGGAAGCGATTCCGCCGGGAAAAGTCATGACTGTATCATCACACTGATCCACCGCAGCAACTCCGCGCTCGGCCGCTTCGATCGCAGCGGCTTCGCTGGTGGCCATGAACCACAGATTTCCCCCCATGATTCCATCGCTAAAACCGAACCTTCGAGTCAAGTAGAACTCGCCGCCCATGATAGGCACTACCCAGCCCTTGGTCTCAAAACGACTGTCGCGAAACTGATGTCCATCACCAAACAAAGCTATTTTGCGTCCAAGTTTGAAGTAGGGCTCGGTGTCCAATCGATTAAAACATCGCGCAGTTGGACAAGTAAGCACATTCTGACCGATTCGCGCCATCAATACTTTCTCAAGATGCGTTTCGCGGTCTTTCCGAAATCGTGGCACATGCACTTGAATCACAGCACCGATGCGACCATCGGGCGTCTCCTGTCCTGGCGATACTCCATCAAAGATCCTCGAAACACCCACCTCTGAATCGCACATGATTGTGCTGCTACCGTGTCCCGTAACAGCATGCACACAATGATCCAACCACTTACGATCCCGCGCAGTCACCAAAAATTCGGCGTAGATACTCCTGAATCCTTCGGCGAAGGTGTCTTCGACAATCGACTTGTAATCTTGGTCCATGATCTCTCAATTTGCGGAAAAAGGGCCCTGTAAAGTCAGCATGTCAAAACTACTTGCGACCGCGACCGGGGTATACCGAAGCTTCGGTGACGACCATGTCCATATAGATGTCGTGATGTTCACAGGGGATTTCGGGGAACAACTGGCACTCGAATGCCAGCGCTACTAGCGGCGTATCGCTTCGCGCGTGTTCCAACAACTTATCGTAGTACCCTTTGCCGTGACCGGTACGACCACCGTTTCGATCGAAGGCCACGCCTGGAACCATGATCAAATCCAAGTCCTCAGGCTGCAATCGCTTCGAAGCAACTTCCCGGAGCTCTTTCTTGGGCTCCAGAATCTTGTACATGCCCACATCCAGCTCGTCCATCGACTCCAGATGGAACAGCTCCAATTCACCATCGACACAGTAGGGAATAATGATTCGCTTGTTACCCTGAATCGCTTCTGGCAAGACATGTCGCGTGCGAACTTCGTCGCGAACATCAATGTAGAACATGACCGTAGTGGCCGAAGCATATTCCGGCAGCGCCATGAATCGCTCGACGATGACTCGACTGACTCCGTCCTTGTCGGCTTGGTTCTTGCGATTCTCATGAGCCTGTTGGCGAATCTCTTGCTTGCGTGCGGCAGTCTCAGAGACTGGTTGAGATGAATTCTGCATTGGTACTTATTCCTGCTGGATTGGATTTTGAGTGCGTTATTGTTACTGGGCGAATGCTAGCTGGCAAGCGCCCAAGAGTGAGGTTCAGGAAGATCCGCGGGGTCTTGCAGAAGTTCCCAAGTCACTGATCCCGCCAGGGTTCAGTTTTCCTTCGCCGTGGCTTGATAAGGAGCGCTACACGCATTACGGTAAAGCCAAACCTTGGTTCCACTTGCCGAGAGGAGAAAAATGATGGCGGCGAAGAAGAAGGTAGCTGACCTTAAGTCGACTGGCCTACCGGCTGACTATGCCTTGATCTTGGAATCACTTAAGAGCCGAGTGCAGCAGAGTCAAACAAAAGCGATGCTGTCGGTGAACCGGGAGTTGATCCAGCTTTACTGGGATATCGGTCGGCAGATCGCCCAGCGGCAGGAACGAGAGGGGTGGGGCAGGGGTGTGGTGGAACGACTAGCTTCGGATTTGCAGAAGGCGTTCCCCGGAATCCAGGGTTTTTCCAAGGATAACATCTGGCGAATGCGAATGTTCTATCTCGCGTATCGGTCCGTGCCGACAATTCTGGCACAGCCTGTGCCAGAATTGGAGCCAAGAACACAGAGCCGACAAGTGGCACAACGCGTGCCAGAATTGCCTGACACCGCACCACCGCAACCCGTCGCCAGTATTCCGTGGGGGCACAATGTCGTTTTGATGCAGAAGGTGAAAGACCAGTTCCAACGACTCTGGTATGCCGCGAGGACTCTGGAACACGGCTGGAGCCGCACAATTTTGACGGTGCAAATTGAAGGTGGACTCTTCGAACGCCAAGGAAAAGCTGTCACGAATTTCACCGAAACGCTCCCCAAGCCGCAATCCGAGTTGGCGCTGCAGTCCTTAAAAGATCCCTATCTGTTCGATTTCCTAACCCTTCACGACGATGCGATTGAACGAGATCTTGAACAGGGACTTGTAGATCATGTGCAAAAATTCTTACTCGAACTTGGCGCTGGGTTTGCCTTCGTCGGACGCCAGGTGCATCTGTCCGTCGGTGAAGACGACTTTTACATCGACCTGCTTTTCTACCACCTTAAGCTTCGCTGCTTCGTCGTCATTGATCTCAAAATGAAGAAGTTTACTCCCAGTGACGCTGGTCAATTGAACTTCTACCTTTCTGCCGTTGATTCGCTGATGAAGCATCCAACCGATCATCCAACCATCGGCTTGATTTTGTGCAAAAAGCGTGACCAAATGACGGCTGAATATGCGTTGCGAGATATCAACAAGCCAATTGGTGTGGCCGAGTGGCAAACCAAATTGGTGCAATCGTTGCCTGAATCATTGACCGGTAGTCTGCCTTCGATCGAACAAATCGAAGCTGAATTCGCAGCAGGACAAAGCACAGCAACTTAAGAAACATAGGCTCGAACATTATGCCACAGCTACCATACTACCTCGAAGATTAAATCGCGCAGATAGCGGTGCGTA
>CAUJKA010000241.1 GCA_963204965.1 Planctomycetota bacterium | reverse complement strand
CGAACTGCTTGGGGACACGCCATTCAATCGTCCACCTGAGTACAAGAAGCACCCTGAAGTTGGACCAATTCGGCTGCAGGATCACGGTAATCCCGTTCGTTTCCGCAACATTTGGGTCCGTCCCGTCAAGCCCATCAAGGGTAAGAAAGTTCGCGACCCGTTCATCCGCCGCGGCGATCAAGAGATTCCATTGAAGAAGTAGAGTGAGGAATCGTTAAACGAATTAAACTCCACGACGAATGCGCGAACAGTCGCCTGCGGCTTGCCGTTAAACGAATTGAACGCGGCTATCAAAACAAAATGCCATGCTCTTCAATAGGAGCATGGCATTTTTGATTCTGCAATTGAGAAAGTGCAAACAGCACCTTTCAACAAACTAACGTCGCTTGAAGAGTGGTCCCGCGTAAACTGAGCTATCACCTAGTTCTTCTTCGATGCGAAGAAGTTGGTTGTACTTGGCCATTCGGTCGCTGCGTGAAGCCGAACCTGTCTTGATCTGTCCAGTTGAAAGTCCCACAGCCAAGTCGGCGATGGTCGAGTCTTCTGTTTCACCGCTGCGGTGGCTGGAAATCGATGTATAACCGTTGCGACCAGCGAGTTGAATCGCGTCGATTGTTTCACTCAGGCTACCGATCTGGTTAACCTTGATCAGAATGCTGTTGCCAATTCCTTGGTCGATACCGCGCTGCAGTCGCTCGACGTTGGTTACGAACAAGTCGTCGCCAACCAACTGAACCTTCTTGCCAACCTTGTCGGTAAGTAACTTCCAGCTCTCCCAATCGTCTTCTGAGCAACCGTCTTCGATCGAGCAGATTGGATACTTGTCGACCCAGGCCGCCAAGAAATCAACCATCTCAGGACCGGACAACTTCTTACCGTCGATCGTGTACTGCTTGGTCTTCACATCGTAGAACTCGGTTGCGGCAACGTCCAAAGCGATGAAGATTTGCTCGCCGGCCTTGTAACCAGCTTGAGCGATGGCTTCCATGATCAGATCCAAAGCTTCTTGATTGCTTCCAAGATCAGGAGCGAATCCGCCTTCATCGCCCACAGCGGTATTCAACTTACGGCCGCTGAGAACCTTCTTCAGATTGTGGAAAATTTCAACACCGGCGCGAAGTGCGTCCGAGAAAGTCTCGAAGCCCAGCGGCATGACCATGAACTCTTGAACGTCGACAGAGTTGTCTGCGTGTTGACCGCCGTTGACGATGTTCATCATCGGAGCGGGAAGAATATGAGCGGCGGTTCCACCCAGGTAGCGGTAAAGCGGCAGTTGGCAATAGTTGGCTGCAGCTTTGGCGGTCGCCAGCGAGGCACCCAAAATCGCGTTGGCTCCCAGTCGCTTTTTGTTCGGAGTCCCATCCAGCTCGATCATCACGCGGTCGATTTCGCGTTGATTGACTGCGTCCAGACCGATCAGTGCATCAGCGATCTCGCCGTTCACGTGTTCAACAGCCTTGGTTACGCCCTTACCCATGAAAACGGACTTGTCGCCGTCGCGCAGTTCCCAAGCTTCGTGTGCTCCGGTGCTGGCTCCCGATGGAACCGCAGCTCGGCCAAAGGAACCGTCCATCAGTTCGACTTCGACTTCCACGGTTGGATTGCCTCGGCTGTCGAGGATTTGTCGAGCTTGTACGCCTTGAATAATACTCATATTTTCCTGCTCACACGCTTAAGAGATAGCTAAGAACACCCGGCAGATCCACCGCTTCGGGTGCTCGAAATGTTGACATTTGTGTCTGTGGGGCGTAATTGTGGCGAAACGAGCCCAAAACGCTAGACCTTTTGAACGTTTTTGCGACGCCTCGCGGGAACGCCCCCGAGTGATTAACATGCTAAGTCCTGCATTCCACTACACTTTGGGTCCTAGGTTATGTTTTCGGGTCTAGTCGAAACAAAAACGGCCGTCATTCGCGTTGTCAACGAGCAAGGCGGGATACGATTGATTATCGAGCGTCCTGAGACCTTTGAAGATATTAGTTTAGGTGATAGTATTGCCATCCAGGGATGTTGCCTAACGGTCGTTTCCTTTGATGAGAAGTCGCTGAGCTTTCAAGCTGGCGCCGAAACGCTTTCGAAGACCACCTTGGGCAAGTTAACGGGTGGTTCGCTAGTCAACGTCGAAAGGTCCTTGCAGTTGGGCGATCGCATCGGCGGACATTTGGTTACCGGTCACGTTGATGGCGTCGGCAAGGTTGTCGAGCGTCGCAATAACGCCGATTGGTCCGATCTAATCTTCGAAGCCGCTCGGCCGTTGATGGCTCAGATGGCTAACAAGGCTTCGATCACCGTCGATGGAGTTAGTTTGACGTTGGTTCAAGTTACCGACAATACATTTTCAGTTGCTTTGATTCCACATACTTTGCAAGTCACCACACTCGGGCAACTCAAGGCAGGAGATCCAGTCAACCTCGAGACTGACTTGCTCGCCAAGTATGTGGCTCGTCAACTGCAGTTCCTTCGCGGCGATAGCTCGGAGAACTAGACAAAGCGCGAGCTGGCCGCTGACAAACCCAACGCACAATTACAAACACTACTCAGTCACAACACCACAACACAAATCCACTCACAGTTCAACAAAAGAAGATCGCATGTCGGAACGACAAACCCTGAGCTATCTGCAAAGGTGCTTTAAGCAAGCTAGGATTCAACCACAAACCAAGTTCGGCCAGAATTTCCTAATCGACTTGAATTTGGTCAACATGATCGCGGACTCGGCCGACATTACCAAGCGCGATGTCGTGCTGGAAGTTGGCACCGGAATGGGCTCGCTGACAACGATCATGGCTGCAAAGGCTGGGCACGTTGTTACGGTTGAGATTGACCACTATCTTGCACCGCTGGCTCGTGCGGAGTTCGCTTCGCTTGAAAACGTTACACTGCTCGAGCAAGACGCGCTGAAGAACAAGCACCACATGGATCCCGTGGTGATCGAGACTCTACGATCCAAGATGGAGGCCATTCCAGGCGCTCGATTGAAGCTGGTCGCCAACCTGCCTTACAATGTGGCGACTCCAATTATTTCCAACTTACTCTCGATCGAGCCTTGGCCATCGCGGATTGTCGTCACAATACAACGCGAACTGGCCGAAAGGATTTGTGCTAAGCCTTCAACGAAAGACTACAGCGCGCTAAGCATATGGATTCAGTCGCAGTGTCGTTGCGACATTGTTCGGATCATGCCACCGACCGTCTTTTGGCCTCAGCCCAAGATCGACTCGGCGATTATCGACATTCAGCCTGAAAAAGTACGCCGAGATCGCATTCCTAATCGCGCACACTTTCATGACTTGGTGCGCAAGATCTTTTTGCATCGTCGAAAGTTCCTTCGAAGTGCACTGTTTAGCGCTGTGAAAGACCAGCTCAGCAAGCAGCAAGTCGACGAAGTGATGTTGAAGATGGAGCTAGATGCGAAGTCTCGAGCCGAGCAACTGACGCCACAGCAGATGATCGAATTGTGCGAGCTGGTTCGAGCCGTGCAGAGCGAAACTCAAGCTTAGTCTGGCAAACAGGGTTTAGGACACGGAGTACACGGAAGGCACTAAACAGGTAGAGCTCTGAAAATACCGCTATGCGAAGTTATGGCGGTCGATCTCTTCCGTATCGCCGATCTCTTCCGTATCGCCGCCCGTCTCGCCGTGTCTTCCATATCCAATTCCATCAAGTATGACGATCGGACTTCGCGAGGATAAACCGTCGCGCGAATAATCTATCGTGTATCTTTCGGCGGACCCCGGCAATCAGCTATAATCGCTGACTCGACCGTCGTATTGGTGATTTCTGCCAAGCTCGCCGAATAAAGTGAAGCCAAACTAGCTTTCACTCTCCCTATTAAATTGGGTGTCGCCCAAAACCCTCGTTGCGAGAGACCATGTCTGATAGCCCGCCACCTTTTCCGACCAAGACTTTGCCGTCTGGCAAGATTGTTGGAGACTACAAAATCGGAATGCCTTTGGGCACCGGTGGCATGGCGGACGTCTATTACGCAATCGATCAACGTTTAGATCGCCCTGTAGCGTTAAAGGTCCTACGCGCGACTTTAGCCGCCGATGAGACTCACCAACAACGCTTTCTGCAAGAAGCCAAAGCCGCTGCGGGTTTAGTGCATCCCAACATTGTGCAGATTTACAATGTTGGCCAAGACGGCGACATTCGATACATCGCTCAGGAGTACATTCCTGGAACGAACCTTCGACAATACATGGCTGCGAATTTTTCGGAAGTAAAGCCGGGTCGAAGTAATGCAAGTTCCACGGCTCAAATCAAAGATCGCCAATTACCCATCCAAGAGACGCTCAGCATCCTTCTGCAAGTCTTAGCGGCACTCGGCAAAGCGGCGAGTGCGGGAGTCGTGCATCGCGACATCAAGCCCGAGAACATCATGCTCACGCCCGATGGTCAAGCCAAAGTAGCAGACTTTGGGCTCGCGCGAATCACGATGGGCGATGATCCCCGATTGACCAGCGCTGGAACCACCTTGGGTACTCCGATGTACATGAGTCCCGAACAACTGGAAGGCGGTCCCGTCGACGTTCGCAGCGACCTGTATTCGCTTGGCGTAACGCTGTTTCATATGCTGTATGGTCAGCCGCCGTTCTCGGGTGATACACCGTTGGCTTTAGCGATGCAGCATGTCAAAGCCGATGTTCCGGACACCAGCTCACTTCGCAAGTCGGTCCCCGCATCGATCGAATCGCTTGTCCGTCGCTTGCTCTCAAAATCTCCTGACCAACGATTTGATCATCCCGAACAAGTGTTGGATTACTTGCACGAGCAACGTAAAAGCGACTTGGGTGACTATTGGCCTGATCGAGTCGTTCCAATCCCTGGTGCAGCTATCGCCGGATTTGCTCCGATGCAAGCTACTCAACAGCTTCAAGCGCTGCTTCGCAAGAAACCTCGTTCGCGTTGGATCTCGCGTGCGTTTTGGAGTGTTGGTACAGCGATTTGGCTGGTTGGACTTGGATGGCTAACCTACTCCGTGACACAGAAGGAAACGCCAACAGCCGAGCAACTCTTCCCAATCACTGAAGATCTCTACAACAATGTGCCACGGCAAGAGTCGGTGAAGTTGCAATACGAATGGGCCTTGGTTGAAAAGGATCCGAAGTATCGTTTCGCGAAGTGGGAAGCGGTAGAAAAGTACTTTCCGAAGTCTAATAGCCCCATCAATCAGCTCTACGTCGGACTGGCAAATCTCCAATTAGCTAGAACCTATAAAGAGGTCGGCGATAAGAGCAAGGCCGCTGAACAGCTTGCCATCATCACCGTGGATGCGACATCCCCTGCCCTGCTTCAGTCTTTGGCGTGGCTGGAACTTGCCGCAGTCGAACATGCTCGCGAGGATAAGGCGCGCGTGAAAAAGGCCGTCGAGAACGCCCTGCAACTGCGTGAGAGACTCAGCAATACGGACGTCGAGCAATTGGATCAGGCGGTGCAGACCTTACCCAGCGAGATTGGCCTCTATTGGGCCCCAACTCCAACGACCTAACGTAGCAGGCACACTCCGTGTGCCGTCCGCTTCTTCTTCTTCTTCTTCTTCTTCTTCTTCTTCTTCGCAACCCGAAGCGTTAGTTTTGATGTTGCAGTATTTGGATTTAGGGGCGAAGCCCTGCCCGTTTACCTACGCAAGGTAGTCGATGTTGTAAAAAGTGAGCTGATGTTTCATGTTGCTCGATCCCGAGAGGGAATCGATAGGTCAAAAAGGCCCAAGCGGTAAAGGGATTCTCTCGGGGATTCCTT
>CAUJKA010000240.1 GCA_963204965.1 Planctomycetota bacterium | reverse complement strand
TTAATTTGACCGATGTGAATGAATTTTCCGTGACCGCGCCGGTGGACGCTAATGCCTTAGCGAATTCGATCAATGAAAACGCAGCCAATGGTACGCTGGTTGGGATCACTGCGTCATCGATCGATGGCGACGCGACCAACAGCAATGTGACCTACTCGCTTGTCAACTCGGCATTCGGACGTTTTGCGATTGATGCTAACACCGGAGTTGTATCCGTCAGCGATGGAAGTCAGCTCGACCGTGAGGCAAACGCGGTTCACACGATCACCGTGCGTGCAACCAGCGCCGATGGTTCGGCAGCCGATACAAATTTCACAATCAATGTTCTCGACGTCGACGAATTTGACGCAGTTGTGCCAACGGACGCTGATGCAGCGGCCAATACGGTTAGCGAGAATTCGGCTATTGGAACGCTAGTTGGTATCACAGCTGCGTCCTCA
This sequence comes from Planctomycetota bacterium, assembly GCA_963204965.1. Classification (GTDB taxonomy): domain Bacteria; phylum Planctomycetota; class Planctomycetia; order Pirellulales; family Pirellulaceae; genus Aureliella. The sequence goes on along the minus strand of CAUJKA010000240.1, from coordinate 8,490 downwards.
GATGGCGATGCAACGAACAACTCAATCAGCTATTCGTTGACCGATTCGGCCAGCGGACGCTTTACCATCGATTCTGTAACCGGTGTGGTCAGTGTTGCCAATGGATCTTTGTTGAACTTTGAAGCCGCTTCGTCACACACGATAGTCGTGCGAGCGACTTCCAGCGACGGATCGTTCGCTGATCAATCGATGAACATCTCCATCACTAATGTGAACGAAGCTCCAACGTTAGCCACAGCGACCTACACCACAGACTCGATCACGCCCATACAGCTTGCATCGCCTGGATTGTTGGCACTTGCTGTTGATCCCGAGAATGATGCGCTGAGCATTCAGATGATTACAGCGCCGAGCAGCGGATCGCTGGTAATTCTGTCTGACGGCACGTTGTACTATTCGCCAAGCCTTTCCTTTAGCGGTACTGTTTCATTCGTAGCGGAAGTCACCGACGGTGCCTTTGCGGTTCAAACAACCTTCACGATTGTTGTCACCGAAGCTCTAGCTCCGCCACCACCTCCTCCGCCGCCGCCACCCACACCTGGAGATGGTGGAAGTACAACTACTGATTCCGGCAATACGGACAATGGTGGCGGAGCAGTTGCTCCACCACCGCCAAGCGACAACAACTCCAACGAAAGTGGTTCCAATGGTACTGCATCGACTGCGTCCAGCGAAGCTACGCAGATCGTCGCAGGCGTTTTGAGCGAATCATCCAACAGGAGTTCGCCAACTAGCATCAGTACCCTAGCTGATGCACTAGACCTTTTGAAATCCAATCGCTTGAATGTCCATGCTGACTTCCATTTCGGCGAGAGTGGCAATAGTGCGCTGACACAGCGCATGATTACTGCGTCGTTGCAGCGTTTGGAAGAGATGCAATTGATCAGCAACGAGCAAAAAGAGATTGCCGTTAAGCAATTCCACGTCAACGTCGATAACGTTGTCGTCACAGCTCTGAGCACCGGTGTGGCCATCTGGGCCATGTACATCGGCCAAGTCGTGATTACCCTTCTTTCCACTTCAGCTACTTGGATTCAAGTCGACCCGTTGGTTGTACTCCAAGGCAAAGCAACCGATGACGATACCGAATCGCTCGACGCCGAAGAACGTTTGTTCGATGATTCGCACTAGCGATATCCGCTGAGTTCTAAGTTCGTTCTCAACTCCATGTTTTTTGCTGGGATCCACTGATCTACGGAGGGGACGTCGGGTTACCGCGCTTTGCGACAGGGAAAGCCTAGCGTGCGACTAGCTTGACCTATAGACAGCGAGTGACCACAATGAACAGATATGAAAAAGCCGCATAGGTATGAGTAGTTCCCTGCAACTTCACCAATTACCTGCTAGTTGAATCGTTCCGTCCCATGAATTCGATGAACATTAGAAAAGTTGCATTTTGCATGCTGATGCTCATCGTTGCTTACACGGGACCTAGGCCTATTTACCATAGCCACGAGAAGTTTCTTGAGTTGGTGGGTGGTGGTTCGAGTCTCTCTAAGCATCTCGCACATTATCATCAGAGCCATTCGGATTGCCCTTCACCCCAGTCGGTCCATTGTCATTGGATTTGCTTCGACTTCTTTGATACACACTACGTTGGCAATAGTTCTGCCAGTTCCGCATTTCTTGCTACGGAATGTGAAACGCTGTTTCAGCATGATTTAGATCTCCGGCTTTTTAGCTTGGTAGATTTCGTTGTCGCTGATGACATCGCTCCGATCGTTGTTGCGAATGCTAAGATCGACTCGGTCGATTCCTTCACCAACCCACTTCAGGTTCTTCAGTGCTTTTGCGTCTGGATTTGTTGATCTAGTTCGCTTTCTTGTCAGCACATGAGAGTCGACGCCCTTACACGGAATGTCGTACTCACTTCTTTCGCCTCGCCTGCGTATCAATCATTTCGCTTATATCTCTCCACCCTTAGCGGTGAACTATGAATACATCCACACGAATCGTTCTCGCACTCTCCCCTACCTTGCGCAAATATCTTTTGACTGGCCTTGTTGCCATTGCGGGAATTGGACTTGCCACTTGGTACCTGCTTCATCTGCGACAAGTAAAGCAGTCAGACAAACTCGCTCAGGAAGAGATGCAAAACGTCTCCAACCAGCAAACCCAAAAGAAGGTTGCTGATGCTAACGCAGAGGCCATCGTTACTCAAACCAATTGGGAAAGCAAAGGTATCGTCGTCAATCCTGCTGAGAAGTTGCCCTTCATTGAGTCAATACGTCTAACGGGAAGAGTGTCGCTCAACGAAGACCAAATCTCACACATCTATCCGATGGTTGAGGGTTCCGTCGATCAAGTGCTTGTTGGACTTGGACAATTGGTTCAAGCCGACGATGTCTTGGTCGTGGTCCACAGTCGAGTCGTTGGGCAGGCCAAGTTGGAGCTGTATCAAGCCAGACTGTCGTTTGAAATGGCCGAAGTCAAAGACAAACTTCAGCAGGAGGTCGCGGAGAATACTCGTGAGCTGCTTAAGTCTTTGAGAGAGTTCACTGCAATCACGGAGATTGAATCCAGCTTCCGCAATCGAACCATGGGAGAGTATCGCGAACGCCTTCTCCTGGCCTATTCCAACTACTTGAAATCCGATGCGGATCTGCAACGAATAGAAGGTATCGCCAGCGAAGGGGCAATTTCCACTAAGCAACTTCACTACGCTCAAGCCGCTCGCAACGCGGATCAAGCGACCTTTCAAGCTCGCATCGAACAGGTTGAATTCGAATTACGAACGTCGCTCGTTCTTTCGGCTCAAACAGTCAAAGAAGCTTCAACTCGCGTTGCAGTAGCCGAAACCAATTTGCGTATCCTCGGATGCGAAGAGAAGGACATCGAAGCTATCGATCCTAAAGCTCAAGGTCAAGCCATCTCCGACTATACGATTCGTGCTCCGTTTGCGGGGACCGTTATTTCCAAGGACGTCACGGTGCGCGAGCAGATTCGTCCCGATGCACAGATCATTAGCATTGCAGATCTATCCACGGTATGGATTACCGCTGACATCTACCAGCAGAATGTTCCACTATTGAGCTCGATCGCTGGAAAGCCAGTGAAGGTTCATAACGACGCGTGGCCAGATCGATGGTTTGAGGCCAAGATCTTTTACACCGGCGAAATCATGGACGAATCCACTCGCACCATATCGATGAGGGCGGTAGCTGAGAATAAGGAACACCTTCTCAAGCCTGGAATGTTTGTGACGATCGAACTGAGTGGTGAGGCCGATGGACAGCCTGTCGTACAGATTCCAACGACTAGCGTGCTTGAGTACCAGTCATCGCAGTTTGTTTTTGTTCACCAGGGTGGCGAGAAGTTTCAGCGTCGAGAAGTGAAGCTTGGACAAAGCAATCAACGGCAAAGCGTTGTGCTAAGCGGACTCAACGAAGGCGAGTCTGTTGTGGTTGAGGGTGGTTTCATACTCAAATCGCAAATGCTTGCCGAGCTGATGGGTGAGGAGTAAATCTAAATGATCAATAACCTTATCGATTGGTCACTCAACAACCGCTTTATCGTCATGCTGATGGCGATTGTCGTTATGGGGATGGGAATCATCTCTGCCACGACCATTCCCTTGGACGCGGTTCCAGACCTAACCAATGTGCAAGTTCAAGTCCTTACCAACTCGCCCGCGTTAGGGCCGGTCGAAGTCGAGCAATTCATTACGTTTCCGGTAGAAAACGCGATGAGCGGCGTTCCTAAAGTCTCCGAGATTCGCTCGATCAGCCGGTTTGGCTTAAGCGCTGTAACGGTTGCATTCGAAGAGGGTACGGACATCTATTGGGCACGCAATCTTGTGAGTGAACGGCTGCTCAAAGCCAAAGAGAATATACCGCCGGGCATGGGAACACCTGAGCTTGGACCGATCGCAACGGGAATGAGCGAGATCTTTCAATTTGAAGTCCGCGGTGAAGCTGGCGCGGGGCATTCGCTCAGCGACCTGCGAACGATTTTGGATTGGCAGATAGCCTTTCAACTTCGTAGCGTACCGGGAGTGATCGAGGTTAACACCTTTGGCGGCGAACTCAAGACGTACGAAGTTCAAGTGGATCCCGCTAAACTGCAAAACTATGGCATAGCCTTAGACCATGTCTTCCAGTCCTTGCAGGAGAACAACGGAAACTCTGGTGGAGGATACATCATTCACGGTTCCGAACAACGGTTGATTCGCGCTGAAGGACTGGTCGGATCGTTGGAAGATATCGGAAACATCGTCCTCGATAGCCGAAAGGGAACTTCGATCCGCATCCGCGATGTCGCCGATGTCCGCTTCGCGCCGATGCTTCGACAGGGCGCTGTGACTCGAGACGGTGATCGCGAGGCGGTTATTGGAATGGTGATGATGATCATGGGCGGCAACTCGCGTCAGGTTGTCGGCGATGTCAAAAGTAAGATTGAAGAGATTCGAAAGTCCTTACCCAGCGGCGTAGCGATTGAACCGTTTTATGACCGGACTGAACTAGTCGCGAAAACAATCTTTACTGTGGGTGAGAACATCGGTTTAGGAGTGTTCTTGGTAATCGTAATGCTGTTCTTATTGCTAGGAGATCTGCGGGCGGGGCTGATTGTTGCCGCGGCGATTCCTTTATCTGCGATGAGCACACTGATCGTCATGAAATGGGCAGGTATTTCGGCCAACCTCATGAGCTTAGGTGCAGTGGACTTTGGAGTGATTGTCGACGGCGCGGTGGTAATGATCGAGAACTGCATGCGGCAAGCGGCACATGCTCAATCCAAGACAAAGCCCGGCGATCGGTTGCCGGTGTCCGTCTATCACCAATCAGCAAAAGAAGTGGGCAAACCCATTATGTTTGCTGGCTTGATTGTGATCATCGTCTTCATTCCCATTCTGAGCTTGCAGGGAATGGAAGGCAAGATGTTTCGACCGATGGCGCTGGTCTTCATGACGGCGCTTTCCTCAGCGCTGATTATGTCGGTTTCGGTAATGCCAGTTATGGCGTCGCTTTTTCTCGCTCGCAAGATTTCCGAAAAAGAGACCTTCCTAGTTCGATGGATCAAATCTGCCTATCGCCCTGTTTTGCAATACGCCATGGCAAGGCCTTGGAAGATGTTTGGTAGCGCGACGGCACTATTTTTAGTCAGCGCTGTCTTGGCTTCACAATTTGGAATTGAGTTCGTTCCAAAGCTGGATGAGGGCGACATAGCGATTCAGGTGACGCGTCTGCCCAGCGTGTCCCTGGAGACTTCGACTGAGATGACCAAATCCATCGAGCGATGCTTGCTGGAATTTCCCGAGGTTGAGACGGTTGTCTCAAAGACCGGTCGTCCAGAAATTGCCAATGATCCGATGGGAGTTTATCAGACGGACGTGATCGTACGACTGAAAGCGCAGAATCAATGGCCGAGCGATCGAACGAAAGTTGAACTGATTGAAGAGATGCAGAAATCTCTAGAGGAAAAGGTTCCGGGAAACTCATTCAGCTTCACTCAACCCATTGAGTTACGCGTCCAAGAGTTGGTTGCGGGCGTTCGCTCGGATATTGGCTTAAGTTTGTACGGCGACGACTTGGATGAACTCAAGCGCAAAGGCGACGAACTCGTCAATGCACTCAATAAAGTTCAAGGTGCTGCAGACGTTCAAGCTCAGCAAATCGCAGGCTTGCCGTATCTGCGAGTCATCATCCGTCGCGAGAATTTGGCTCAATACGGCATCAACTCAAGAGCCGTGTTGGATGCTGTTTCAACAGTTGGTGGAGTTGTGGTTGGACAGGTATTTGAAGGGCAACGTCGGTTCCCGTTGCAAGTGCGACTGAAGCCCGACTGGCGAGTCGATTCGAAACAGCTTGGCGAGATCAAGATTGCCGATCCCGCTGGACGACAAATTCCGTTGTCACAATTGGCGACGATTATGGTTGAAGAAGGGCCCGTGGAGATCAGCCGCGATGCTATTCGGCGCCGACTGTTGGTGCAGTGTAATGTTCGTGGTCGAGACTTAGCGGGCTTTGTTGCCGAAGCGCAGCGTGTTGTCGAGCGCGATGTCAAGCTTCAGTCGGGCTACAATTTGCGATGGGGTGGGCAGTTTGAAAACTTGCAACATGCGAGCAAGCGATTGGCTATTGCCGTTCCTGTCGCCCTCCTTCTAATCTTCGCTCTACTGTACATGACCTTTAATTCCATTCGCTTAGCTTTGCTGATTTACTTGAACGTTCCCATCGCGGCAACGGGCGGGATATTTTTGCTTTGGCTGCGCGACATGCCGTTATCGATTTCCGCGGGAGTTGGCTTCATCGCTCTCTTCGGGATTGCAGTGATGAACGGCGTTGTCTTGGTGGAACACATTCGCCATCTCAGTCACACGGGCATTTCGCTGCGTGATGCGATTTATGACGGAGCGCTCGACCGACTACGGCCTGTTTTGATGACTGCTTCGTGTGGTGCGTTGGGGTTCATCCCTATGGCAGTTTCAAGTAGCTCTGGCGCAGAAGTTCAACGGCCGCTAGCGACCGTTGTGATTGGTGGCTTGGTAACCTCCACCGCGCTAACTCTAATCGTGTTGCCTGCAATCTATCGATGGTTTGAGTCGGAGAAGGAGATCAAAGCGGCCAGCCATATGCTAGACCATCCATGAAACAACTTGCAAAACGCAATAGATGACTAGCATGAATGAGGTGATTCGAACGGCATTGGAGATGATTTCGCGAACGATCAACTCGTTCTTTTCAAATCGAGTCGCTCCAATGACCGCCGAGGACGCAAGCAGCAAAGGCAGATACATTAGCAAATACGCCCATGACATACTGACAACCATGGTCTACTCCTTTGAAGTGCTCAATTGATCTATGCCTTCGTCGCCGTCTTTCGCTCGCTTCTTAGGAGCCGGCGGAGGCAACGGCCCGGCGAATGCATCATAGACGGCTAGGATGTTCAGCAGTCCGGCAATCATCGTATACAAGGTGCCTAGCTCAAATCCCGAAGCAGTCTTCTTGTGCCAATCGTCAAGCTGCTGCACTCGATCAGGCGATGCAAAGGGCGCTGGTTCGTGTTTGGGAAAATAGAGCCCACGGAATAGCGTTGGCTTGTTGCTGCTTTTTCGCCAGCCTTGAATTGCGGCTGGAATGGCCGGTGTTCCAACGCCAGCTTGGAGAACGAATTGCCATCGGCGTTCAATTCCGTTCCATGAAGCGTAAACGCATCGACCGCCTGAAACTATCAATCCGATCACAAAGCATGCGGTGATGGAGGTGAAGAAGATTGTTGCCTTGAACGTGCGACGTTGGTAGTAGTGTCCAGCGCCTGGAATTAACCAAGCTAAGACCGCAGCAACATAGCGATTGTAGAGATTCAGGGGCTCGCCATCGGCAATAACGATGTCACCGGTTGGTTCGTTGCTAGTTGTTCTCTTCGCCATTGACGCTGACTGCTAAAGGTGAACATTTAGGTGGGGGCCCTGAACTTTCTAGTACCAGACTCCCAGAATGCGGGCTACCCCAAAGAAGTGAGTATTGTAACCAGATACCCTATTCGGAACAGGCGAAAAAAGATTGTCAAAAGCCAAGGAAAACGTCTTACAAAGTGCCTTTGGGATCAATTAGACCTCTTCGGTTCGGTTCTTGGCCCGTTGCAGTTCTCGGTGACTTGCGGTCTGATCGTTGAGAATGCCGTGATACGAGGTTGGTACCTACCCGAGCGAGTGCCTTGAACAACTTAGACACGAACAACTTAGACACAACTCGACCACCTATCCTGCTTTTCTCCGGCCTGGCAGCTAACGCCGACGTCTTTGCCGCTCAACGATCCGCTCTTCCACAGCTTCGAGTAGTCGCTTGGAAACGGCCGTTGGATCGAGAGACTCTTCAAGCGTACGCTCATCGACTTGCCGCCGACCTGCCTTCACATCTACCGATGATTCTTGGTGGAGCGTCCTTTGGCGGAATTGTTGCGTTACATGTTGCCGAAGTTCTGAAGCCCACGTTGGTTGTGCTAATTGGTTCCGTGCGAAGTCCTGACGAACTGCCCAGATACATCAAGCTACTTCGGCCGCTGCGCTTCTTGGTTGCCTTAATCCCTGTGACAATTTTTCAAGTTTTGACGAACTGCGCTCTGGAGCTGGGTTTGATCCCAAAGCGATGGAGGAACCTCGCTGGGATCGCTAAACAATTTGTCGAATCTGACCCCGTCGTTTTCAAGTGGTCTTTGCAACAACTCTTGGACTGGCGAACAACTCCCAACGTAACTTGCCCCATTCATCAGATCCACGGCGGTCGAGATCGCATTTTGCCCCTGCGTCACACCGATCCCGTAACGATGATTCCGAACGGAGGACACGTCATTTCACTCAGCCACCCCGATGAGGCGACTGAGTTCCTGCGAAAAATCTATGAGCAGGATTTTCCCAGCAGTTAGCCGCAAGTTGCCTTAGTTGGATTCCATTTTCACAACATTGCCCTGGGAATTCGCAGCTAAACTGCCCTTGTCTCCTAACTTACCCCAAATCTGCGGTTGACCCTTATGGGCGGCTTTGAGGATAAT
>CAUJKA010000239.1 GCA_963204965.1 Planctomycetota bacterium | reverse complement strand
CTCGAAAATGCTCAAGGCCGAGGCGTTGAGGCTGATCGCATCGAGGTCGGTAAGGCTGACATTTCGCATCCAAGCCAATACACGACATTGGATGGACGATCCGTTCAGATTGCGGCTGGCTCGTTGCACTTGATCTGCGTTGGGGCCGTGATTGGTTATTCGAGCGACGTCGAGCGAAGCTTGCGCGAGCTGGTCAGTTTACTGGATACTGGCGGCACTCTGATCAACATGGAAATGAACGAAAGTCCGACTGGGCGATTTGTGTCGAAGCGCTATCACTACTTCAATATCCCCATCGCCAAAATGGTTCAGATCCTGCGCGATGCGGGATGCTCGGTGAGCCACAGGCGACTCAGCTTCGCTCATCTGCCAGCGAAGCTCACCCGCACAGCCGTCGTGGCTACGAAGTCGTAGTTTTACTTCGCGTTCCAAATGGGCAAGAGATCGGGTGAGGCGGGCGCGAGGATACTGTTCTCTTCCATAATCTCAGGCATGGCAGCGAGCAGCTTCTTGCGATCGAAGCAGATTAAATCACTTCCTTCTTCAGCAAACTCAAACTCCACGAACTCACTATCCAAATTGCGAAGCGTTTCGACCAGATGCTTGATGTTCTTAATTGGAACATCGTTGACTTTGGCAAGCACCGCATTGGGCGCGACGGCAATACCCTTGCTGACTCGATGTGACAACAACGGCGCGGGGACTATCACCAACTGCTCATCTTCGAAACGCTTGGCTTCATAGCGACGACTCAGCAAAGGGCTTTTGCGAACTTCTAACTGCTGCCGCATCGCGAAAGCAAATCGGCGTTGGTTATCGGCGGACAAAACCATCTGATCCAGCGAGATCATCACTTCACTGTTGGCCTCCACAAAAATGATCGGACCATAGACAAAGTAGCTTGGCAGGCGCTCGCCAAGTCGATCGAGGACCGAAACTGGTTTGGGGAGCAGCGGAGCGTTAAGCTTCAGCGGCTGACCATCGCGAACGACAGAGAGTTCTACGTGACCATCTTTGGCAACAATCGGTAACGCATATTGCCAGCCAAATTGCTGACCTTCGACTGTGATCCGACCCGAGTTGGAAACTTTGAATTCGCCAATCGTAGTGACGACATCATTTTGCTTAAGTGGATACTCCGGATCATCAGAGTAAAGGTGCCGGACAAGAATTCCCGTTTGATCATCGTTCAGCCCAAAGCGTTTTCGGATGTCAACGTTTTCAAGCGGCTGACCTTTGCGGAACAAGACCGGCTTGCCATCATACTTTCCATCTTCGACATCTCTCAGAAAGAGTGACACCTCTAGAGCGGGTATCAAGTAGCCAATGTTGTCCGCTGTGCTAAGCTTGGCGCGATTGATTCCGATAATTTCACCATCAACAATCGCTGGTCCACCGCTGTTGCCGGGATTGATCGCTGCATCGACTTGAACGCGTAGACCATGAACATGTGGATCCAATTCCACGAACTCGATACGCGAGACAATACCTTCGGTGATCGAGACGGCATCTCCGCCAACGGGATATCCATAGACTTGAACTTTAGACTTCGCCACTGGCAGCTTGCTGCTGATCTTCGGCGGCTGGATGTTTTCCAAACTGGGATCGTTATCGAACTCAAGCAATGCCAAATCGACGCTTTGAGAAATGGCGATGAGCTTAGCCTCAAGCACTTTGGCTCCATCGCCAAACTGCACTGTTATTTCAGTCGAATGAGATACGACATGAGCGTTGGTGAGCACGCGATTTTTGCCGATCAACACGCCAGTTCCTCGGCTCTGACCCGTTGTCGCTTTGCGCCAGGGAGCGGGGTAGTTGATACTGCGCTTGCGACATTCAATCTTCGCGACGCAAGGCACAATGGCGTCGTCTGCGCGAGTCGTCGTTGCGACGGTTGCAAACACGGATAAGAAGATCAACATAAGCGTGGTTGTAGGTCGCATCATGATTGCAGCGTCCAGTGGTCACGGGCGGTTCACGGCGGGTTTGGAAAGAGTCTTAACTCGAAGGCTAAATTGTAGACTATAAGAATTGCGGTTGCTTGCGGCGCGAGAGAGTTCGCGCCGAACCCTCCCAGGCAAGAGATTTTCTACAGCCGTTTGACTATTCCCTGGGAGGGTCGCAAGCGAGCCCAAGCGAGTTCTTGCGGGGAGGGCGATAGGGCTTTGCTGCAGCGCGCATCGTTGTGCTGACGACGAGACTTTGGTTGATGAGTTGGGGGTTGATGAGTTGGGGGGCTGATATCGTGAGTCATTAACTTCGTTCGGCCCATTTTTTCCCTCACCGCTTTGGCTCGCGGGCCTCGCCAAGCGACTCTCCCGCGAATTAGTTAAACTCTATCGGTAACGTAACTCGCGCGGGAGAGTTCGGACTTTCGCGCCTTCGCGTGACACCTTCTTCTGCTGACGCTTTGCGAAGAAGAAGAAGAAGAAGACGCTACTTTCGCGGGAGCGAAAGGCGACGATCTACTCGTCGCTTACGGGTTTATCTTTGCGAAACACGGCGACGATATCTTCGACGGGCACGACGTAGAGCTGATTGTCAGGCTCAAGATCAACAGGGATGGCGTTCTTGGGATGGAAGAGAATCTTGTCGTACTGGCGTAGCGGCAAATGCTCGTCGTGCTCGACCAATCGGCTAATTGTGACGATGCGGCCGGTGATGGTGGGGATCTCAGCAGCGTCGGGAAGAGCAATCCCCCCCTTTGTCTCGCGTTTGGGCTCGTCTTTTAGCACCAGGACACGCGCTCCGATCGGTTCGATGTACTGTAAATTGCTCGCCTTGGATTTTGCCATCTCAGCCTCGTGTGGTGAACCAGAATTAAAGCGACGCCAAAATTAATTGACTTTTCGGACTACGACAAGCCCGCCCAGCTTGGCTAGAGGCCCTGAGCCTACCTTGAAAAGGCACCCTGATGTGGATTAAAAGGCCAGTTCGGTGCCAATTTCCCAAAGGCGAGAAACCTAATCTTGGTTTGCTCTTGAAAGTGTTGGCCGTTTTGCGATACTTGCCGACTTTCAAAATGGCTCCAGGCAGCACCCTGCCTTTGGAAGCCCCGTGTGTGGCAATGGATGTTGCCAGCGAGGGCCCAGAGCGAACGATATCGGACACAACTGTCCAGGATCAATCGGTAATGAGTAGCGAAACAATTAAAGTAGTCAAACGCACCGAAGTCGGTTCCAACGCACGCAAGCGTCTGCGAGCCACCGGTCAAGTCCCAGCCATTCTTTATGGTCACGGCGAAGAAAACATCAACCTCTCGGTTCGCGCCGATGCGATTCAGAACGTTGTCAAGCACGGCACCAAGCTGCTGTCGCTGACTGGCGATATTTCTGACACCGCGATCCTACGAGAAGTTCAGTGGGATGCGTTCAGTGTTGATATTTTGCACGTCGACCTCTACCGCGTTTCGGTTGGAGAAGCGGTTGAAGTGACTTTGCCAGTGCATTTGCGCGGTGAAGCACCAGGCGTTAGTGAAGGCGGACAACTGGGCTTCATCACCCACGAACTGACCATTAACTGCCCAGCAGCAAACATTCCAGAATTTATCGAAGTCGACATTAGTAAGTTGCACTTGGGTCAAGCGATCCATGCGAACGAAGTCAAGCTGCCTGAAGGCGCTTCGATGGTAACTGTTGGCGGACAAGTAGTTGTGCAAGTGGCTCGCCCATCGCACTCAGCAGACGAAACTGAATTGACTCCAGCGACTGAGCCTGAGTTGATTCGCAAGGAAAAGCCAAAGGCGGAAGACGAGTAATCGTTGGCTTCCTACTTGCTTTAGAGGAGTAATCCAGTATTGCAAAAGATGGTGGTTGGACTTGGTAACCCTGGTGCCAAGTATGTTGGAACCCGCCACAACGTCGGCTTTGACGTACTGGATTTGCTTTATTCGAAGTTTGGTAGCCCTTCACCGAAGATCACCGCGGACGGCAAAAGCTGCTCGGTTGATGTCGGTGGAACTAAACTTTTACTAGCTTGGCCGTTGACATACATGAATAACAGCGGGCGATTCGTTCAACCGATCGTCCAGTTTTTTAAACTAGAGAAGACAATTGACCTACTGATTATTTGCGACGATCTCAGCTTGCCTCTGGGCAAGATCAGGATTCGTCCCCAAGGATCAGCGGGTGGACAAAAGGGATTGGCTGATATCCTCCAACGTTTGGGAGATCAGCAAGTTCCGAGATTGAGAATAGGCATCGATCCGACGCCTCCAAACTGGGACACAGCCGATTATGTGCTGAGTAAGTTCCGCAGCGAGGAGAGGTCGACAATCGACTTGGCAGTGCAATCAGCCGCCGATGCCGTTGTGGCGTGGTGTGAGCGTGACTTGCAATACTGCATGAATAAATTTAATAAGTAGGTCTACAATCGTTTTTGGGAGTGTGGAAGTTGACTACTCAGTGCTACGACTGTTTCTTTCTCTTTGACAGCAACAAATATAACCGTGATCCAGGTGGAGTCGCGGCGAAGGTTCACAAGGCGATTGAGGATCTGGGCGGTGAAATCCTTGCGAGCCGTATGTGGGAAGAGCGCAAGTTGGCTTATCCAGTTGACGGCCACAATAAAGGCACCTACTGGATCGCCTACTTCAACATGGAAACATCCAAGCTGACTGAGTTCAATAGAACTTGCCAACTGGACGAGAACATCCTTCGCCACTTGGTGATCAAGGTTGACCCACGCCTCGTGGAAACATTGGTCGCTCACACGCTGGGCAAGGCTCCAGCTCCGATGGCTGCTGCAATTAGCGAAAACTTGGCCGCTAACGCGGCTGCTGATGAAGTAGAAGACGAATAGTTGATTTACCCCAAAGCCTAAATCCCTTATAGTTTACCATTTGGTGAGATTCAAAACGTCTCAATTGTTACCTAAGTAAAGTGACAGAGTAAACGAAAAGGAGAATTACATGGCAAGCTACAATCGCGTCATTTTGATGGGCAACCTGACTCGCGACATTCAACTTCGATACACGCCAGGCGGAACGCCGGTAACAGAAGTTGGACTAGCAGTTCATGATCGCCGGAAGAATCAAAATGGCGAATGGATTGACGAAACAACCTTTGTTGATGTAACGTTCTGGGGCCGGACTGCAGAAGTCGCCGCAGAATACCTGAGTAAAGGGTCGCCAGTATTCGTCGAAGGACGACTGAAGCTGGATACCTGGGAAAAGGACGGACAGAAGAATTACAAGCTGCGAGTTGTTTGTGATCGCATGCAACTACTCGGCGGCGGAGGTAGTGGTGGTGCATCGGGTGGCGGAAGTCGACCTTCGACTTCGGCTCCACGCGATGAGTTCGCCAGTAGCTCGGCGGCTCATGAACACGAACCCGCCATGGATGACATTCCCTTTTAGAGTTGTTTGCTGAACGAATCAGCAAAGCTTTGACGCTCACCAGAGTGGTACCAAAGCTGGAGAGTTTGAACTACTTTTTTGAAGGTCTACGGACCGTTAGTTTGCGAGCTTAAAACATGTCGAGTGCACAAAGTCGAGCCCGTCGTCAATCTTTCAAGCGATTGCCCAAGGGTCAAAATGGTGGGATTGAACTGCTGCTTGTACAAAACGTGGATAGCGTTGGCAAGCAAGGCGAAGTTGTGGAAGTCAAACCTGGACACGCCAACAACTTTTTGCTGCCTCAAGGCTTGGCCATTGTTGCGACCGAGCATCACAAGCGAATGGTCGAAAAGCACAAGTCCAAGCTGAAGGAAATCGAAAAGGCTCGTCTGGGTGGCTTGCAAGCTCTGGCTAACAAGATCGCTCAACAGTCGATCACGATCGAAGCCAATGCGAACGACGAAGGCCACTTGTATGGTAGCGTCGGTGCAGTGGAAATCGTTTCCGCTCTCAAGGCTGTTGATCTGGTTGTTACCGATGACCAAGTTCGACTGCAAGGACCGCTGAAGGAATTGGGACTTTACACTGTTAAAGTTCACCTTCACCATGACATTGAAGCGGATCTGAAGGTTTGGGTCGTTCCAACGGCCAACTAACGTTTCGAAAAATCGTTTTACTGCCGAAAGACTCGGCAGTTATGGGTAAACGGGGATGAACCTGATTCATCCTCGGATTGTCTCTCGAAACGTTGTCTGACTGATCTATCAGCAGCAACCCAATTCGAGTAACAATAGACGTGTAATTGGGTAACAAAAAACACGGGGCTGTGGCGGAACTGGCAGACGCGCTAGACTTAGGATCTAGTACCGCAAGGTGTGCAGGTTCGATTCCTGTCAGCCCTATTTTCGAAACAATCGATAAAGGCCGAGCGTAATTTGCTCGGCCTTTTTTCGTTTTTGCCGGGTGTTTCGAGGGATTTTGGAGGCCATTTTGACTTCTGAACACCAAATGACAGCATTAGATTTGGCTGTTTGGACCTCTGTTTTGGTGCGTTAACACCGTCACAGACGTTACCAGCGTCTTAAAAAGCGTTCGGTTGTAACGCGCGTAGCGGTGGTTCTCCAATTGACTCTTCTGCGGCTGGAAGCGGTCGTAGTACACAGTCCTCCTATGCTTAGGATTCCGCGTATTGAACGCCGAAGCAAGAGGTGTACACCGAGAGGGAACTCGGTAGCTGCCCGAAGTGGTCACACACATCAAGCAGCAAAAATCAATGGACCTGCTGATCGTTAGGGACGACGTCATGCATGTGAACTCAAAGCATATTCCAGTTCAAGCCTGCTTGTTAGCACTGGTGTGTATCATACCGTGCGGCGGTTGTGCTTCTGTAGCCAGTTTTCAGGACTGGCACTTCTCGTGCTGTAACAAGTATCGAGCCAGTGAAGCTTGGAAGTGTTCGTACTCTTACGATCAGCGTCGCAACTGTTCGGCTGACTTTGAGGCCGGATTCAAACGTGGCTACTACGACACCGCGATGAATCGCGATTGTCGATTACCACCAGTTGCGCCGCCTAAGTACTGGGCCGCGCGATATCAGTCGTGCGAAGGCCAACAGCTCGTGCACGATTGGTTCCGAGGCTATGAGCTCGGGATCGCCAGTGCACAGTCAGGCAGTTGCCCAAACTTCGCGGAAGTACCGGTCAGCCCCAACGCGCCGACGACCAACAAAACTGGTTGCGGAACGTGTTACTCACCTGACAAGTGCAAATGTGGTTCCCAGCCATGCGGTACAGATCCGCATAGTGGAGACGTGATGGATTGGAGTCCGTCATACTATCAGCCGCACGCAGAAGAATCCGGCGAGCATCAATCTCATGGTGCCATGCTAGATCTTCCCAGCTCCAAGGCAATCATACCTGCGTCCTATGGAGGCGGCGGACTGATTGGTGGATTTGGAAGTAAGTAGAACAAGTAGTACTAATTCATTTCGTCGCCTTAAATCGTCCACAGTAGTTTGAACTACACAGCATGTGGCTCTAGGGATGGAGCCAGCTTAGCATGCCAGGGAGGAAGTTATGAGAATTCATACGGCTATTGCACACCTTCGATCGCTGATCGTAGCAGGAATGTTGATTGTTATCGCAGCCAGTACTGGTTGCGTGACATTCACCAAACATGCGGTACCGGCTTCACGGTTACCTCATCAATATCAAGCGCCATCGAAGTGCAACTTGCACCCGATCAACTTCCAATTGTTGACCACTAACCAAGGTCAAGAGCACAAGCTTGACACAGGTGACGTGCTGGCGGTGGCGATACAAGGCATCCTGCCTCCTAAGTCCGAGACACTTCCACCGATCGTAGCTGGAAACGCTTCGCTGAACCGCGATTACTATCCACCGATGGGTACAGTGAATTCGCCTAACTATGGAATCCCTTTCCAAGTCCTTGCCGATGGCTCAGTCTCACTACCCGAGATTCCACCGGTGCAAGTTCGAGGACTGACGATTCAGGTCGCAGCTCAAAAGATCGTCGACGAATACATCAAGAAAGAGGTTCTCAAGAAGGATACAGCTCAAGTTAGCATCAGCTTACTAAAGAGCCGAGTCAACCGAGTTGTGGTATTGCGTGAAGATTCTTCATTGGAATCCGCCGCAATGATTATGAAAGGTCAAACAATCCTGCACAAACGTGGCACGGGAGTCTTGATCGACTTGCCGTCTAAAGAAAGCGACGTCTTGCACGCTCTGGCTGCCAGCGGTGGATTGCCTGGAGTCGATTCCTACAACGAGATTTGGGTACTACGCAAGTCAACTATTACAGCACAAGACGAAGCTCAGGTTGAGACAATTGTCAACGGATCAGTCGATCCTTCGGTTGGCATCAGCCAACTGCCACCTCACGTCAAAGCCGTTCGCATTCCTCTGAAGCAATGCAGCGACGAGTCGATCACTTTCACACCAGATGACGTTACCTTGCACGATGGCGATATCGTTTACGTCGAGCCACGGAAAGACGAGTACTTCTACACAGGTGGTCTGCTTCCCGGTGGCCAGTATCCGTTGCCTCGCGACGAAGATCTAGACATTATCGAAGCGATTGCAATAGCCAACGGTAGCGTCGGTGGTCTGGGTGGTACTTCATCGGTAGCGGTACTGCGAGCTGGTGCGGGCTTGGGAAACATCATTCCACCAACTCGAGTCTTGATCCTTCGCAAACTTCCTAACGGCCAACAACTACCGATCCGAGTCGACCTGAACGTTGCCATGAAGGATCCAAAGGAACGAATCAAAATCATGGCTGGCGACTATGTCATGATGTACTACAAGCCAGGAGAAACAGCCGCAAACGCGATGCTGAACTTCTTCAACATCAACATTACTAAGAATGTTGACTAGTTAGCTGAAACAAAGCTGATCAACATCAACACCGACGGCGAGTTGTAAACCTTTACGACTCGCCGATTTCTTTTTTGCCCTCTAGCTGTAACATCAACTACACCAGTATTGAACCCTCCCGCGCGCTGAACTTTACCGTATAGCGTTTCAACTCATTCGCGGGAGAGTCGCGAGGCGAGTAATGCGAGCCTAAGCGGTGAGGGCGATATGGGCCAGCCGAGTTAATCGCTCAGGATCAACTTCGAATCCAACGCAGCCTCAAACTTAAATTTCAAGAACCGTAGGCACGAGAATAGGGGCAGAAGAATGATACCCATCGCAATGCTGAAAATTTGGCCGCGATAACATGGTTCTCAAAAAACAGGACTCGCGCAAAGGCGCGAAGACGCAAAGAGAGAAGACCAACTCGTCGTTCCATTCTCCTGCCTTCATTCTTTTGCGGATAGTTCTTGGGTCTTCAGTATTCGAATTGCTTTGGTAGTGAGTAAAGTGGGCTAACCCGCTGCGTTAGCGAGGTACGGCACTTACATCGTAATCCGCCGTTCTCTCTTTGCGACTTCGCGCCTTTGCGCGAGACCTTGGATTTCTCGGCTGTTATTGAATTTCAGTCAAACGACTCAGCAGCGTGATTACTTGTGGAGGCACGAGTGTTGAACTCTCCCGCGCGCTGAACTTCACCGTTTAGCGTTTCAACACATTCGCGGAAGAGTCGCGAGGCGAGTAATGCGAGCCATAAGCGGTGAGGGCGATATGGGCCAGCCGAGTTAATCGCTCAGGATCAACCTTGAATCCAACGCAGCCTCAAACTTAAATCTTGAGATCCGTAGGCAAGAGAATGAGAGCAGAAGAATGATACCCATTGCAATGCTGAAAATGTGGCCGCGATAACATGGTTCTCAAAAACAGGACTCGCGTAAAGGCGCTAAGACGCAAAGAGAGAAGACCAACTCGTCGTTCCATCCTCCTGCCTTCATTCTTTTGCGGATAGTTCTTGGGTCTTCAGTATTCAAAATTGCTTTGGTAGTGAGTAAATTGGGCTAACCCGCTGCGTTACTGCTTGTTGCTTTAATCCCAACCCGCTGCGTTAGCGAGGGACGGCTCTTAAATCGTAACCCGTCATTCTCTCTTTGCGACTTCGCGCCTTCGCGCGAGCTTGGATTTCTCTGCTGTTATTGCATTTCACTCAAATGACTCAGCAGCGCGATTACCTGTGGAGGCACAAGTGTTGAACTCTCCCGCGCACTAAACTTTACCGTTTAGCGTTTCAACTCATTCGCGGGAGAGTCGCGAGGCGAGTAATGCGAGCCTAAGCGGTGAGGGCGATATGGGCCAGCCGAAGCAAGTTTCCCGCAATTAACTTCGTACCTAACTCAAAGCTACACCCAACTTTTTACTCCAACTCAAGACTCCAGAATCGTAGGCAAGAGAACAAGGACAAGAGTATGAAAACCCTTTTGTTCTTCCTTTGCGGCTTCGCGCCTTCGCGTGAGCCAGGTTTTTGAGCCTGTATTTAGCGGTTCAGCGGCTTCATATTCTTACCCACATTTTCTTACCAACCTTCTTCTTTCCGGATCACTCTGGTGCCATGCGTTGAGTCGCTTGCGAAGAGCTTTCACCTAACAAGGCAGATCGCGAACTGGCACACCATGCCGTTCAACCCCGAGCCGAATCGGCAGAATAGCAGAACCACGGTCACTACAACAAATTCTGAACAGTGAACGCCTGAGCCATCCGGCGCACGACGTCGAGCAAAGATGTGCTCAGCCGATTCGATTGGCCAAATCAGAAGCCCAGTGATCTGAATGTATCGTCTGAACACGTTCCGTCGGCGATCTTCTTCACGCACTTTGGACAGACGTTCCACGGTGAGTCCGGACCTATGTCCGTTTGAAATTTCAGTTCGACCCAAAACTGCTCACCGCAATGAGCGCACTCTCGCTCAAACGGCTTGCCTTCCGGACTATCGTTTTCATCAGGTTGTTGATTCTGCATCTTTAAAATCCCAACTTGAATTGGAAGCGTTGAGGAAGCCAAAGCAGAAATGGATGCTTCGCAGCTAAGATGGCCAGAATCCGTAGGTGATCAGCCTGCTAACTATTGGGAGTCAATTTACCTAGGGTCGCGACCGTGGTGATACCCGAGAACTTTCAAAAACAAAGGTAACCCGCTGTTCAAAGTATCGCCTTTTTCTGTGGACATCATCGAGGTTGCAACAAGCCTCACGAGTGTCCTCAAAGCGGACTGAGTCTGCAAGTCAACGGAGTTGAGCCCAAGATAACAGTTTCTCAAAGTATACCGCCCTAAAACCTCACAAGGATTGGGGCTACTTACGTTGCAAAGAAACGTTGTGAGTAGAAAGTAGACCGAGTAGAGAAGAGAAAGTTGAGTGGTGATGAAAGTTCGTTACCCTGGAGAATCTCCAAGTTTCGAATCTTTCTACTCTCTACTTTCCCTAGTCTACTCTCTAATAGTGGAGGATAGGAGACTTGAACTCCTGACCTCTTGCATGCCATGCAAGCGCTCTACCAACTGAGCTAATCCCCCGAGGAAGTGAAGATTCTAGCGATAGTTGCTGGCTTCGTGAAGGGCTTGAGGGGCGAAAAATTTGGGGGAGTATTCGGCCATAAGGTGAAGCGCACTGGGACGGTGGGAGGCTCGCAAAATCAAGAGTTTTGGAGGCAAAACACGGGGAAGTATTGCGTAGTTTGACGTCGGGCGACTTGGGTTGTTTACTGGCGGGGCCGCTGTGGTAGCGATTGCATTAAACGTTCCTTTCAGCGAAAATAGAGCACCGAGCGGTTTGACAGACAGACCGCTCGATTCCGTGGTCATTTCGCCCATAAGACGCTCGAACGTGCCAAGCTCGCTTCCATCTGATCCTGTCCGAAACGACTCAGAAGCCCTCGCTTCCGTGCCAGTTTCGCAGACTCCTATCGAGCGATTTGAAGAGTACTTGGTGGCTCGCGGCCTGCGAAAGACGGATCAGCGCCGTTTCTTGGTCGAGCAAGTCTTTTCGCGGCATGAGCATTTTGACGCGGATCAATTGATCGACCAGCTACCGCGTCGCGGCGACGCCAACTACGTCAGTCGCCCAACCGTCTACCGAACGCTCAAGGAGTTCGTTGATGCGGGGTTGCTAAGACGCTTTGAGCTTAATGGCCGTAGCGTTTACGAGCATGACTATGGCTATCCAGAGCACGACCACCTGTACTGCGTTAAATGCAATCGGCTGATCGAGTTCCAGAGCGAAGAGATCGCTAAGCTGCGCGATGAAATTGGTCGCACTCATCGATTTCGCGTGCGCAGTCACCGCTTGATCATCCAAGGCGTCTGCCAGGATTGCAGCAGTCGCCAAAGTCAACGACGGCGGCAAGACCGAGTCTAGATGAGCTTGTCGAGCTTGAACTACGCGTATCTAGCTTGAAGCCTAAAATTCCGACCGGGCACGCCGGTGGGATTTTGAGCTATGACTATCGAGTGGCGGACTCTTCGCAGTCGTTTTCCATCCCCAAGCGCATCGCTAGAGTTTGGAACTGGTCGTACATGGCTTCACTACTTGTGTGCACATGTTCCGCTTCGGTAATGAAGCGAATCGTCTTGTCGATGTACACGTCATGCTGAATCAAGGTTCGCTCGAATGCCTCTAGAGGCGATCCGTAAGCGATGATCAACTTGTGTTCATCAAACTGAACTTCTTGTTGACGCTTCGGATTCAACACAGCGATGCCGGTGCAGCCGTCGTTCATCAAAAACTGTTCAAAGTCATAGAGAATACTCTTGAGCACTGGCATGTCGATGTGCTCGCGGTAGTAATCTTGATGACCGCCGGTGTGATAGTGGCTGGTTTCTAACACTACATCAACGACAGGGCCGAGCGTATCGATCATATCGATAAACAGGTCGAATAATCGCTCACGCGTCGCCGAAGCCATGATTACAGGAACCTTGGTTTGGCTAGCCGAGTCTACGTAGGTGTCGTGCCGATATCCTTGTCTTGGAATAACTTGCAAGTCAACCGAAGGCCGAACGGCGTCGGTTAGCTCAAAGACTCCGTACTGAAACACTTGCAAATGAGCTTCGAGCTGCTCGTCAGTTAAAGCTCCAAAAGCTGTCAGGGCGTCAGTTTTGGGATTGTTTTGAGTCGAGTTGGTAGTTTGCGAGCTTTGCTGCGAACTCATCGTCCAATCTTTCTACTTATCTGGGGGAGTCCCCAAGGGGCTGGGGTTTTCTTGACAAGGAAAGTTAGGTCAAAACATGGCACAAGCTGGATTGGTAAGGAAAGTTGCCCGTATAACTTGTTACCCTTCTTGGGTCTAATCCGCCCAATCGTTACAAACGGACATATAGTTCTAAGCGTGTGGATGAATCGAAACCCACGGCAGTTACAATTGTTGCATGCAGGCAACACCGACTGCATGAATGGGTCAAAGACGAAACGCATTTTTATCTCCTCTGAAGCGGCCGCATGTTTAAGCCAACTCTAAAGTCGCGAGACCTCGCCAACCAGCTGTGTGGTTACACTCTCTCCGTCATCTTCATGCTTTGCCTTGGCTGCCAACCCACGGATAGTCTGCCTCCTGATGTTCAGAAACGTTTAGCCGAAAGCTCGGATAAAAATCTCTCTTCCAATTCAGACGCGAATCAGACAAGCGAGTCCGGAAATAACTCTGATCCCGATTCGAAAACAACCGAACCCGCCAAGCCCGTGGTTGAGCAAAGCAATATCGACAAGTCCGCTTGGATCAATGATGACAAGCTGCCCTGGAGTTACTGGGAAGCGCATTATGTGGGGAATACTCGAATCGGCTACAGCTCGCTAACGGTCGAGCGATCGGAACTCAAACAACTTCGCATTCGCCGCGAAGAAGTTCTTGACCGGGCCAGTGATGGTTCCTTCATTCCAGTCCGCAAGGTGGTGATGGAGAGCTACGAACGTGGCACTGGTGAATTGGCCAGTTTTCGCTTCGAATCATCTGTAGACGGTGAACGCGAGTTGTTTGTAGAAGGCCGCCAAGTCTTCGGCGATCTGGACGTGTCGACCAAAGCGGGCGAAGCGCCAGCCACACGCCAGAAGATACCTTGGAAGACTGAATTCTGGGGACCACTGGGAGTTCAACAGTTGCTGATGCGTTCCCCAATGAAGGCTGGTGAACTTCGCACGACCAGCATCTTTATTCCGCAACTTCTCAAGTTCATTCCTGTTCTTCTAGAGGCAAAGCAGATCGAACTGACGCCGATGAGCAGCGGAGTGGCCTTGCCCTTGCTACAAATCAACTTGACCGTGGCGACTCCCGAGGGAAACAGCACTTCGTCAATCTACGTTGATGACCAAGGAGTGATACAAAAGACACTCGCTCGTTCTTCCAATCAGATGGTGCTGAAGATGCGAGTCGAAGAGGCTGTGATGCAACGGCTTCGCGACCAATCCGAATTCGCGCGAGGCTTGCAACACTCGGTTGAGTTTTCAGGCGATGCGGCTGACACAAAGGGAGCTACCAGTGTTGTCTACAAGCTGGAAGCCCGAGACATCGACCCCTACGATGCACTCTTGGAGTACTCAAGGCAAAGACTCAAGTCGATTAGCCCTACCACTTGCGAATTGACCATTCTAAAGCTCGATGCCGACGCGTTAGTCTCTGAAAGGCAGCCTGAACCAGCCGACTTGGAATCCTCTCTGATGATTCCCGCTGACAAACCACCCGTGCTGGAACTTGCTACAGAAATACTGAGCAATCAAGAAGGTTTAACAAGTAGTGCCAAGGCCGAATTGATCCGCCAGGGTTTGGCTCGTCTTTTCAAACTGCGCGAAATTCAACCTGAGATCGTTAGCACCTTGATTGTCTCGCGCGAACGAGAAGGTAGCAGTATCGAATGCGCTAATCTGCTGGCCGCGCTGCTCCGCAGTCAGAAGATCGCTTCTAGGATCATTGTTGGACTCCGCGTCGACTCGAAGAGCGGCCAGAGCAACTTTCATTGTTGGGCTCAAGCCTGGATCGAAGACCGTTGGGTAGATCTGGATGCGTCAACAATTGACGGTTGCGATATGAGCTACATTGCCATGCGTGCTCATTCTGGCTCGGGCGAAAACTTTTACGCAGACTACCTATCCATTTTCAAGTTGATCCGCAAGCTTGGCAGCATTTCAATATCCAAGGTCGAAAAGTCCGAGTGAGTTTGTAGTGGGATTAGCCAGAATTACCGTTTGTAAGGCAATCAGCGTCGGCCGCAACAGCGGTTTTAAAGGAA
>CAUJKA010000238.1 GCA_963204965.1 Planctomycetota bacterium | reverse complement strand
ACCGGATCCAACAACTCCGATGCTGACTTGGTAATCTTCGAAGTTGGTGATTCGGAAGAAGTGTTCGTTGAAGTTAGTGCGGACAATATCAACTGGACAAACGTTGGTCGAGCCTCTGCAGCTTCGCCGACAATTGACTTGGACGCGTTTGGCTTCAGTGCCAACAGTCGACTGGTCTATGTTCGACTCTCCGACGTTATCAATCAAGGCGCGCTTTCCGGTGATTCGGTTGGTGCCGACATTGATTCGGTTGGTGCAATATCCAGTGTGCCTGCTGACAAGTATGCTCCACGCGGATTAGGAATCAGCGTTACCAGAAATGCTACCGCAACTTTGCTCAACAACGTTCTGGTTAACAACGCGACTGGCGTCAATGTAGATAACTCCAGTAACTCGACCGTCATTGGTGGCTCGGTTTACCAGTTCAATACGAACGATGTCGGCGGTGCTGCTAACGTTGGTCAGTTCCCACTGGTTCTGCCAGCCACGGTACCTTTGTTCATCAGTCCTGGTACTGGAAACCTTTATCCAAACTTGGCTTCGCCGGTTATTGATAGTACCATCGATTCGTTAAAGGATCGTGCTTCGTTGGTCGCAGTTAAGCAACCTTTGGGTATCGCTGCTTCGCCGATCTTGGCACCTCAGTTCGATATCAATGGTCAACTGCGTGTCGATGATCCAACCGTAGAAACACCTGCTGGCTTGGGTGAAAGCGTCTTCAAGGATCGTGGAGCACAAGAACGAGCTGACTTCGTCGGTCCGTCGGTGGCACTACAGAATCCTGTTGACAACGACGTCGCCGGTCTAGATCAAAATCAAGATCCAACCATCGTTGAACTTGTAGGTACAACTCCCGAGTACTTTGATATTCGCCTGATTGACGGATTGGAACCAAGCGATCCAAATCGAGGCTCGGGCATCGACAACTCTACAGTTAGCTCGGCATCCGTGCTTGTATACCGCAATGATCAACCGCTGGTTGAAGGCGTGGACTACCGCTTCGGTTATGATTCGACCAATGGTGTAATTCGCCTGCAATCGCTTGCTGGAATTTGGAAAGGTCAAAGCGAATACACGATTCGTTTCGTCAACTCCAAAGAATCGGCGATCGTTGCCAAGAAGGGCAGCCAATATCGAGATGGAGCACAATTCCAGATTATCGACGCGGCTAGTAGCCTAACCAAGTTCGAAGTAGATCTAGGCTATCTGATCAGTATCCCAGTTTCCAATGGAAACTCGGCCCTGGTTGATGGTGCGACGTTTACAATCGATGATGGCGCGAAGAAGCTGACCTTTGAAATTGATACGAACTTAAGCATCAATTCAGGTAACATTGCTGTTAGATTGGCCAGCGACCTGCTGACAGACGCAACGACCGCAATGGTCACAGCGATCAATGGAGCGGGCTTGAATTTGACTGCATCTCGAGCCGCAGACGGATTGATTCAACTACAGAGCAGTGCGTCGATAGTCTTCGACAGACTGTCAAGTAACCTTGGCGTTAACGGCAGCACTGGTGTACAAAAGGCCTTTGGATTGCAAATTCCATTGTTGGCTGGCGTACCTCAAGGAATCATTGATGGTCAGACTTTCACGATCAACCGAGGAAGTGGACCAGTAACTTTCGAACTGGATACCAACAATAGTGCTACTAGCGGAAATGTTCCTGTACGATTCTCCGCGTCAGCTACTGCTGCTCAAATTGGACTTGCTCTGGTAAGTGCAATCAACGGATCTAGTATTGGACTATCGCCAGTTTACGATGGCAACGGAATTGTCCGACTTGGCGGTGACTCTAACACTGTACTTGGCCTTACCCAAACTGTATTGACGCAAGTTGGTGTAGCGGGTGAACCAGCGAGTGTGCGAATCGCAGTCCCATACAACGCTGCAGCTACGGAAGTTGCTGCCCTGATCCGTTCCGCGATTGAAGGTGCTGGTCTAACAGGACTCACACTGACTAGCTTTGGCTCACGACTTGTAATCGGCAATGCAATTGCCGTATCAGGCGAAGGAGCTGGAGTGATCGGTTCGATTCGCGATATGGCAGGCAATACGCTTAAGCCAAATCAAGTCGATGGTTCAACAACCTTGACAGTCTTCCTTGGAGAAGGATTGGATTACGGCGATGCGCCAGCTCCATACTTGTCGACGGATGTAAACAACGGTCCACGTCACAAAGTTGTGACCGGACTAAGCTTGGGAGCCACTGCAACTTCCGATACTGATGCTCGATTGCCAAACGGCGATCTAGACGATGGCGTAACGTTCTCGGCGGTCTATGCAGCGTTCTCTTCAAGTGCACAGATTGCGGTCAACAACACGACGGGCAGCACGGCCTATGTGAAGATGTGGATCGACTACAATGGTGACGGAGTGTTCGCAACCAACGAAGTGATTACAAACATCACGATCAATGGTAGCGGCAATCGTACTGTGAATTTCACAGTACCAACAACTGCCAAGGCTGGGCCAACCTACGCTCGCGTTCGGTTGAGTACGGACCAAGCATCTGTGAACCTTCCGACTGGTTCTTCACCAGACGGAGAGGTTGAAGATTTCTTGATCAACTTGCAAGGCAATCCGTTCACCAACGGAGCTTGGAACCTGGATGTTACTCAAGACGGGTTTGTTACGCCGATTGATGCGTTGAACGTGATCAACTGGTTGAACAATCCTGCTAAGCCTAAGTTGCTGACTTTGGCTGATGCGACCTTCGCAAAGCCGTTTGTGGATGTCAACGGCGATGGCCGGGTCACTGCTTCAGATGCTCTGTTGATTATCGACTACTTGAACTCTCGTCCAGCCACGGGTGAAGGCGAGTCGGATGGTGGCAGCAACATGGTAGGCGGCAGCATCGGACAATGGGGCAGCCAAGAAACGGTTCTCGCAAGCAACTGGGCCGCGAGCTTGTTCAGCAGTCCAAGCAATGCCAAGCCAGCTTCGTCGCCTGTCGTCACCAACGATTTGGTCTTCAGCGGTGGCGACCTGTTGGAAGCTCCAGAACTGACATGGGCAAGTAACAGCCAGTCGGATCAAGTTTGGGCGGATTTCGCCATTCAGACTGCTGACGATGCTGGGGTCGACGCGACTCTAGATGATCTGCTTGGAGATATCTTGGCCTAACTTGGCCCCCCAGATAGTGAAAAACTGAGTTCAGCCCTCGCTTGTACTTCAAGCGAGGGCTGACTTTTTACCTATTTTGCCGATTCTGCGGACTGGGTAATTAAGATCAGGTGTATTCGTATCGATCTGGAATCTCGCCGATTGTTGGAACTTGGCAGGCTGGTTACAGTCAAAAGATGAGGAAGCTTGGCTAAAGCAGTTTGCAGGGAACGCGGCCTGTTCCAGTATCGAGGTCAACGTGTTGTTCTCAAAACGCAAGACATCTGAGAAAAATCGTCAGCGAAAGATTAGGCTCGAGCAGCTTGAAGATCGTCGCATGATGACGCTTCCGTACGGAGCACTTGTTCAGGATACGGCCGAGTACATGTTGGGCTCGGTAGTCGTGACGCCCGTTTTCTTTGAAAGCACCGGATCGACCGACACTAGTACGGAAGACTGGACTCCAGCGACAATTCAACAGACTCTTGACAAGATCCAAGAGGCCACCGATTGGTGGGAGCAAACGCTTGCTAGTCTGAACACGGTTCACAGCCTGTCGTTCACAATCGACACAACTTTCGCAAATACTCCGGTGCCCACGGTCTACGAGCCGATCAATCGCAAGTCAAATGATTACACCAAATATGTGACTGAGTTCCTGACCAGCCAAGGCGCGGTATCAACGGACATCGAATCTGAGATGTTCAAATTCAATAACGCGCAGCGCGAGAAGTTTGGAACTGATTGGTCATACACGATGATCGTGGTCAACAGCTACAATCAAGGTGACGGTCAATTCGCTCCGGGAGGCTCGTTCAATCGCGCCTTTGCGTTTGCTGGAGGGCTGTTCATCGTAGTTCCATCATCGCGTCCGGCGTCAACCTTTGCCCACGAGACAGGGCATATCTTTTGGGCACGTGACGAATACGCCGGAGCTGGAAGTTCAGGTACCTACAATGGTCGCCGCGGCTATTACAATTCGCGCAATGAGAACGCGGTTGATTTGAATCCCAACCCAAGTTTTGTGCAGCAACCGAGCATCATGTCCACTGGAACAGTGCTCGACACAGCGTGGCTACAGAACATTTCTTCTCCTGCTACTCTTGCACAACTTGGCTGGCAAGATAGCGACGGAGACCGAATATTTGATGTCTTGGATGTGCCACTTGAATTGCTAGGGACCGGGTATATCGACTTGGCAACCGGCAAGTACAAGTTCAAAGGCAGTGCCAAGGTCCAGGCATTACCGAACTTGAATACCTCAGGTTATCGCAGCGATATCACGATCAACAAAATTACCGATGTCGAATACCGCTTCGACAA
Organism: Planctomycetota bacterium; assembly: GCA_963204965.1. GTDB lineage: Bacteria > Planctomycetota > Planctomycetia > Pirellulales > Pirellulaceae > Aureliella. Next base: position 17,430 of record CAUJKA010000238.1, on the reverse strand, counting down.
TGGTGCTTGGCAAAGCTACTCGCAACCGAATGTCTATGAAACCAATTTGGACCTGGAAATTACAGTGCCAAATGGAGTTTCCCAAGTTCAGATACGAGCCCGAGACTCGCAGTCGACCGTCACCAGCAACGTCTTTCAAGGTAGCTTGACGAAAGCCGAAGCCACAGAAGGGGCTGGAATCAACGGCGTAATCTGGATTGATAACAACAAGAATGGACTGCGAGATGCCGGTGAGTATGGGCAGCCTGGCTGGACAGTAGCGCTTGTCGATGGCTCGGGTCAAACGCTTCAAATCAACAAGCAAATTGAGCCCAATGATTTGGAAGTTGGGCCAGTTGGGACTTCACCGATTCAAGGTGCCGTGTTGGGTGCCGTTGGTAGTAGCACCGATGGCCGTGTTGGTGTTTTGGTGGATCCAGATTCGGGAGCCGCAGCTAACAAAGTTTTCACAGCATACTCCACTGCAGCTCAGACATTTGTGAACAGTTGGAATGCAACAGGTCGCCAGTTTCAAGCTACCTTTGTTGCCGATACAACCACCGTTTCGCTAAATGCGATTGGAATAGGTACTAATTCCTACGGACGATTAGAGGCATACAACAGCTCGGGTCAATTGCTCGGCCGCTACACGACCAAAGCTCTAGCGGCGGGCCAAGTCGAAACGATGACGATCAGTCGTGGGACGAGCGACATCAGCTACATCGTTGCCTTTGGTACCGCTAGGACATCTGTCAAACTTGATAGCTTGAAGTATGGAGCTGCCACGACAGTTCAAACCGGAGCTCAAGGCGAGTATTACTTTGGTGCGCTGCCTGCGGGTCAGTATCAAGTCAAAGCAATTCCTGCTTCCGGTTATTCCGCACAAAATCCAACAGGTGGGCTAGCGCAAGCCAGTGTGACTGCGAATACTGCGACCGCCGACATCGATTTTAGCTTTATCTCTGGTGGTAGCGCTTGGCAGAATCCACGGGATCGATTTGATGTTAACGATAATCAATTGGTTTCTCCTGTAGATGCGCTGTTGATCATCAACGCGCTGAATTCAGGCGGCGGGCGATTACTGACAGGTTCGGGAGTGCCCACCTTTCCATACATTGATGTGACTGGCGAAGGAGTTTTGTCTCCTACGGATGCTTTGCTGGTGATCAATGAACTCAATAAAAATCGAGGACAGGGCGAAGGTTCAGGCGAGGGCGGCTCAGTCAGCTCGTCATCGACTCTGGTCGTAGGGGCAGGGTGCTCTGGTTCTGAATACATGGCGTCCCCCCTGGTGGGAGGCTCTGCCGAGGGTGAAGACGATGCTTCGGAAGACGATTTGCTGCTGATATTGGCCCAAGACCAGGCGAAAATGTCGGCTGAACTGCAGTAAAACTCGAGGGAACTTTCCCTTCTGAAGCGATTCTAACAGTTACGCGGCCGACTTGGCGGCTCCTACAATCCGCAATTTCTTCCGTATTTTGTGCATCTAACCCAATTGTTCCCTCTTTGCTTATTTGCAAAGATTTACTGTTTTGACTAATCTAAAGTCTTCCGCGGTGGCAACTGCCATCAACCAACCTTGTCTTACTAGGTCCAAAGCGAGAGCTCCGCAGGATCTAGTAGTTAGTAATTAGTTTGCAAACATCACGACGTCTCTGGGCGAACTCAATGAAAAATCAAATTCGAAAAACATCCGGGCGAACACAACGTTCGCGATTTGACCGACTCCGCAGCCTTAATATGGAGTGCTTGGAAGGTCGGCGGTTGATGGCTGCAGACTTATCTCCGAATCACAACTACTTGATCGCTGAAGACGTGAACAAGGACTTCCGAGTGTCCCCGTCGGATGCATTGGCTGTGATTAACCGCCTGAACTCTCGCTTGACCAACCGCGTGGGTTCAGCCGAGGGCGAATCGGGATCAGACAATCACAAGTGGGATGTTAGTGGCGATGGTCAGCTATCGCCAATCGATGCATTGTTGGTCATCAATCGTCTGAACGGCGAAGGTGAAGGTAATATCCTGATGCGGTATAGCTACAGCATCACTAACACCGCCGGAACTCCAATTTCCCAAGTAGCTGTGGGAAGCGAATTCTTAGTTAACGTTTTCTTCCAAGACGTTCGCGATACATCGCCTCAAGGTATTTTTACCGGGGCTGTTGATCTTGGCGTGAGCAATCTGAGCTTGGCCAACTATCAATTCGCGACATCGTTCTTTTCGGGTCTTTCCTTCGGACCTGAATACAACGTGCTCAAGAACGGTTTTCAAGGTGGCGGCATTCAGCTTGGCCACGGTAACTCGCCCAACGTAGGCGACGGAGAGACTTTCACAGTTTCAACCTCTTCAGGTACCGTAACATTTGAATTCGACAGCAATTCAGCTGTAACTGTTGGCAATACCGCTGTGACAATCAGTTCGGGATCGGTGAGCTTTGCTGATGCTGGAGCTGCGATTGTTTCTGCAATCAATGGTTCCAGTCTGGGCATCACTAGCCGTTACAATGGGCTTAGCGTAGTAGTCCTACCATCGAACGCGACTTTTGGTGTTGGTACATCAAGATTGACACCAAGCTTGACATCGGAAGAGTACTTCGACGAAATCACATCTGGTCACACTGATGTTTTGAATTCCCCAGATCCCGCTACCGACATCTACAAGTTCTTCACAGTCCGCTTCAGAGCGGCCAACCCTGGAACTTTGACTTTCAACCCCAATGGTCCAGATGACGCCGGTTCCGAGAACACTTTGTATGGTGGCGATGGAGCTCCGATTCCAAACAACGTGGTTGACTTTGGATCATCGTTCAGCATCAACATCATCAGCGACCCAACAGGTCCTCAGGTTGTCAATGACACAATCACTGTTACAGAAGACACTCCGCGAGTGATTACTGCGGCTGAATTGTTGGCCAATGATACCTCGGGAGCTACTCCAGCACGAACGCTTACGGTCAGCAGCATCCAAGCAATTGGTACAACCAAGGGTTCGGTTTCTGGCACCACTTACACACCTCTGGCAAATTCAACTGATCCTGATGTGTTGAGCTACACGGTCACAGACAGTTCCGGTCTTGCGGCCACTGGCACGATCACCATCAATATTACTTCGGTCAACGATGATCCAGTTGCCGTCAATGACTCGACCACTGCAATTGCTGGAAGCGTCGACAATGACATCGCAGTGTTGAGCAATGACACGCCAGGCCCAGCCAATGAGTCCACACAAACGCTCACTATTACCAATGTCACAACACCATCCAACGGTGGTACTGTGACGATTGCTGCGGGTGGAAAGTCGATTCTCTACACTCCAGACCCGACCTATGTTGGTAGTGAGACATTTGTCTACACAATTCAAGACAACGGTAACCCAGCCAAGACAGCGACAGCGACAGTAACCGTCGACGTAGCTCCAGCTACTCGGCCATTTGCTGTAGCCAATCGATTTACTGTTGTTGAAGACACCACAAACAATGTCTTTAACGTCTTGGCTAACGATTTGGTCAACTCAGGTGAAACCGCGTTGCTGGTTGGAATCAACTCCAATCCTACCAATGGTACAGCGACGATCAACACCAACAGCACAGCGACGACCTCCGACGATACGATTGTTTACACTCCGAACGCAAACTTCTTCGGAACGGATGACTTCACTTATGCAATGAACGAAACCAACGGAACCGGTGCTAACTCGATTGGCACAATAACCGTCACCGTAAACAACGTCAACGATATTCCTGTATTGGTGAATGATCCTGCGGTCGGTGTTGTCATTGCGACAGAAGAGAACGCGGCACTGTCGATTCCGTTCGCCACTTTAACGGCTAACGATTCGCCTGGTCCTAACGAGACCGATTCCTTGACCATCACTTCAGTTGCTGCGGTAACACCAAATGCTGGAACAGTTGCCATCAATGGAACGAACGTGGTTTACACACCGGCTGCCAACTTCTCCGGCACCTTCCTGTTCACCTATCTAGCAGTGGACAATGGCGTTTCGCCACTGACGGCTGCCGTTCCAGCGACCGTAACTGTAACAGTCAACCCGTTCAATGATCCACCTGTGCTAACGACCAAGAGCTTCACCGGCACGGAAGATCAAAACGTAACCATGGCAATCACTTCCGTTCTGGCAAATGATTCGCCAGGTCCTGGTGAAACAGCCTCACAAACCTTGAGTCTTACCAGCGTTGCACCTGTGACATCTGGCCAGGGTTCGGTAGCAATCGTCGGAGCCAACGTCGTCTACACTCCAGCAGCTAACTTCAACGGACCGTTCCTGTTCACATATACAGCGACCGATTCCGGAGTACCTGCCAAGTCGTCCACGGCAACCGTGACCGTCAATATGACAGCAGTCAATGACGCGCCGGTACCAACCGCCGACACCGCTCGAGCATTCAAAAATAACACTCAAAGAATCACAATTGCCTCGCTATTGAGCAACGACTCAGCTGGCCCAAGCGATGAAAGTGGTCAGACTCTGTCGATCACTGCGGTTCAAGCCGGAACGAATGGCACGGTCCAGTTGGATACTGCCAACGGCGTTGTACTCTTTACGCCAACGGCTGACTATGTTGGACCCGCATCGTTCACCTACACCGTTCAAGATAACGGTGGCGGCGCAACGAATTCAGCGACTGGCAATGTCTCTGTGACAGTTGAAGAGTTCTTGCCAAGCACTATTGGTGGAACCGTTTGGATCGACGAGACCAAAGACGGCCAGATTACGGCTCAAGAGCGTTTCCTCGGCGGCGTGCAAGTTCAGTTGACCGGAACTTCGCTGGGTCAGACTGTTAGCCAAACTGCCATCACTCTGTCCGACGGTACCTACGAATTTGACGAGCTGGGACCTGGAAGCTACCAAATCACTTTTAGTGCTCCTAAGTTTGCCGTTCCTTCGTCGCAAAGCGTAGGGCCATACTCCTTCAATATTACTGAGCCAGGCGGATTCGATCTTAATCAGAACTTCGCAGTCTACGGAATTGATGCCGTGATGGTAACGAAGTTGGGACGATTGATGGACCAACTGGTTTCACGCTTCAATGTTGCTGATCCAAGCATCGCTTATCGCGGAGCCTATTTCGCAGTTGGTTCAGATAACAGTTTGATGTGGGGATTGAAGCTCGCCGGCTTTGATGACGCTCTTTACACCGAAGCTGTCTTCCAAGGCGAAGACCTTTTGGTAACGGTTGTCGATGCAAACCGCACGCTGAAGACCTACAAAGTTTCCAAGCAGTTCTATGCCTTCGTGCAAGATACAGCTGGAAACAAGTTGGTTCGATTGATTGGTGGAGCTTCGGATTTGGCCAATGTAGTTGATACCAGCTTTGCCGCTCCAGCTTACACCGCTGATAAGTATTTGGATTCGGTTGAACGAGTCTTTGAATTCTACGAATTCTAAGATCAACTTCCAATCGATGATGATTCATGCAAGGGTGGCCAATGGCCACCCTTGTTTGTTTGTGTGACCTGAGTGTGGGACGCACTTAGCACTTAGCACTTAGCACTTAGCACTTAGCACTTAGCACTTAGCACTTAGCACTTAGCACTTAGCACTTACAACTTACAACTTACAACTTACAACTTACAACTTTAAGCACGGGGATGGAACTGTCGATGGACTCGTTTGAGTCGCGATGAATCCACTGACGTATAGATCTGTGTAGTCTGAATACTGGCGTGTCCGAGCAGTTCTTGAATCTGTCGCAGGTCAGCGCCTCCGCTTAGCATGTGCGTGGCAAAGCTGTGACGAAGTGTGTGAGGGCTGACATTGGGATCGATCTCGGCTCGCAATGCGTACCGCTTTACCAGTTCCCAGATCGCCTCACGACGCAGACGGCGGCCAGTTCGTGAAAGCAGTAGCCAGGGACACTCGTCTGCCGGTCGCGAGTCGACCAGTTGAGGTCGGAGAGTTTGCAGATACTCTTTGACGGCGGCCTTGGCGGACGTGCCAATGGGTACCATTCGCTGCTTGGATCCCTTTCCCTCAACTAAGCAGTATCCTTCGTCAAGGTGAACGTTTGCTAACAGCAGATTGGATACCTCGGAAACGCGGCAGCCTGTTGCGTAAAGTAGTTCCAGGAGCGCTCGATCTCGCTCCCAATAAGTATCCACACGACAGGGAGCGGTCAGAAAAACGTCAACTGCGGCCGGCGTTATGGCTTTGGGTATCCGCTGCCAAACAGTTTGAGTATGCAGCAGTTCCGAAGGATTGTCTTGAATCACGCCTTCGAGTTGCAAGTACTTGAAGAAGACGCGAGTGGCTACGATGATCCGCGAGATGCTGGTTGCGGCAAGCTTTTGCTGTTGTAGTACGGCGATGTATTCACTGAGGTCGGCAAGTTTCAGCTTTGGGAGTGGTCGACCGGCCGCCCATTGCTGTAAACGGCGGAGATCTCGCCCGTAAGCCATAACCGTATTCTCGGCCAGATGGCATTCCGATCGTATGTAGTCGGTAAAGCGTTGTTGCCAGTTTGTCGATTGATCGGGTTCGGCGGGTTTCGGTAACGCCGCGCCGCTTTCGCGGAGTTTTCTGAGCTTACTGGCCATGGCCGGGTCTCCCGAGAGGAAGTATCAAGCTTTGTATCGTCAGTGAGTTGAGTTGCTTGAAGTCTGTTCGGTCCTTTTATGGAGAATGCCATAGAAAAAGGTCGAATGGCTTGGACTAACGCAAAAAAACGGACCGAATTACAGACGCACTAGCTTAGGTTCGACTTGGAAAACGCAAATTCCTGTCGTACGATCTATGACGCTTGGATAAAGAGGCCTTAGTAAGCATCGTCCGACGATGCCAATAAACGCCTCGCCCACACGATATCCTTTAGGAAGAGCGAAGCGACTGGAGTCCCTGAATGAAGATTTTGGTAATTGGTGGAGCTGGTTACGTTGGTTCGCATACTGTGCGAAAGTTGATCGCCTGCGGTCATGACGTAGTCGTCTATGACAACCTCTCACGTGGGCATGCTCAATGCGTTCCAACCGGATGCTTGGTGGTAGGTGAGCTGAACGATCGAGCTCACCTCCAACAAGTGATGCAGCAACATGGCATCGAAGCCGTAATGCACTTTGCCGCATTTGCACTTGTTGGTGAATCGGTGGCTCATCCAGCAATGTACTACCAAAACAACGTGGTCGCAGCGCTAGAACTCCTTGAGGCCATGCGAGCCAGCGGAGTTTGGAGAATCGTCTTTTCCAGCACCACGGCAACGTATGGACAACCGGAAAAGATTCCAATCGCTGAAAGCACTGTTCAACTACCGATCAATCCCTATGGCTTCACCAAGCTGGTCTTCGAGCATGCTCTGACCGATTACGCAGCCGCCTATGGATTCGGTACAGCTGCGCTACGCTACTTCAATGCCGCTGGAGCAAGTCCCGAGGGTGGCATCGGTGAAGATCATGATCCCGAAAGCCATTTGATTCCGATTGTTCTGCAGGTTGCTCTCGGCCAGCGAGCTAAAGTGGGAGTCTTCGGCAAGGACTATCCAACGCCAGATGGTACCTGCATTCGCGACTATATCCATGTGGATGACCTTGCTGATGCGCATCTGCGAGCCTTAGGGCAACTGGAGCCCAGCATGAACCTTCAGTTGAATTTAGGTACGGGAAAAGGTCACAGCGTCTTGGAAGTTATCGAAGCTTGTCGCGAAGTGACTGGGCATGAGATTCCGGCTGTTTATGAAGCAAGGCGTCCAGGTGACCCCGCCGAACTTGTTGCCGACAGCAGTCTGGCTCAACACGTTCTTGGATGGAAGCCGCATTATGTCTCGATCAAATCTATCGTGGAAACAGCGTGGAAGTGGCATCAAAGTCATCCACGCGGCTATGCCACGAACAATTCCAGCGCGACGAAAACGTAGAACAAAGTCGGTGGAGTTGGCATGCAGGAGATCATAGTCGAGAAGCCGTACAAGTTTCAGCCTCCCTTTCGTCGGAACATCTATCCCTGGCTACTTCAACGATTGAAGTTGGTAGATCGCTTCCTCAAGAAGTATGAAGGAGTCGAGTCGTACGAGTTGCGGGGAATCGACCATCTGAAAGAATCTCTGCGACAAGGCGTTGGAATGATCCTCGCGCCGAACCATTGTCGATATGCTGATCCAATCGCCATGGGCTGGGTCGTTCGACCGCTGGGTGTGCACATCTATGCTATGGCTAGCTGGCACCTTTTCAATCAACACCCTCTCCAATCCTTGGCCATCCGCATGGCTGGTGGATTTAGCATCAACCGCGAAGGAATAGACCGACAAGCCCTGGATACCGCAATTTCTGCAATTGTGGATGGTCAGCGGCCTTTAGTTATATTCCCTGAAGGGACAGTATTTCGGAACAACGATCGACTACAACCATTGCTGGATGGAGTGGCTTTTGTTGCACGATCTGCAGCGAAGCGGCGAGCCAAACTTGGTAAGCCACCCACTGTCATTCATCCAATCGCCATCAAATATCTATTCCAAGGCGATGTGGTGAAATCGATCACTCCTGTGGTGGAGGAGATGGAGCATCGTTTTGCATGGTTCCGGCCCATCTGCCATCAGTACTCGATGATTGATCGCGTCAAGCGGTTGTGCGATGCCTTTGTCGCCACGAAAGAACTTGAGCATTTGGGGCAAACCGGAAGCGGAGACATCGCGGCTCGTCGCGCGCATCTTGTGGAAAGGCTGCTGGGAGAAACCGAGCGTCGTTGGTTGAGCAGCGAATGCACGGACTCGGCAATACTGCCTCGCATTAAGGCGCTGCGACTGCGGATCGTGCCGGAACTGCTTGGCGCAGCAGAGCAGGGGAGGATGCAAGAGTTGCGTTGCGACCTAAATCGCTTGTACGTGGCTCAGCAAATCGCTTCGTATCCGGACGGCTACTTGGAATCACCGGTTACAAATACTCGACTGCTGGAAACGGTTGAGCAGCTAGAGGAGGATATTTGGGATCGAGCTCGAGTGCATCGACCGCTTCACGCTGTTATCGAAATCGGAGAATCGATCGAAGTCACTGAGTCACGTCCAGCTAAGGGTGAGTCCGATCCCATTCTGACTGCGCTAGAACAAAAGCTCAGATCGATGCTCAGTGCTCTATCTCAAGAAGCAGCGGTCATAGATTCCATCAGTTGAGCCGTTTCCAAATCCTCTTTTGGAATTTGAGCAACATTGGGAATGCCACTATCAATCTCAACATCGTCGGAAGCTGAGGTGTTGCCCGAACGCAGTTGATCAATCAGTTCACGTTGCTTTTGCAGAGCCATGTGTAAAGACAGTACTTGGTGCTGCAAGCTATTGATCGGTGCAGTAAGATCCTGCAAGAAGTCGTCCTGGCGGAGGACGAGAGGAGTGCAGTTTGGATTCTGCAAGAGTTTGTTCAATTGTTGACGAGCTCGATTGACCGGACCAGCAAAGGCGTGGCTAGTGCGGACAATGTCGTAGATCACCAAAGGCAGCAGCAAGAAGGCGCTAGGTATCCAAGGACCGGTTTTTCCGATCCAGTGCCGCATGTGCTCAGCAAAGGTCCAGTCGGAGTGATCGCAGTACTGAGTAACAGCAATGCCGACTCCAAAAAACGCGACGGTAGCGAGCCAATAGAAAACGATCCGTCCAACCAGAACTCCTTGGATTCGTGCATCGATCCAGATTCGTTGCCTAAGTGACAAAGCGGAGTTCTCCAATTAGTGGTTGTGCACCGTCTGTTGTTGTACCAAGCGTTGCACAACTGTTACGGACCAATCGCATCGTCGATTGATTGTGCTGAACGGTCGAAGTTGTCGCGGGTCGCAACGGCTAGCGTTTGAACCGCACCAACGCAAACGCCGACGATCAATGCCAACATCACGGCGTATTCCACCGCAGTCGGCCCGTCTTCGCTTTTGATAAGTCTTTTTAGTTTGGTAAGGAAATTCATACTCTCACCAGTAAGCCAAGGGAAACAGCCATTCACCAGTAACCTTAGCTCTAGACTAGAAGGGTGCCCGCAATGGCAGAGAAAATAGTCGCGTAGAGCCCACAGAATCCTGGCAAGGCTTCTGTAATCGGTGTAACCTGTACAACCCCACCTTCTCGGTTTTGCGCTCAAGGGACGCCACAAGATTCCGAATCTACCGGTCCTGACGCGAACTCAGCCCTGGGGTGCCGCGTACCGATAACAGCTTCGACTCATCACACCCTTATTTCCATAGCCGCATGTTTGGACCTATCCTCGCCCGCGAATGGCTTGTCGCTCCTAGACGCGTTCGCTTCTACTTGATTCGAGTCGTCTTTGTACTGGTCTTGTTCAGCTTGGTCTGTACTGCTTGGGCGTTGTTGGCTGGCATTCAGTCGGTCCGAAATCAAGGCGATCTAGCTCGTTTCGGAGTCCTGGTTTTTCAAATCGTCGTGCCTCTGGAGTTGGTCGTCACGATGTTCTTGGCCGCGGTTTCGTCGGCTAGTAACGTCACCCAAGAAAAAGACCGCCGAACCTTAGTGCTCCTGCTGCTAACTCGCTTGTCGAACTCACAGGTCGTACTTGGAAAGCTGGCTAGCAGCCTGTTGAGCAACTTTAGCTTGATTCTCGCGGCTCTACCAATGTTGCTACTGATTGCCATCCTGGGCGGAGTCAGTCTTTACCAGGTATTCATGGCTACAGCCTTGATCGTCGTGAGCACGATGTGGTGCGGCTCTCTTGCTAATCTAGTTGCGTTTTGGCGAGAAAAGACCTTTCAGGCACTGGCAATCACGCTATTGGCGATTGCTGGCTGGCTGGCATTCTGCGAAGCCATCGGTTCGGGAGGTATCTCGTTTATCGCGCCTCATTGGGCGGAAGTTCTCAGTCCGCTTCGAGCCGTCATGTCGTTGTGCCAACCCATTGCCAAAGCGACGCCTTGGGACAGTTTGGGCGGTAATGTAGCTGTTCACTGTTACCTGGGTCTGATCGTTGGTTGTTTGTTTAGCATGATCGCCGTTCTCCGCTTGCGAGTCTGGAATCCTTCACAACAAGTTCGCATGCAAGCGGTTGAGCCCGACGAAGACTATTCAGCGGATCGTAGCAACTTGAGCGAGAAGGCCGCCAGTTGGAAGGCTCGCGCACCCCGGCCGATGTGGAACAATCCCGTTTTGTGGCGCGAGGTTCGGACATGGGCTTATGGTCGTAAGTTGCTGATGATCCGACTGGCCTACATTGCTTTGTTTTTTGCAGCCGTCGGCGCTTTATACTGGTCGGTGACTAGCGGGTTGGCATTGCAACGTAGCCGATTGTCTGAAGAGCTTTTGCCGACGGCGGCTAAGATTTTAGCCCCGTTTTTTGTTGTTTCTTTTGTGATGATCAATGCCTTGGCCGTGAACTCGATCACCAACGAACGCGATGGCCAAGCCTTAGATCTGTTGCTGGCCACGCAGATCACTCCGACCCAATTCTTGATCGGAAAAATGCTGGGTGTGTTGTACGTTACGAAGGAGATGGTGCTGCTGCCCATCTTGTTAGTCGCCTACTTATGGTTTCAGGGCGGTATCTCCGGTGAAAATGCAGCCTACAGCATGGTTGGTTTGTTCGTGGTCGACTTGTTCTCTTGCATGCTAGGTATTCACTGCGGCATGATCTACGCTCAGTCCCGCGCGGCCATTGGGACAAGCCTTGGAACGCTGTTCTTTTTGTTCTTGGGAATCGTCACCTGCATGATGATCATGCTCAGCTTCCGAGGCTCGTTTGCACGGCAATTGCCGCCGTTTCTGGCGATCATTCTCGGTGGTGGAACGGGGCTGTTCATAGCGATGGGCAACCGCAATCCAAGTCCAGCGATTGCCTTAGCCGCGTTTGGGCTGCCATTTTTGACATTCTTTGCCATCACCAGCTTTATTCTGCGCAATCAAGAACTCACCGTCATCTCGGTGATCGCAGTGGCCTACAGCTTTGCAACGCTAGCGATGGTCATTCCCGCTATCAGCGAATTTGACTTCGCGATGGGTGGTAGATCTAAAACCGTCGACGACGACTAACCTTTGCGGTAACCCAACGACTGGATAACCGTAAGCATCTCTTCGAAAGTGATGAATCGGCGTCGATTCTGGAGCTTGTAGCTGTCAATCGCTTCGGCAAGTTGACGAGCGTCTGGGGAGAGGCTGGCGTGCGAATTTGCAAACTGTCGGCGCTCTAGTCCTTGGCCAGACGCACCACTGGATTGGCGACGGTCAATAAATCCTGCTGGGGCATTTTCCGTTGGAGTAGACATATACTTCACTCACCCTTCCTGGCTGCAATTCGAACTTGCGCGTTAGAGTCTCAATTCAGACACAAATGCTGATCAACGGAACTCTACCTCGCGAAGCTAAGCGCGGCAAATTGCTTGTGGCTAATTTGGCACAAGCGGCGCATCGGGATACTGGTTAACCGACCGTTGTTGCAGAGGCACGACACTACCCGATACCGGTATGGTATTGATTTTAGGGGTTCTAACGATTGCGCCACCGTGAGAGGGCAAGTTCAGAAACTTCTGCTCGAGGTGTTGCTGTACCAAAAGTGCGGCCTGATTTCCTGGATCTTGGCTTAGGACAAGTCCCAGATTAGCTCGTGCATCAGCCAAGTCGCCCAAGTCGGCTTGCAGCTTGGCAAGTTTCAAGCACAACTGCACATCCTGGCCGTTCGCTCGAACCGATGCCTCGCGCAAGCAAGTTCGCGATTCTTCAGCTTCACCCAGACTGGCTAAGGCAGCGCCTTTGAGCAGCCAGGTGTTCGCCTTATCGTATTCGGGATTTTGTAAGTCCGACATGCGTTCCAAAGTTGCCAACGCTCGTTGCGGTCGACCTTGTTCCTGGTAAATAGAGGCCAGCGAGATCTGCACCGCAGGATTGTTGGGTTGTGACATCAGCGATCGATGGTAGGCCTCGATGGCTTCATCGGCCAAGCCACGTTTTTCTAGCACTCGGCCCCGAAGTTCCCAAGCCTTGGCATGTTGCCAGTCATTTGCCAGGGCCATGTCGGCCTGAATGATCGCTTGATCGATCATGCCCGACTCATATTGCATCTCGCCCAAACGCACCATGAGATCTGGATTGCTCCCGCTCATCTTGGCAGCTTCGTTCATGTGCTGCGCCGCATTTTGGCACTCGCCTCGCTGGTAGAGTACTTCTGCTAGACCCCAATGAGCTCGTTCGTCGGTTGGACTATGGCGAAGCGATTCTGAGAAGAGTGCTTCGGCATCCGAGTATTTGTGTTGCTGTAGCGCGTCGGCTCCGCGGAGCGAAAATTGGCGAGCCGTCTTGAGAGCCATCTGCTTTTGTTGGTTCTTCACAAGCGATCGACAGCCTACGTTGAAGCAAATCACGACCATCAGCATTCCTAGTAGGATTGTTGGTCGGTGATCGGCGTTCGTATTGGCTTGAGCAGAGCGATACATGCGAATTGAATTCCCGCGTGATAGCCGTCAGGCTACCAAAAGTTGAGCGAGTAGCGGAATAGGTAAAACCATGCGTATTCGGGCTCATTCGCTCAATTTACAGATCGACAAATCACCGCGGAACAAAGTGGCTCAATTCCTGGAGTGCTAGTACTTGCCAAAGTTTGATAGCATTAGACCGGCTACGCAGTCGGGTGTAAGATAGCGACGCTGTCTCGTCCGTGTGTACCTTGATTCAGCCTCAAATAGATTCACTACTACAAGCGCAAGAAAATGCCTGACCGATATTTGTGGAATGGCCTCCGGTTGATGTACCCCGAAAACTGGAGCGTTCAAGAGGAAGAGCAGACGCTGAATATTGAAAGTCCCTCGGGCGCGTTCTTGACGATCACATGCCCAGATGACGTAACGCAGGCCTTCGACAAGATGCGCAAGGCGATGGAGGCTGAGTATGACGAAGTGGAGACCGAGCCGCTTTCTCGCATCGTCGGTGAATCGCTCTTGGAGGGCATCACTCAGCGCTTCGTCTATCTGGACCTGATCGTCACCAGCCACATCTTCACCGTGGAGACTGAAGAGGAAGACTTCGCTCCGTTGTTGGTGCAGATTCAAGGCGAAGACCGCGACATTGAAAAGAACATGCCCGTTTTCGACGCCATGCTCGCCAGCCTATTCCAAACCGACGACTAAGTCTTGGCCCGTTCGCGGCCGCGTAGGGTGTGGTTGAGGTACGAAACCCACCATCTTTTCCTTCGATTGTCATTTGGCTTCGTCGTGCGCAATCGATTTCTCACAGAGGCGTGGTGTGATACACATCGCTGCAAGACACAGCCTGTTGGGTTTCGTACCTTAACCCAACCTACAAAGAACTATTCTGGGTTTCGTGCCTCAACCCAACCTACTAGGAATCTACGAGGCGCGTTCTGGCGAAGCCTGCCGTCAGAGATTACCATAGGGGGCGATTGTCGATGGTCGTTCGACGACTCCCGCCAGATTTTCCCTCCTCACTAAGGTGACTCTGATGTTCTTTGCATCCGCCTTGCGCAATTTTGTTTGCGCCTGCGCCTGTTTGTTCGTGACAGCCTGCTTGGCTCAAGACTCCATCGAAAAGACTCCACAATGGATCTGGGTTGGCCAAGCCAAAGATGATTCGCAAATCTCCGTTCGCAAAGTTGTCGAACTCAAGGCTGGAATCAAACAAGCGATTCTGATTGGTACTGCAGACAATAAATGTCAAATCACCGTTAACGGTAAAAATGCTGTCCGCGGAAATGCGTGGGAGCAACTAACCTCAGCCGATGTAACGGCGAGTCTAAATCCTGGCAAGAATGTGATCGCAATGAGCGCCACCAACGAAGGTGGAATCGCCGGAGCGCTCGCCTACTTGGTCGTGCGTTATAGTGACGGATCGCGAGTCGAGTTTGCCACGGATGATTCTTGGAAAGGCGCCAACAAGGCGGCTGACAAGTGGCGACAGGTCGACTTCGACGATTCAAGTTGGTCCAAAGTCACCGTACTAGGTGCCCTGGGACAAGCTGGTCTGGCTTGGAGCAACGCAGTCAATCTAGCTGCACTCAAAGAGGCGGCTCAACAGAGCGACTCGGGCGAGTTCATGCCTCTGATTGCCGATAATGCAAAAGTGCCTGAGGGCTTCAAGATTGAAAAGATCTACAACGTACCTCGATCGATGGGCTCATGGGTTTCACTCACCGTTGATCCCAAGGGTCGCTTGGTCGCCAGCGATCAAGGCAATGCGGGGTTGTTTGTGATCACACCGGGCAGCAATGGCCAGCCCACGAAGGTTCAGCGAATGCCCGTCGAACTCTCTGGTGCGCAGGGTTTACTATACGCCTTCGATGCGCTGTACGCCGTGGTCAATGGTGGGCCTGGATCTGGATTGCACCGCTTAACGGACACCGATAGCGATGGACTTGTCGACAAAGATGAACATGTGATGCACATCGATGGTGGTGGCGAGCATGGACCTCACGCAGTGGTGCTCTCACCTGATGGCAAATCGTTATTCGTTTGTGCGGGTAATCACACCAAGTTGCCGAAGATTGTCGACAGTCGCATTCCACAGAACTGGCAAGAAGACCATCTCCTTCCGCGTCGCTGGGATGCTAACGGACACGCCGCTGGTATCCTTGCTCCTGGTGGTTGGATTTGTAATGTCGACCCTACTGGAAAAAACTGGTCCGTGTACAGCATGGGCTATCGCAATGAATATGACATCGCCTTCAACGCCGATGGTGAGTTGTTCAGCTACGACGCTGACATGGAATGGGACTTCGGTTCTCCCTGGTATCGGCCAACTCGCGTGGTGCATGCGACCAGCGGTAGCGAGTTCGGATGGCGCAGCGGTACAGGCAAATGGCCCGAGAATTACGAAGACTCGCTGCCGCCAGCGGTCAACATCGGTCCAGGCTCTCCCGTGGGAATTGTCTTCGGCTACGGAGCCAAATTCCCTGCCAAGTACCAAAAGTCTCTGTACATTCTGGACTGGACCTACAGCACGATCTACTCAATCGAGCTAACTCCAAGTGGATCGACCTACAAAGGCAAGTTCGAAGACTTCGTAACAGGAACTCCGCTGCCGATGACCGACGCGACTGTTGGTGCGGACGGTGCGCTTTATTTTGCAGTTGGCGGACGAGGTACTCAATCTGCGATCTATCGCGTGACCTATGTTGGAACTGAGCCAACCGCCCCGGTTAATGCGGCAAGCCCAGTGGCCAAGACCGCCCAATCAGTGCGTCACAGTTTGGAAAAGTTGCATGGCACCGAAGCCTCACAAAAGATCACTGATGCCGACATGAAGTTGGTCTTTAAGCATTTGGGTGATCCAGATCGATTCGTTCGATACGCAGCGCGAATTGCACTGGAGTTCCAACCGGTTAGCAAGTGGCGCGAACAAGCGATGCAACTTTCAGAGCCGCGTGCAGTGATCAATGCGATGCTGGCCCTGGCGCGACAAGGCGAAGCCAAAGACTTGGATGCCATCGCAATCAAGCTGGGAAGTTTGCCGCATCAAGATCTAGATGATCAAGCCAAGCTAGCTGCATTGCGAACGTTGCAGGTTGCCATCGTTCGTCGCGCCGAGGCTGGAGTCAGTCTGTCGCCACAAGTACGCGAAGGTGTGCTGAACTTGCTTGAATCTGTTTATCCAACGGGCTCGTACCAAATCGATGCCGAGATGGTGCAGATTCTGGTGAAGCTAGAATCGCCTGTAGTAGTCGAGCGAACCTTGGCGATGATGTCCAAGTTGGGCAAAGAACCAGTTCCAGATTGGGGCTATTTGGTGGCTCGCAACGAAGGCTATGGAGGAACTGTCGGCAAGATGCTCGACGATATGCCGCCAAGCCGTGGTATTCACTTCGCTTTCATGCTGCGAAATGCCAAGACGCCTTGGACGATCGATCAACGCAAGCAGTATTTCCAGTTCTTGATCGACGCAGCCAAGAAACCTGGCGGCGCGAGCTATGGCAAGTTCTTGGATCAATTCCGTGACGACGCTATTGCCACTTGCTCTGCGGCAGAGAAGGTGGTCTTGGACGATCTGATCAATAGATCTCTCGTGGCCCCACCGTTTGATTCGACTCCGCCGAAGGGCCCAGGCCGCAAATGGTCAACCGCGGATGCAGTGGCTGAGTTGGGAGAGAAGCTAACTAAGCGTAATCACGCAGCGGGCCGCAATCTGTTCCACGCGACAAGCTGTGCCAAGTGCCATCGCCTAGGTGGCGAAGGTGGTGCCATTGGTCCCGACCTCTCGACTGCGGGCAAGAAATTCTCGCTCACCGATTTGATGGACGCGATTGTTCTCCCCAATAAGGCTATCTCGGATCAATACGGTTCGCATCAAGTGCTGACAGCCAGCGGTACCGTATTGGTTGGTCGCGTGGTCGAGATCAACAATCAAGTTCACGTCTACACGGCTGACGCAAATGCCAAGCCTGTAGTGTTGAACAAAGACGATGTTGAGGAGATGACACCGTCCAAGGTATCGCAGATGCCCGAAGGATTGGTGGATACGCTTAGCAGCGAAGAGCTGAAGGATTTGATCGCTTACATTCTTGCTGCAGGCGATCAGCGCAA
>CAUJKA010000237.1 GCA_963204965.1 Planctomycetota bacterium | reverse complement strand
TGGGTTGTAGTAACTTAAAAGCAAGGCAATAGCTAGCAACCGCGGGCGTTCGCGAATCGTTGCGTTGGCTGCGACGGCTAACTCGGTGATTCGAAATAGCACGGAAATATTGGCAGAATTGCAAGCCAATCGCGGCGTGTTTCAACGAATCGCATTGGTAATGCTAGCTTTGCTTTTTGAAACGAATATGCCGCTTTAAACCGGCATTCAAGCGTCCACTCACAATACGATTTACCCCATGACATCGAATTCCCCAGTCCCATCTTCAAACGTTCCTCAATCCCGTGATTTACCCAGCGACTCCCCCGAAATCGTCTTGGATTTGATCGAAGCCTTTCGACGCTCGAAAGTGATGTTTGCTGCAGTCCAACTGGGAGTCTTTGACGCCCTTCAAGCGGATAGTGCAACGGCCGAGTCCCTTGCGGCGCGTTTGGAATGCCAACCTGCTTCGATGCGGACATTGTTAGAGAGTTGCGTCACGTTGGGGCTACTAAAACAGCACAATGGCAGCTTTTCCAACACACCTTCGGCTAGCAAGTATCTAACGTCGACAAGCCCACAGCGCATGACGGGCTACATCACCTATTCCAATAACGTGATGTGGCATATGTGGGCTAATCTGGAGGACGCGATTCGCACTGGCCATCATCGTTGGAAGCAAACCTTTGGCACTGATGGTCCGATCTTCTCAAGCTTCTTCCGAACGCCAGAAGCGATGAACGAGTTTCTGATGGGCATGCACGGGTTTGGGATGATCACTTCGCCTGTCCTTGTCAAGGCGATGGACCTCAGTCGCTTTCGATGCATGTGCGACTTAGGCGGTGCCACAGGGCATTGGGTCATCGCTGCCTGCGAACAGTACCCACATCTACAAGGGATCGTATTCGATTTGCCCAATGCTCTCGAACTGGCCAAGTCGATGACGGCTCAATCTTCGGCTCGAGACAGGCTGAGCGTTGTAGGCGGCGATTTCTTCAATGATCCACTTCCGCCAGCTGATCTGTACGCGCTGGGTCGCATCGTCCATGATTGGTCTGAGGATAAGATTCGCAAGTTACTCAAACGAATTTTCGAAGCCTTACCCGAAGGCGGTGGATTGATGATCGGCGAGAAGATCATTCACGAGGATCGCAGCGGACCGCGTTGGGCCATGATGCAAAGCTTGAACATGCTAGTTTGTACCGAAGGCAAGGAGCGATCCGCGAGCGAGTATGAACAACTGCTTCGCAAAGCCGGTTTTTCATCAATCGAAGTCACGACCACAAGCGTCCCCCTCGATGGCATTCTCGCGATTAAAGGCAAGTAGCGTGCTCATTCCACGTGCCGTCCGCGGATTTTGCTTTAATTGATTGTCTAAATCCGATTGGCTTGGCCCTGTAGATGCTTCGCTCTAACCTACAAATCAACTGCGAGTTACGAACATTGAACTCTCCCGCGCGCTGAAGCTGACCGTTAGCATTTTACCATTTCGCGGGAGAGTCGCGTGGCGAGTAGTGCGAGCCATAAGCGGTGTGGGCGATATGGGCGGGCCTACGTTAATCGCTCTTCGTCAACCTCAAACCCAGTTCAGTACTCAACGGCTTTTTGCGACTCAAACTTAGTTCTAAAGAACGATTGGCAGAAGAATGAGGGCAGAAGAATGGAACCGGATTTTATTCTTCCTTAGCGTTCTTCGCGCCTTCGCGTGAGCCTCAGTTTTGGTCCCATGTTGTTTCATTACGAAGCCTGCATTTTCTTGCCCTCATTTTCTTACCACCTCCAAAGGCACTCCCGTAGCCTTGGCACAAGCAACGCAGTAAAGCTTGGAGAGAAAAATCCGAAGACAGCGGACGGCACACGGAGTGTGCCTGCTACTCTAGCGGCTTTGGTATCTGTCCCTTGCCGTAGAACTTGGTGATGTCCAGTCCACCGCGCTGCTCCTCTTCGATCAGCTTCAATCGTGATTCAAAGGTCTCCATGCGTCGCTGAAGTTGTGGAATCAAGTTGGGCAATGGGTCGGGTGGTTCTAGTCGAGGTACCGGAGGATAACCAAGATGCCGTTGCATGGCTGCGAATAGGAACAGAGGATCTTTGCGGCGATTGGCCAAAGCGATCTTGCCCTCATTGGTGCCAAACAATACG
Organism: Planctomycetota bacterium; assembly: GCA_963204965.1. Taxonomy (GTDB): domain Bacteria; phylum Planctomycetota; class Planctomycetia; order Pirellulales; family Pirellulaceae; genus Aureliella. Next base: position 10,917 of record CAUJKA010000237.1, on the reverse strand, counting down.
GGATCTGGAGTTGCTTGTGATTCGCTCGACTGACCACGACGCTGAACGAACAATTCACTTCGCGAGTAGATCATATCGGCCAGGTCGACGAGCCCCAGTTGCTTACGCACATTGAGTATCCAGTCTCGCCACTCAGGTGTGAAAAACGGATCGCCGGACATGGCAATCAAACCGCGATCGTAGTTCAGCCGATTTCGCGAAATAGCCTCGAACTGAAAGAAGAACAGCCCTTGGCGGTTCATATTCTCTTTGGCACGATACTCGGCTTCGGCGGCTAAGATTTGAAGCCCAGTCTTTAGCTCGAACTGCCCGCGATCCTTTTCAGATTCGGAGACCAAGTAAGCCTGAAAGGGAACAAAGTAGTGCTTCAGCAACTGCATGCCGGTATGCATTTGGCCGCGATGCTTGAGTTCGGCCAACAGCAGATCGATGGCCATCGGCAGTTTCGTAGTCGATAGCAGTTCAAACTTGGTTTGTTCAAGCAATTCTTGAATTGGGCTCGAACCACCAATTCTGTCGAGCAATGCGTTGAAGAAGTAAGCTTGTTCGATGTACTCTTCACGTCCTAGCATTCATTCGGCCTTCAGTTCACGAGTGACTCAATGAACTGGACATTGTACAACTTTTTTCAATTTAGAGCCTGCCAAAAGGGCTGATCAACTCCTCAAGATTTGTCCGGGAATCCATCTAGCACCAGTTGGGTATGGCTGATTTTCCAAGGTTGAGACATTGACAGTCATCTACCATGCTCGCTTGAACTTGCGGTAGAATGCTCGGGACCTTTCTTACAACACTCTATGGTTGATTCACTATGAAACTCTCGCTGTTTAGGCATTCAATTTGTGCGATTCTGACACTTTCCGTTCTGCATGGAGCCACGGTGTATGGTCAATCCACGCGAGCTACAACTAAGCGTGCGAGTGACAATTCGAAACAAGCGACTGGTTGGCAACAATGGCGCGGGCCTAATCGCGATGGAGTCAGCAACGAAAAGGGGCTTATGGATAGCTGGCCAGAATCGGGGCCAGAGGTTCTTTGGAAGGCGACTGAGCTTGGCGGCGGCTACTCCAGCCTAGTCGTTCAGGGCGATCGTTTGTTCACGATGGGTAAGTTTGGCGATCAGACACACCTGATCGCGGTGAGCCGCACTGATGGAAGCAAATTGTGGAGCACGCCGGTTGGTACTGGTGGCGATTCGCCCAACTGCACACCGACGGTCGATGGCGATTTGGTTTATGGACTATCCTTCGCGGGTGACTTGCTTTGTGCGAAAACTGATTCGGGCGAGGTTGTTTGGAAGAAAAGCTTCACGGGAGATTTTGGCGGAAAGATGATGTCCGGCTGGGGCTATAGTGAATCGCCATTTGTCGACGGAGAGATGTTGATTGTCTCTCCCGGCGCGCCCGACGCGATGGTTGCAGCACTTAATAAGAAGACCGGCGCGACGATATGGAAGTGCAGCTTGCCCGCCAATCCCGGTCCAGCTGGCCAAGATGGAGCGGGATACTCTTCAGCGGTTGTCAGCAACGGCGGAGGCGTGAAGCAATACGTCCAGTTCGTCGGACGTGGAATCATCGGAGTCGATGCGGCTACGGGCAAGCTGCTTTGGGGCTACAACAAGGTTGCCAACGGAACGGCCAATGTTCCAACTCCAATCATCTCTGGAGACTACGTCTTTTGTTCAAGCGGCTATGACGACGGTGGCTCGGCACTGCTCAAGCTAACCGGCAAACGCGGCGAAGTAACTGCACAAGAGGTTTGGTATAAGAACAACAAGCAGTTGCAGAACCATCACGGTGGCATGGTTTTGATCGGCAAGCACGTTTACATGGGGCATGGCCACAACAACGGGTTTCCCGTATGCATTGATATGATGACCGGTAAGGATATGTGGAGTCGAGGTCGCGGTGCGGGCGGTGGTTCGGCTGCTTTGGTCGCTGCCGATGGTCACCTCTACTTCCGTTACGAGGATGGAAAGATGGCTCTCGTTGAAGCAACTCCAGAGAGCTACAAACTCAAGGGCTCATTTCAGATTCCAATTAACCATGGCAAGAGCTGGTCTCATCCAGTTGTCGCGGACGGCAAGTTGTATCTGCGCGATCAACATGAAATGTTGTGCTTGGATGTCAGCAAGAAATAATCTAAGGCTATACTGACTGGTCTAATCCCCCACTTTTCTCGTCACACGTAAGGACAATAGGCTATGCGTTTGAGTTCGATTTTTAGTTTTGTCTTAGTTGCTTCGCTTGCAACTGTTTCACTGGCAAACATTTCATTCGCTCAGGGAAAGAAGAACGTCGAAGTCTCGGGGACTTGGCGCTACGAATACGAGCTTGAAGGACAAACCCGTAAGGACATTTTGCAGCTGAATGCTTCGAAGGACGGAGTCGTTACAGGCACTTACATGGGCGTTTCGGAAAAGCCTATCGAACTTAAGGCAGGGAAGATCGAAGGGGATCAGTTGACGTTAGATCTCGAACTGACCTTCCAAGGCATTGATGTGAAGGTCAAGTACACCGGCAAAGTCAAGGATGACGATATCGTTGGCGAGGTGATTGCCAAGACTCCTGAGGGCGACATGCCGTTCGATTGGGTTGCCAAGCGTAGCGTTGAAGCGAGTGATGTTGTTGGTAACTGGGATCTAGAGATTGACGCTGGGGATCGAGTCCTGGAACCAAAGATTGAGGTTGCCTTGGATGGCAAAGTACTCAAGGGCAAGTATCTCGACAGTACAGGCAACGTGAATGTTGATCTGGAGAAAACGACAGTCGAAAAGAATAACTTGAAGTTCACCGTCAGTGTCAAAATGGATATCGGTGACATCAAGGCCGAATTCTCTGGTCGCCCCTATGGCAACAAGATCAAAGGAGTTGTGGAATACACGCTCAACGGCGAACAGGGGCAAGTCGAATTTTCTGGAACGCGTAAAGCACCCAAGAAAGACGAAGCCAAGCCTGCTGCATCAACACCTAAGCCTGTGAAATAGGTGAAGTGAGTGACATCTGGCGGGACGCGAGCGTCCCGCCCGTTTGAACACGTTGAAACCCCCAAGAGTTTCGTCAATCACGTTTTTGACATCGGTTGTTACGTCACACTATAGCCAATCTCTCAATGGAATATGGCGGTCAGCAAGCCAACGTCCACATCCATTGGCGTGTTACGAGGCTTGACAATCGCGAAAGGGACATAACAACTTCGATGGTTGACTTGGCTTGGGCGAAGAAAACTGGTTTCGAGCCTCTACACACGCCCTACGAAAACCACCCTTCTGCTTTCACTGTTGTCCCGCGAAGAGTTCCGTAATTCGCCTAATCAAAGATGCCGTGCAAGAACCATTCGCCGGAGTTCAGATCGCGATAGATCCACCACCAACAGCCTAGGTGAGTGATGATGCGGTAGTAGTCGCGGCGCGAACTCTGGCCTCTCCACCATCCGCTTTCTAATCGCTCGGGACCGACCGCCCCTTGGACGCGATGCCATCCATTGGCGGTTTTGACTCTAGCCGGCGCGGTAGCAACTGCAATTGGTGGTGTTGTGATTGAGTTGGATGTGGTCGAGGTATCTCTGGATGAGTCCGGCATTTCTTGCGCGGGAAGGAATGTTCCAGCGACTTCGATAGGCGTAGGAGGCTGAAGCAATTGCGCGGGCCGGCGTAACGGATCTTCGCGCGATGGCTCGACAGCCTGAGTCGCTTGGCGAGTGCTGATTTTGCGAACGGTGTCCTGTGCTGCTCCGTCGGGGCGAAGGCCAGTAAGCGGCTGGAGATCGTATGCCAGTTCTGGTTGCGACTCGCGAATCGAGCGAGCTCGTAGGACTTGCTTACGACCGAGTCGGGCGCTGAGCGTATCGACAAGGTTGGCCATCTCCTGACGACTGGCGGCTTCATTGGCATTGAAGAGATCACCTTGCCGCCAAACTAGCGGCGCGGTCAACGTGGCTTGTATGGCCAGTCGCCACATCGGCGCTTTCATCTGCCTGGGCAATTGCTGCTCGAGCAGGCTCGACGCCAGCAGGTTCATGTGCACAGGATCACAAGTCGGTCGATACATGCCCAACTGAAGAATTAGCGGAACGTGTTCGACTAAATCTAATCTGCATACAACGCGAATCGCACCTTCGCCACGCTTCTCTAAGCCGCTGGCCAATTGAACTATGCTGCGTCGCACTAGTTCTGTAATAGTTTCGGTATGATCGGTGGCGATCTCCAACTCTTGTTCGATACACCAGTCGGGCGAGCCGTGCAATGCGATGATCGGTTCATCGCAGACTCCATAGATTTGATCCCATCGATCGAGCAATTGAGAGCTGATCCGGTTGGCTAGTCCTGCGCGAGGCAATTGAGATAGTTGTCCAACGGTTCTTACTCCAAGCCTTCGAAGTGTGGTGTGTGTGTTTTCATCGATGCGCAATGCGGCCAGCGGCAATCTGTCAATCAAGTCCGATGGTTGTTCGTCATCCACCAGCAGATATCGCGACTCAGGGATTTTTGCATGGGATTCCGTTTCAGAAGTCGTAGCGTCTCGTACCTCGGGCGATAGGCCTCGCATGGAAAAGTTGGCGAGTGCCCAAGCTGCGCCGACACTTCCTGCGATGGCCAAGCATCCGAAGTAACGTTGCTCGCGCAGCCAGCCTCCCGCCTGCATCAGCAAGTTGTCGTAGCCAGCGAATAGATTGCCTAGTCCCGTAACATCCAGTATCAGAGACTCGGGTTGTTGCAACGATCGTCCCGCCCAGACTCGACGATCCAATTGTTCGATGCCCACTAAGGGACTAAAGCGTTGAGCCTGTTCGGCTAGAGAGCAAAGGGCTTCGATATCTTCGTCAGGTTGATGCGGTCGGACTTCCAGTTCGGCCAGGCCTGTTGCTTCGGCCAGTCGCATTTGACTGCGCACGCCGGCGGTACGCGCGGGTAGATTGGCTGAGGCTACCACTAGTCCGCGACGCGAATCGCGAGTGGCGAGTACGACTGGATGTTTGGCAAGTTGCGGTTCGGCGGCTTGAACGCGTTGTATTGGCCAGTTGGGAAGCCAGATGCAGAGGACTTTTTTGGGAGCCCGTTTCGTTCGCTCGGGGCTGCCCTGTGAAGTAGTGTTAAGCTGAGTGGAGCTTTTTGGATTGGGTGTTGGTTCGCTCTGTGGCTGTGATTCTGTCATGGCTATTCCTATCAAGAGCGGCCAGGGTGAGCGTGCCTCGTACTCCATCGATGTCTAACAACAGTTGAGCTCCCGCTTTGCCTCCACGCACGCGAGCTAGCCCAACTTCTAATCTTCGCAGGGGTTCTACCGTAGTCGGCCCAGCTTGTAACGACTCGGCTTGTAACGTCGCAGCTTGCAATGACTCAGCTTGCCGTGCAACAGCGTTGAAGCTCTTGCTGTTACGACTCATCTTAGCTGTCGGAAGTAAACTGCGAACCACCCACTGCACTTCAGCCCAGCTTGGCATGCGTCGCGCGGATAGATTTCGCAGCAGCAATCCGACTCCACCGCCTCGTTCGGCGGCTAGCTGAAGTCGCCGCGCGTCGCGTTCGTCCAACACATCCAAGTCGGCTACAACGGCTGCAACCGCAGTAGTTCGCAGTGCTTGATCGGTAGCCCATACCGCATCGGCTTGCGACTCCGGACGAACCCAGATGACTCGTTGCAGCGAAATTTGATGGCAGAGCAGAGCGGGCGGGTAGAGCTGATGATTGGTATCGACGATAACCAGATACTTATCTTCGCTGGCTCGCAACGCAGCGGCTGCGGCAGTGAAGGCCAAGTAGGTCGCTCCACAACCCGACGTCGACCGCAGATACTCGATCACCGTACCAGGAACGTAACCACCTGCGGGCAAACAAGCATCCATGGCCAAACAGCCTGTGCTGATCGCTGTTAGTCCCGTGGGCTTGCGACCTGCGGCTTCCAGTTGCTGAACCTCTTGAGCCAGTCGAGCGAGAGTGGCCGTCTGCGAAGACAATTCGTCGGCCGATCGAGCCGCTGATCGAGTCGTCGGCGATGATAGCGACGGCACTGGCGATGGCGACAGCGATGGCGACAGCGATGGCGGCAATGATGCGGATTGGCGATGAGCGGACATGGCTATGGATTGACTCGTGATGCGTGCTGGTGCATTCGCGGTAGCAAAGGAGCGTTGATGGCACAAACAAGATCTATCGAGCGTGCGTTCTAACGCGGCCCACCGGGACACGAAGAACTGAGCCATATTTCGCCTAAAACCTTTGCGCGAAGCATTGAATAGGTCGTCTCAGTCACCCAGCAGAATCAATGCTAGCATAGCCGAGCTTGGCTTGGGAAGAAAAAGGCCAAGCAGTAGCAAAATCCATGCTAACCGGAAGCAGCTAGTAACCAGAACGGAGAGCCTAAACCACCCGCTGGACACCTTTGGTCACTGGCGTCCCCGCGCCTCTGCGCCTTTGCGTTAAAAATTCCCAACGCGATCTACTGCGGCACAGTCCAACGTGGTCAAACCCGGCAGGAATTTGACCTACCCGAACCGTCGCCGCGGGGTTTGGTAGGTCCTTATCTGCCGGAAAGGACCGGATCAGTCTTAGGTGATTTTGTCGAGCTTGCAGTGCGAGAATGGCAGATCGAAGAGACCATAAAAGACAATCTCATGCGAAGGCGCAAAGACGCGAAGGAATTCAAGACAAGGACCAGCCTGTAGAAAGCAGATCGAGTGAATCGCAATTGAGACTTACGAGACCAACCTTTGCGTCTTTGCGCCTCTGCGCCTTTGCGTTAAAAAATTCCCCAACGCGATCTACTCCGGCACAGTCCAACATGGTCAAACCCGGCAGGAATTTGACCTACCCGATCCGTCTATGCGGGGTTGGACAGCAGGAATTTTGCCTTCCCGCGGAACATTGAACGCGGGTTGAAAGAGAACGTAAACAACCCCTGCGAACAGCAACAAAACATAACCCGTTTTCAGAAGCCCGAGCCGCGTGTCAACATCGCGAATTTGCCAATCAAGAAAACCCCCGACTAACAATCCGATAGAGGGAATGAAAACAAGACATTCAAGGACAAAATAGAAATTGCTTGGATCTGAGTTCGAGTACCAATGTAAGCCGACCGACCTGTTTTTCCAGTCAACCAGTAGATACCCCAGCGCGACCGACCAGAGTAATCCGAGCACAAGAAAGCCTGGCAACAAACTTCGTCGGGCTGTTTGGTTCGAATTCATCAGACAACTCTGGTTGGTACTTGTGGCTTTCTACTAATCAGCAAACGATCCAGTTCCGCGACGTTTGGTCGAGGCTGGCAATATCGAGTTGATCGAAACAAAACCAGACGAATCGGCTTGAGTGGTGCTGATTTGCAAAACACCAGTCGATGAACCGCCTTTGCTGCATCCGCCCGACGAACAACCACCAGATGAGCAACCGCCGGACGAACAACTGCCTTTGCTACTTCTGACTCCCGATGCGGCTTCGCGTTCGATCCGACAACCGCCGCCACACAACGGTAAATCGGGGCACTCCCAACACATCTCAGGCAAGCCCGCTGCCTGCGGGTCCAGTTCACGATCGCGGAAGCTGTGGAACAACGAACTATGCCAGACTTTTTCCCACGGATCGCGGAGCATATTGCCGGCGCTAACATAAAACGACTGGCAAGGCAGAACATCAGCATTGGGTTCAACGCAAATCGAATACTCGGCTGCGTTGCATCGTTTCGCTCCAATCTCAAGTTCAACCGGTGACAGCCGACAGTACATCGTGGGCGTGTACCACAAGAACCGCATCCCAAGCTCAGCCGCTCGATCTCGAATTCGAATCAGCAGCGCCGGCATCTGCTCTTCGCGAATGGCTTGTCCAGTGTCAAAGCCACCGCCAGAGTAGATCATGCCATTTACGGCAAATGTACGAATGCCAAGAGAATAAAGGAATTGTATGGTCGAGTCGATCTCGGCGGCGTTCATCTTCATGAGCGTCGTATTGGTAATTGTGTGCAGGCCTGCATCGATGGCATTGCGAATGCCTTGCACGGTTTGATCAAAGCTGCGAGCGTTCATCATCCGATCGTGAACTTCGGCATGATGCGAGCCCAAGGTGAACTGCACGTGATTCAGGCCAGCGTCGGCAAGTTGCCTCGCGTACTCAGCGTGTGCCATGCGTCGCCCGTTGGTGTTCAATCCACAGATCGGGCCCAGTTCGTTGGCGTGGGCAATCAGCTCGGGTAAATCGCGGTAAAGCGTGGCCTCGCCGCCTGTGAAGATCAAATGTGGAACGCCAACTTGGTGCAGTCGATCGATGACTCGCTTCCAATCCTCGACGGGCATCGCTTCCAAGGTCAGCCGATCAGCTTCGTTATAGCAATGCGGGCAGTCGTTATTGCACTTGTAGGTGATTGCCAAGTCAGCTTTGTACGGAGCCGTCACGGCGGTGCTAAAAAGCGGCTGACGATCCACAGCGCCGATCGAGCAGGTTGGACAACCTAGCTGAGGATCAGCGAATCGATCCACCATGTCGTAGATCGAGTTCAGGTCGCGAAGCATTTGATTCAACTGCCCACGACCGAACTGGGCTCGAAGTCGCATTTGAGCGTCATTGCGAGTTACTTTCTCCAGCGCCCACTTGGCAAACATAGTCGCAGTTGGATTCAAATGTATGACGTCAGTGACATCGACAAACATGACGCCAGCACCTTCAACATCGATGCGAAGGTGGACCCGTCGCTCACCGCCGCTTGGATAAAAGCGAAAGGTGTACAAGCCTGGGGAAACTGCCGTTGGCTTAGCTGTTCTCTGGCGAAATCGTTGCCAATCTTGTTTCATCCAATGAAGTAGACTTACCATTTCGGCGATTCCTCCATGTCATAGCTAGTACCGCAGTAGGGGCAATTGACCTTCACTGCACCGGCAACGACTTGAACAGACCCGGCATCCAGCGTTGCTCCACACGACTTGCACTCATAGCTTTTCATGTCCACCTTACCAGGCATATCTAGTTCCATTTTGTGAACATGCGTGTATTGAACCGGTCGCATTCTCGCGAGATAGATCAGAGCACCTGAACCCACTAGACAGGCTCCACCAATTACGATGCGAATGAGTGCGTTGCCCTGTCCAGCGGCTAGCAAGAAAACCAATCCAAGCCCGCCGAGCATCAAGGCGATGATCCAGAATATTCCAGTGGGCAAGTTTGATTGTTGATCGTTCATAAGCGTCGTGCTCTCTGTGGATGTGTTCTGTCCGACGGTCAATACATTTGTTAGCTATCGCCGCATCAAATCACTATTGCAGTGTCTTTGCTAAGGAAGTTACTTGGCGTTCATCGCTCCGATGATCGCAAGGATGATAACCGCAGTCCATAGAAGCGTAAAAATGCCTCCACAGCCAATTCCAATTCCGGCATGCACGCTTCCTTTGATAACAGGGTTGCGCTGACGATCACGAAGCCCCAGGATTCCCAGGATGAACGCGGCAATTCCCAACGGCAGTCCAATCAAAGGCAATCCACTTAGAATCCCTAAGTAATATGCGATGAGTGCCTTAGGATTTTTGTAAGGGATAATGCCGCCGGTGTTGTCGCCTTGTTGGTTTGGATTGCCTGGTGGATAAGGCTGTTGGGGTGGTGGAAAGTTACCACTGGGTTGATAGGGATTCTGATCATTGGACACGTTGAGCGGCTCCAGGATTCAAGTGTGGGCTATAGGCAGAGAAGTCATGCGGAAGATGGCATGATATCAGATTTCAAGCAGTAGCGAGTTTCCATGGCTAAAGTTATAATGTTGGGCCTTTGAATCAGGCTAGATGTTTGAGAATCGAACTCTGCCAATAGCCGAACTTGCAACACTCTTCTCTACATTTCTCTTGACTCATCGATAGAACTCAAAAGCATGACAATACGGCGCATCGGCATCATAATGAACGGCGTTACGGGGCGCATGGGAACTAACCAGCACCTCATACGCTCTATCGTGGCAATTCGCCAGCAAGGCGGACTAAAAGTCAATGATGACTTGATTCTCATGCCCGATCCAATTCTCACTGGGCGAAGTGCCGTAAAGCTTGAAGCACTTGCCAAACGCACTGGGATTACTCGTTACACCACTGACGTTGACGCAGCTTTGGCAAACCCCGATGACGAGATCTTCTTTGACGCCAGCGGTACATTGCAGCGAGCGGACTTTGTGGAACGCGCGGTGAAAGCACGCAAGGCCGTCTATTGCGAGAAGCCTACCGCGGTTGAGACATCCGAGGCCCTGCGGTTGGCTCGACTATGCGAATCTGCAGGACTCAAAAATGGTGTCGTGCAAGATAAGCTTTGGCTAAGCGGCATTCGCAAGTTTTGCATGCTGCGCGATCAAGGGTTCTTCGGTCGAATACTTAGCGTACGAGGCGAGTTCGGATATTGGGTGTTTACGGGAGACGACTTAGACCAACCACCGCAACGTCCTTCGTGGAACTATCGCAAAGAGGATGGTGGGGGAATTATCGTCGACATGCTTTGCCATTGGCGCTACGTGATCGACAATCTATTTGGAAAAGTGAAGTCGGTGAACTGCTTGGGGGCGACTCATATTCCTAAGCGTTTCGACGAGAAGGGCCAAGCCTATCCTTGCACCAGCGATGATGCCTGTTACGCCACTTTTGAGCTCGACAACGGTGTCATTTGCCAATTCAACAGTTCATGGACTGTGCGAGTTCGTCGCGATGATCTGCTAACACTTCAAGTCGATGGGACTCATGGCAGCGCGATTGTCGGATTGAGAAAGTGTTGGGTTCAGAGCATTGGAACCACACCGCGGCCAACGTGGAATCCAGATATCGATCAACCCATTGACTTTTTCTCGGGTTGGCAAGAAGTTCCTGATGGAACGGTTTACGACAACGCGTTCAAGATTCAGTGGGAAGCATTCCTAAAGCATGTCGCTCTGGACACGCCATTTCCATGGACTCTGCGTGAAGGCG
>CAUJKA010000236.1 GCA_963204965.1 Planctomycetota bacterium | reverse complement strand
CGTGCTCGTGCTTGATACTGCGAATCACGAACACATAACTTAGACCACCCATCACGACCAACATCAGCGTTCCGACAGCCGTAAATCCAAGTACTCGACCGAGGACGATTTCAGTACTTCTCACAGGCTTGGTAGTAATCGTCTGGATGGTTTTATTCTTGATATCTGCAGGCAAACTAAAGCAGCTCAAGAACAATCCCAACAAGAGGACAAAGTAGCTGGTCGCTGTCATCACAAAGCTGATATAGAGCTGCGCGACATTGCTTGTACCTTCGTCCAAGAACCAGCCGCCAAACATCACACCCACGATGAAGATACCGATCACGACCAGTACCTTACGACGTATGGCTTCTTGAAAAGCCAGACGAGCCAGCGCGTAGACTCGGTGGAATGAGGTCTTCGGAAGATCGCGAGCCAACAGCTCGTAGATCACTTTCGTGACATTGTAGAAGGCTTCGGATGGCCCATACTTGGCTACCGAGATCAGATAGCACACGATGAAGGCTAGTAAACCAATGCCAACTCCAATCAGCAAACCACTAAGGATGGCCTGCTTGTCAAAGAGCCACTCGAAGTAGCCCCACATCTGATCGGCTTCGATACGCATAATTCAGGAGGATCAAGAAGAGGAAATAATGGTGGGAAAAGGAATACAACCGCTAACTGCAAACAACCAAACTTAGCTTGGTCGACTGCCTTGACGATCATTTTGAACGATATCCAAGAACAACTCTTCCATTGTTGTCGTCGGATTATCAATACTGACAACCGTTCCACCATCGCTCTTGATCAGTTCGGCGATCTTCTGCTTGGTTTGCTCAGAAAGCCCCTTAGCGTGAACTTCGGTCACGTCGCGAACTTTCAGCAACTCTTGAACTCGGCCAAGCTCACGAAGTTCGCCTTGGTGAAGAATCGCCACGCGGTCGCAAACGTCTTGAACGTCACCCAACATGTGCGAGCACATCAGAATTGTCTTGCCTTGATCGCGCAAGCTGATGATCAAGTCCTTCATCTCGCGGCTCCCGATCGGGTCCATACCCGTGGTTGGCTCATCAAGAATCAATAGATCGGGCTCGTTGATCAAAGCTTGAGCCAAACCGATCCGTCGAGTCATCCCCTTGGAGTACTCGCGAAGTTGGCGACGGCGCGCGTGCTGAAGACCAACTTGCCGAATCAGCTTATCAGTCCGTTCACGGCGAACTTCGGTCGGCATATCGAACAATCGACCGTAGAAGTCCAGGGTCTCTTCAGCGTTAAGGAACTTGTAAAGGTAGGACTCTTCAGGCAGGTATCCAATTCGCTCGTTCTTGGCGACGTCCCGAGCGTCCTTGCCAAACACAAACGCTTGTCCGGAAGTTGGAAAGAGCAGCCCCTGTAAGAGCTTAATCGTCGTCGATTTGCCTGAGCCGTTGGGCCCGAGGAGACCGAAAATCTCACCCTTTTGAACTTCGATATCTAGTGACTTGAGCGCCGCGACTTTCTTACGACCCCAGAAATCGCGGTAGGTCTTACCTAGATTTCGGGTCTCGATGATGATGTTGGAGTCGTCCTTCGCAGCAGCTTTGGCCTCGGTTTGAGTGGCAGTGGCAGACATCGAACAGGATTTCCTTACCGGCAGTAGGTGGGGAGAAAAGTATGCTTCGGAGTATTTTGACCGCTAGGCAGAGTTCAGGGAAGTGGCAAACAACGGCCCGCTAGTCTAGAAAACGCACCTCGTCAGCCAAAAAGTCCGGTGACAACGATGCTTGACGTAAATTACGCAGTACCAAGCCAATTGGTTCGCTACCCGCCCAACTTCGCGGACTCGTGTGCTTCCCCAGCAAGTTCTGCCCTTTACGCTTGGGCCATTCTAATCCAGCAACGCATTAAAGCGCCTTGTGCTGATCCAATCCGCAAGTATTCCTCCAGGCTAGTAACCCTTAGAACCCGAACTGGCCGTACAACCACCCCAAACAACCACATGTCCAACCACCCCAAATGGAAGTTCCTTCGGCTCAACTGAGCCCCTCGACGATCAAGCCACGATAGATGGCTCCTCGAAAACGAAACTGAGCTGCCTCTTGATAGGCCGAACTCTGATACCACTGGTGAGCCTCTTCAAACGTCGGAAATTCAGCGATCACCACGCCTTCGACTTCCGGCCCTTCAAGCGTGATGTGCTTTCCATAGGCAGCCAGTACCTTGATTGAGTATCCTTCCAGCGTGGCCGGGGTCTTTGCAGCGTAGATTTCGAGCTCAGCCGGATCGAGCGTTCGTTCGCGAGTGAAGACAATGTATGCTGCCATGGCTTGATTCCTAAGCGCTGGTTGAGTTTCAAAAAGTAGATAATTCCCACGGCAGTCTAGCGTACCGCGCTGCGGGTGAAAGCTAGAATGGGTTCGCAGTTGTTTTTCAGAACCCGATGCGTTAGTCTTGAAGTTGCGCTTTTTCTGGGATTTCGGGCCGAAGGCCCAGCGATTTACATAGCCCAGCCCATCGGGCTGGGTCGTGAACCTTGAGTAGGTTAAGGGCCAACGGCTCGCCGGTTTGCACGCAAACCGGCGGGCCGTTGGCCCTTTGTTTTTCTCGCGAATGGCGTACCCAGCCCTTCAGGCTGGGCTAGGTAAACGGTCAGGCCTTCGGCCTTAAATCCAAATAGCGCAACTTCAAAACTAACGCAGCAGTTTAGGATTGAATCAACGACCTCCTAAGCATGGTGAAGAGCATGACTACCAATCGAGTCGAAACCCTGCGTCGAATTGCTGGTGCGAACCATTGCGTCGAATCCGGTGAAGGGCTCAAACAAGACCACTTCGTTCCAGTCTGCTCAATTCGTAGTCGAGAACTCGCCGCAAAATTCAAAGAACAGCTAGTGCAACAAGATATCGAGGTGAAGATTCATCGCGAAAGACTTTGCACTCGTTTTTTCGTCACGCATCAGAACCTTTCGACTGCGTTGCAGATTCACGAAGCGCTTCTAGCAAAACACCCCGATGATCCGGCTCGAAAATTTTCTCGTGACTACGATAGCGTTTTGCTTCTGGCACCTCCTGCTGCCCTGTTAGTGTTGATTTCAATTGTGTTTCCTAATGCGCCAAGCAACGCTTGGGTCGGCGTACTATCCATCTCGATCACAGCGATGGCAATCTTGGAACGGCTGAATCGACTCTACCGCAACAACCGCGGAGCGAAGTGGGGAATCATCGATCTTATAGGAGTCACCCTCGCTGTCGCCTTAAATGTTGCCGTTTGGAGGTTTTTGGTTTGAGCGCAGCGATCCGCTCGTTGATGGTTCACAGTTTTGATTCATTGTATTAGGCAATGCCGTTTTCTCTTCAACGTAGGAAGCATTATGAAACCTATCTTCACTCTCTTGATCTGGATCGTTATCACCGACTTTGCATTGGCTCAATGGATTGAGAATGTTCCTGACGCAAAGCCAGGCGAGAAGGTGCAGATTGAATCGAAGATTCCCAAAGCTCTAGACGGCAATGCGACATTGAAGTTCAAAATGTTAGACGTTTGCTTCGACGGTGGCTCGCATGCGGCGTTCTTTACACGGGAGAATGGTGCCGAGCTAGTCCTCTTCTTTCCCCATCCAGGCTACTGGTCTCCAACGGCCAAGAGTTCATCGAAACAGCCCGTTGCAATCCAAGGCAGTTCATTCATTGAGATTGCGCCGGATTCGAAGCTGCAAACAAGGCTGTTAGAACTCCTTGCTAACGATATTGTCGACGGCAAGCATGATCGGGACACAACGCTAACGATCATAAGAATTCGCGATTGCTTACTGCATCGCGCTCCACTCGCTGAAATTGTCGAAAGATACGACCCAAAGACTTGGCAACCGCGGGATGGAGATGGGCTCAAATAAGCCCCGCAGCACTTAACAATTAACAAACATTTCACAGTCAAACGAAAAAAGCCCAAGCGTTTCAGCTTGGGCTTTTTCATTTTTGGGAGTCGTCGACTTGCAGCGAAACTCTCGTTCGCTACTGCCGAGCGATCTAGCCCTTGGCGGCTCGAAGTGCTGCTTGAGCTGCGGCCAATCGAGCGATTGGCACGCGGAATGGCGAGCAGCTTACGTAATCCAAGCCAACGCGATGACAGAAGTCGATCGAAGCTGGATCACCACCGTGTTCACCGCAAATGCCCAGCTTCAATTTGTCCTTGACGCTGCGACCCTTCTTGCAAGCCATATCGACCAACTGACCTACACCACTGGTATCCAACGATTGGAATGGGTCGATTGGAAGAATTTCTTGATTCAAATAGTCAGGCAAGAACGAATTGATATCGTCACGGCTAAAGCCGAAGGTCATCTGAGTCAAGTCGTTGGTGCCAAAGCTAAAGAAGTCAGCTTGGTTAGCGATTTGATCAGCGGTCAACGCTGCGCGAGGAACTTCGATCATCGTTCCGATGAGGATGTCCAACGTGCCAGTGAAGTTCTTTTCCTTCTTGATCGTCGCGATCGTCTCTTCGGTCTTGGCGCGAAGCAACTTCAATTCGGCTTCGGTTCCAACCAGAGGAATCATGATCTCTGGACGAGCATCAACACCCTTGGCCTTGCATTCGATGGCAGCTTCAACGATCGCTCGTACCTGCATCTCAAGAATTTCGGGATAGGTTACGCTCAAGCGGCAACCGCGGTGTCCAAGCATCGGATTGAACTCGTGCAGTGAATCCACGCGAGCCTTAATCTCGGCTGGTGTGACACCAACTTCCTTGGCCAATTCCGCTTGACCCTTTTCGTCGTGTGGCACGAATTCGTGCAACGGTGGGTCCAACAGACGGATGGTAACAGGCAATCCGTTCATGGCTTCGTAGATACCCACGAAGTCCTTGCGTTGGAACGGCAACAGCTTGTCCAAAGCCTTGCGTCGAGTCTCTTCAGTCTTGGCAACGATCATTTCGCGAATCGCCAAAGTTCGTTCACCACCGAAGAACATGTGTTCAGTTCGGCAAAGCCCGATGCCTTGTGCACCGAACTCGCGAGCTCGCTGGCTATCTTCTGGCGAGTCTGCGTTGGTTCGCACGTCCAAGCGGCGATACTTGTCGGACCAAGCCATTAGCTCAGCAAAGTCGCCGGACAAACTTGCAGGCTGAGTCTTCACTTCGCCCGAAGCAACTTCACCGGAGGTTCCATTGATGCTCAGTGTGTCATTCTCGCCGTAGACCTTACCACTAATTGTGGCCTTCTTTGCCTTGGCATCGATCACAACAGCACCGGCACCAGCGACGCAGCAACGTCCCCAACCACGAGCCACAACGGCCGCGTGACTGGTCATACCGCCAGTGCTAGTCAAAATACCGGCAGCAGCGTGCATACCGTCCACGTCTTCTGGACTGGTTTCTTTGCGGATGAGAATGACCTTTTCGCCCTTGAGCGCGCGAGCCTTAGCATCTTCTGCGGTAAAGGCCAACTTACCAACCGCTGCACCAGGCGAAGCTGGCAAGCCCTTGGCAATCTTTTCAACCTTGGCCCATGCGTTGGTGTCGAAGCTTGGCAACAGCAACTGAGTCAAGTCGCCGGCTGGTACGCGAAGTACGGCAGCCTTTTCTTCGATCAGCTTTTCGCGAACCATTTCACAAGCGATGCGAACTGCAGCCATACCGGTACGCTTACCAGTACGAGTTTGCAGCATGTACAGAGTTCCCTTCTCAATGGTGAACTCGATGTCTTGCATCTCTTTGTAGTGCTTCTCAAGGATGTCCTTGATTTCCATCAGTTGCTTGTAGACAACATCATTCCACTTGCTCATCTCTTCAGTTGGCTGTGGTGTGCGAATACCGGCAACCACGTCTTCACCTTGAGCATTCACAAGGAACTCACCGAAGAACTTGTTTTCGCCGGTGTTTGGATTGCGAGTAAAGGCAACGCCAGTACCCGAATCGTCGCCCATGTTGCCGTATACCATCGACTGGCAGTTAACAGCAGTACCGAGCAAGCCGCGAATGTTTTCGATTTCGCGATACTTCACAGCCTTGTTGGTCATCCAGCTCTTGAAGACCGCTTCGATCGACTTTTCCAACTGCTTCAGAGGATTTTGTGGGAAGTCTTCTCCGGTGTCTTTCTTGTAAAGAGCCTTGTAGCCTTCGCAAAGTTCTTTCAGACCTTCGGTCGGTACGTCGGTATCTTCTTTGACGCCGTACTTCTTCTTAACAGCGTCGAACACTTCTTCGAAATGGTGGTGGTCGATGTCCATAACCACGTCAC
>CAUJKA010000235.1 GCA_963204965.1 Planctomycetota bacterium | reverse complement strand
CTTCAATCGGAAAAATCCCTGGTAGCAATTGATTTAACGATTGACTGGCTTGCTGGGAGTTCTCAGTCAACTGTGGAGTCAGTTCCAAGGCGGCGATCAGCATGCTGTATCCAAGTTGATACCAATTGGTCATGTTTCCGGGAGCAATCTGCTGTGCATGATTGAGCGCTGCGGGGATGTTGCCCTCGATGAATGCATCTAGTCCCGCCCAGACTCGCGCCAAGTCTACGTGCTGATCGTCCTGATTTGCTTCCAAGCTGCTTACTGCTCGCGCAAGAACCTTTCTGCCATTGCTTACCTTAAACAACTCCCAGCACGCCGCGATCATGGTGATGTACGTTCCAATGGTCACCTCGCTGCGGCCTTGCCAGTCTTTGGTCCATTGGACGACTTCCTTGTTCCTACCAAAATCAAGCATGGTCGATGCAACCGCAGCCCAGCATGAATCCGATTGTCGCAGTTGCTTTCCAAACTGCTTCAGCACTGCTTCAACTGATGCGTAAGGCTTGGAGAATTTCATCAAGCTGCGAATGAAATACTGCGCGGTATGGAAGAATGCCTTTCCACCGGAAAGCGACTTCAAGGCCATCTGAACTTGGGTATCGCTTTGCGTTCGAGCCATCAACCTTCCGAGCGGTGTTCCTAATTCCGCGCATTCAGGTTGGTTCTGCGCTTCGCTGACCAATCTTTGGATAGCTTGGCCAGTCAGATCATCCGAAAGAACGTCAACTGCTTGAACCATCGCCGCAGGAACATGTGGACCATTCTTGGACCAAGCGATCAACCGATCAAGCACTTCGGACTTTAGCGATGAATCGGAATCCGATCGCTTAGCCAAGATTCGCAGATCCAAACTCTCACGATAGCCCTCGGGAAGGTACTTGCCGCCAAGCTCTAAAGCGGATTGAGCCGCGTTGCAGTCGCCGTCTTCAAGCTCCAACTCAACCAGACGCTGCGTCGCATAGCCATAGTCGGGCGAGAGCTCGATGGCGCGACGCAAATATTGCTTAGCTTGTGATCGACTTTCCGCCTTCTTCGCTTCGTCAGTCTCGCGAAGAAGCGCGTCGGCCAAGTAACCGTAGGGCGTTGGTCGATGCGGATCGATGCGCACCAGGTTCTCCGATGCCTCGCGGTAAAGCTCCTTTTCGCCTAACTCTTCAGCCCAATCGGCCAATTGACTCCAGCCCTGATAGTGGTCGGGATCTTCCTTTAACGAAGCTCGCATTGTATCCACAGCAGAACGCAGTTGTCCCTTGCGATACAACACGTAGGCTCGTCGCATCTGCAAAACGACTGGCAATTGATCGCCAAAGATCGGCGGCTGACAAGCTTCCAACGCGTCGTCCCATTGGTGTAGGCGGCCAAAATAGAAGGCATTCAAGACGTGTGAGTCGACATCTCGCGGCTCGAGTTCTAACGACTTCTCCAACATCGCCAAGCCTTCAGGAATTTCGTCGATCTCGTTACAAGCTTCTGCATAACGCAAGTAGGCTCGATTATCGTGCGGGCGGTTCTTCATCAGCTTGCGAGCTGTTGCCTTCACAGTCTGAGCGTTATCTACTTCTCGCGACCAATCCGTCAACATCTGCCAAGCCCATCCGTACCCAGGCGCCTGCTCACAAGCCAAACTCATCGGATCGAGCGCATCTTTCGTCTTTCCTGCTTGATGTAAACAGTCTGCCAAGCAAGCCAAGGCCACTGGATCACGAGGATCAACGGCCAATACGCTGCGAACGACCTCCTCGGCCTTGACGAAGTCCTTCTTCTTGAGGTAGTGATCGGAGAGTTCGCGAGCGACGTCGACCCAGTTGGGGTTAATGCTCCTCGCTCGCTCCAGCGCTGCAAGCTCCGCCTCATCGTTTTCCATCGCGCGATGCACCAACGCCAGCTCGACCCACATTCTTGGCGTCAATGGGAATCGCTCGGTGGCTTCCGTCGCAACTTCAACAGCTCGTTTTCGTTGATTCATCGACATCAATTGCTGAACAACGGCAATCCACGTGTGCCACAAATCGGGCCTATTCGATCGAGCCTCTTCGAGCCCAGAGAGAATGACATCGGGTTCAATCCTTCCGACCGCCGTTTCTCGATACGAAAGCACGCCCTCCCCGAAGGTAGTCTGGACTCGCAACTGCTCAAGAACAAACTCCAGTTGCTCTTTGCGCTCTGCGGGCTTGAGGCAAGTCTGCAATAGCGCACTAACCGCGCTATCATGGTCGCAGTTTTTCTGTAGAGTGACCCGGAAGTGCTGCCTAGCCGCCGACAAGTCACCGCGGTCAAAGGCAATTCGCCCCAGTAGAAAATGCGCGGTGTCATTGTTCGGTTCTAAGTCGATTGCGTTGCGACAGTACTCCTCGGCAGCTGGTAAGTCGTGCGAAGAGATTGCAATGATTGCAGCTTCGCGATGCCCCCATGCGCTGGCCGGATAAAGCTTGAGAAATCGTTCGATCTCTGGTTTGGCTGCTAACAACCGATTGCTACGCAGCCACTGGATCAGCGAAACTTGCAGAGAATAGCTGTGCGGGAATTTTGCCACGGCTGCGCGCAGTCGATTCTCGGCAACTTCGTCGCCCTCTAAATCGCGATCCAAGCTAACGACCTGCTCCAAAGTGCCAACATCGAGTGGATCGGTTTCGAGCACTTGGATGTATAGGTTTCTGGCGTCGCTGGATCGACCTTGATACAAAGCCACCGCAGCGCAGGTTCGCATGTAGGTAATCTCAGGACATTTGCCCTTAGCTAAATCCAGATGCCGCTGAGCTTCCTCGCGCATGTTGAAGCGACTGAGCGTCATCGCTAAGAAGCAATGCATATCGCCATCATCGGCGTGTTTGGTCGACGAGGCTTCCAGGATTTCTAGTGCCTCGGGCAATCTCTCCAACAGCTCAAGGGCTCCGGCCATTGTTCGGGCAGGCTGCGTACTTCTATCCCCAAAACGTCGCAAGCGATCTGTCAGCCAAACAATGGCTTGATCCGTCTGCCCGAGAAACCTTGAGGCGGAGAAGTAGCTACGCGAAAAGCTCTCGTCCTTTTCTGAAACAGCCGCTGCGAAGCGATACGTATCGAAAGACTGTTCACGTTTGCCTTGATCCCAAAGCAAGTTGGCCAACAGCGCGAGTGCGCGACCGTCGACTTGATAGCCTCGTAGAACGCGCCGAAGTCTCCACAACGCTTCCTCATGCTGTCGCGCATCATCGGCTAGTTCGGAAGCCAGTCGAGTCCAAAAGATGGAGTGCGAATCCTCACCGTCACAAGCCTTTCGCAATGCTTCGATACGCTGATCGCGCGTTCCCAATTCGCTTAGGCATGAGAGTCGAATGAGTTGTAGGTTGGCGTCCTTTGGAAACTGTAAAAGCAGCTTCTCAGCTAACTGCAAATGCTCAGGAGTGTTACTGTCGTAACGAGTCAACGCCATTTCCGACTGAAGCGTCAAACGATGGTTCGCGTCCAACTTGTGCATCTGCGCAATCGCGCGTTTTGCATCTTCACGACAGTGCTCGGCCAGTGATCGGTCGACTTCGTAGTGCAAGTCGTAAAGATCTACGTCCGGCAGGTCGATCCCGTCCAGCTTAGCCTCATCGGCTCGCGGAACCATCACCATCCCGCGCGGCCCCGACGAGACATAGTGCTCGAGCAACTTGTCCATCGCAGCTTCAGAGACGTGTCGTTCCGAGGGATCTTGAATCAAAAATACGCCACGATACACATCGATTCCCACAATCGATTGGAGATGCGCCGACCCAGGTTCTACTGTGTTTAGCGTGAAAGGAATTCCTGCGCGGATTAGAGCTTCCGCAGATTGTTCTGTAATTCGGAACTCGCGAGCAACGAAGCCGTTCTCTTCGGCCCAACGCCGTTCGTCGCTGGCCGCGGTGCCTTCGTAACAGATCCGCTGTACGATTTGCTCATGCTCGACTGTGTGCTTCCAGTACTTTGCCAAGGCCGTTAATGTTGCAGGTGCACAGGTGTCATGGTGTTGTCGGATGAAAGGAACTGGCAATTGAACTCGTGGAGCGATTCCGGTCAGAGGTTCGGACAAAGCCTTTTCAAGCCTTTCGACCAGTCGTTTGTAAAATGGTCGATCAACTTGTCGCGCGAGCTCTAACGAGTGTTGGTAGTCGTTGCGATAGTAAGCTGTATCGCTCATCTGCGCGGCCAGCCATTGCTTGTGCAAGCTGTCTGAGGGTGCAAGCGGCCAGAACTTTTCAGCTTGTTGGATCGAATGCCAAGCGGCATCATATTCCTTCAGCTCTTGTTGAAAGACGGCTAACTGACACCAGACTTCGCCGCTTTGTAGGTGCTCAGTGGCTTCGGTTAAAAGCTGTCGAGCCTCTTCGTCGCGATTGGCTTGTACAAGCTTGCTACCGTAACTTTGCACGGCAGGTCGAAACCACGGCTGAAGCTCGAGTGCTCGTCGAACCGCTGCAAGCGACTCCTCGTGGCGATCTTGTCGATCGAGGAGTTCGCCGAGTTCCACTTGTAGCCAAGCGCTATTCGGATCAAGCTCGATCGCTTGATTCATCATCTGTTCCGCGCGCAGGAAATCTCGCATCATCGACATCATCAGCGCTTTACCTGCCGTCCAATCCGCGCGAACTCGCGAATCGCCTTCGGCTGGCATTTCAACATCGTGGAACTTCGTCCACGTATGGTATGTCCCAAATCGCGACCAATAAGCCATCGCTCCATAATACAAACAATACGGATGATTTGGCCACTGTCTGTAGGCTCGCCAATGTAAGGCTCGTCCCAATCGCGGCGCGCCAAGGTTATTCGCCAAGCGACCCGCCAGAACTTGACCTTCCGCGCCGGGCCAGCCTCGAATGTCACCCAAGGCTGCGACACCGGCGTTCAAACTGTCTAAATACCTTCCAGATTCGTAAAGCTGTAAGACTTGGGAAAGCACCAGATTGGGCTGAACAGGCGTATTTGATTCGCTAGAATGAGGCATTAAAGAGTTCACGAGGCGTATCCAACTTCTCGATGATTGGCGAGTGATTCTCTTTGTTTTACGGTTTCGCTTCCTGCCAATCAATCAGAGCGAGCTACCTGTTGCCGATTTCAATAAAAACATTGCATGCGTAGACTGCTTTTGACATTGGAAACCACCTGTGATGAAACAGCGGCAGCTATTATTACACAGGATCGCCAAGTTTTGGCGTCGGCAGTCGCGAGCCAACAGGAGGTACACGACCGTTTTCATGGCGTCGTTCCAGAACTTGCCGCGCGGGCTCATTTGGAGCGAATTGTACCGATCGTTTCCCAAGTGCTTGACGAAGCTCAAGTCAAGCCGCGCGAAGAACTGGCCGCAATTGCAGTAGCCACCGAGCCCGGCTTGCCTGGATCGTTGCTCGTTGGTTTAGCGGCGGCCAAGGCACTTTGTGTGGCCTGGGATAAACCGCTAGTCAACATAAACCATGTTCAAGCACATATCTACGCGTGTCAGCTCACAAGAGAACAGACCGTTTTTCCATGCCTAGGGTTCGTGCTTAGCGGTGGACATTCCAATTTGTACCGATGTCAAAGCGCTGATGATTGGCAATATCTTGGTGGAACGATCGACGATGCGATTGGCGAGGCCTTCGATAAGGTTGCAGTCATGCTTGGCCTTCCCTATCCAGGCGGACCAGCGCTTAGCAAGTTGGCTGAACAGGGAGATCCCAACGCGATCGAACTTCCAAGACCCATGGCCGCGGACCGCACCACGTTGAACATGAGCTTTTCGGGACTGAAAACTGCTGTTCGTTATCAAATCGTCGGCACCGGGAAACAAGATTTCTCAGCCGTGGAGCTCAGCCCCCAACGTCGCGCCGATCTGGCTGCGAGCTTTCAAAAGGCTGCCATCGATTGCGTTATCGCTAAAGCTGACGTTGCGCTCAAGCAAACCAAACTGCAACGATTGTGTGTAGGTGGTGGAGTCGCCGCCAATCAACTGCTTCGGACCGAGCTTGCGAAACTAGCTGAGCGAAGAAAGGTTGAGCTCATCATTGCCGAACCAGAGCTCTGCACCGACAATGCGGTTATGGGAGCGATCGCTTGGGAGAAGGTTTCTCGCAATGCCTTTGCATCGCTAGAGATTGACATCCAACCTGGTTTGCAACGACAGCGTTGATGGCAAAGAACTGAAGCGGCAATCGAAATCGAAAATCTCATTTACTCTCAGCCCATCCATTTTTCGGATTAGGAATCCAAAATGAAATGTCCAATTTGTGATACAGCAATGGATGAGGGCGAGGTCTATCTGAAGAAGTCTTTCTTCAACTTTCTCGCCTTTGGATTTGGCTCAACCAACCTGATCTTCAAACGTGATAAACCTAAGCAAGAGATGGAACTCATGAACCCCTGGGATTTCAACAAGGCATTTCATTGTCCTAAGTGTGGAGCGACACTGATCGCCACGGAAACGGGACGGGGCTAGTAGCAACGGGCAATTTGCCCTTTCTAGGCCTACTTTCAGCGTAACAATCAACATTTCATCGCCAATTGCAGCGTCCTGATCTAGCTCCAGCACCGCTAAAGCTGCTATACGCCAAAGAAGTCTGTCTGGTCACGCTGACAAGAAATGTAGGCAATTGAGCGCATAGAGTATGCCTCAACAACAGACTACTTTCCAATCTTTGGAGGAAGTAATGTCCAAGTTCCAATTGTCTGCAACAAAGTGGTCGAAGTTGGTTTGTTCGGCTGTATTGGTTTCGGGGCTCTCTAATGCTGCGTCCGCTCAACAAGCCGGCTTTGAAGGGCTACCCTCATTCCCTGGACTGACTCAGACTGGGACAACTCCGGCAGTCGCTACTCAAACAGGCACGCCTCAATCTAGTACAGCTCCTCAAGTAGCTATGCCTCAATCGCAATCAGCTATTAGCGAACAGCAGCTAATCAACAGCATGCCAAATTCATTGGCACCAGCGGCACAAAATCCTGTGGGCTCGCAAGCTCCCGCTAAAGTGCAATCCGCAGTAGGTGCGATGGGCGCGACAGGTGACGAGAGCCTCGCAAACGCCACAGCATCTATGGAGGATGCTCACGCAAGTCAAATGGAAGCAACATTGGGCGAACTACAGGCAGCCCATGCACATGCGTACAACACATTGGCTGCAGTCTTGGACAAGGTTCCCGCCGATGCGCGTCCAGCTATACAGCAGGCCATGGAGCAGTCGCGTCAGGGCTATCAAAAGACCTTTGAGAATCGTGAACGACACCTCGCGAACACGCTACGATCGAAAAGTGCTCGCCGTGGTAGAGATGGTGTTGCTGGTAACGGTCGCAGCGAGCAACTCATGCAAGCTGGACAACACGGTCAACATAGACAGCCGGGATCTAATGGTCAGCCTGGATTTGATGGTCGGCAAGGTCAATTTTCCGGACAACAGTCCAACGTACAACAAGGGCAACAGATGCAACCAGGGCAACAGGGATATGCCGGTCAGCGGCCCAACCCAATACAAGCGCGAACCGTATCTGGTCCTTCGCAACCCAGTATTGGAACGGCTCAATACAACAATACTGCCCAGGGTGCATCGTCAGGGTCACCTCAGGGCTCAACGCCAGGACTGATCGAGGGAATACCATCGATCAATCCACAGGCCAACCCGTCGGTCGCTCAACCGGGCAATCGCAATTATTCAACGCCCGAGATGAACCGCGCTGCTCCAGGACGCCCACTCATCAACGGAGTTAATGGAGCCAACGGAGTTAACGGCACTGCTCAAGGCAACAACTTTGGTGTTCCTGCAAACCAGCGAAATCCGAACTTCGGTACCAATCAACCTGGCTCAGTTCAAGGATCGAATGGACAGAACGTTAACGGACAGAACTCGAACGGTCAGGGGATGTCTCGACCATCGGCAGCCGAGATAAACCGATACAACCAAACGAAGCCTAACAATGGCTACAACAGCCAACCTACAACTTCGACGGGCAGCGGATCAACTCCGACAGGAAATGCTCCTGGCACTGGCTTCAACGGATTTGGAACACGTCAGTAGACTTGCCTCTTACTGGCTCCGTCAACTAGCACAGAATTTCGACATCCCGCAAACAGATCTACTGCATGCGGGAAGTCGAATGACCGTGTGATGATAACGCGATGTCGCTAAACCAACTTAGTTCTGAAAAAGTCAACCGTGCGTTGCCATGCAAGCTTGGCCGCAGCCTCATCGAACCGAGGCGTTGAATCGTTGTGGAAGCCATGATTGGCACCCGCGTAGATAAAGCTCTCGTACTTGACTCCAGCCGCCTTGAGTGCCTGTTCGTACGCTGGCCATCCATCGTTGATGCGAGTGTCATTACCGGCGTAGTGTATCAAGAGCGATGCTTTGATCTTGGGAACATCCGCGGCGGCAGGTTGGCGACCATAAAATGGAACCCCAGCTTGAATCACCTCTGGCAAACGCACCGCTAGCTCATTCACGACACCTCCGCCGTAGCAGAACCCAACTGCACCAGCTTTCCCTGTTGAAAGTGGATGCTTCTGCAGCACGGCTGCCGCTGCCATAAAATCCTCTAGCATCTCCTCGGGTTTGCGACTCGCTTGCAACTTACGACCTTCGTCATCCGAACCAGGATATCCACCGAGCGGACTGAGCGCATCAGGCGCGAAAGCTAAGAAGCCTTCCGTGGCAAGTCGTCGAGCAACATCGGCGATATAGGGGTTGAGCCCACGGTTCTCATGAATGACCAAAACCGCTGGGAACTTCTCGTTTTCTTTTTTGGGATGAGCGAGATGACCTTTCATTCTTCCGCCACCCTTGGGCGAGTCGTACTCGAAGGTCTGAGTTTTGATTCTGGGATCATCCGTGGAGACTTGTTGAGCCAGCGCGTAATTGGGCATCAGGGCTTGAATCATCGCCTCGGCCGAAACACCCGCTACAGCAACGGCTGCCATGCGTTGATAAAAATCGCGGCGCGAGATTCTTCCATGAGCAAAGTCGTCGTAAAGGTCTAAGGCTCGTTGATCAAAGTCCGCTGATGTTTTTCGAGTCATGATATGGCTGCTTTCTTGATAGTTGGGAGTGTTGTCGCTTCAGTATTCCATGACAATGTTTCCATCCGTCCGTCTCCACCGCCCACTATAGCAAACTTTACTAGTGCTTTGTTCCCTTTTGTTTTTAGGGTTAGTGGACGAGGTAACGAGTCCTGTCACGCGGCGATTTGCGGGGACTCGTCACCTCGTTCACTACTTACGGCTGAGAACTTGGATTTAGGAGCTTGGAGCATTCGTCTGTGTACTCGTCTACTAATCACGAGGAATTCGATCTAGAATAGCTTAACCTTCGATCACGCAGCCAAAGCTTACAGTGATCGATCTCTTTACGCTGGCCTCGCAAAGATTGCGCGACGAATGAAATTGCTCAACTACCAATCAATTCCTGTGATCGTACTGGCAGCAGTTCTCGCTGGCTCGACAACTTATGCTGACGAACGACCGGTTGGATGGCCAGGCTGGCGAGGAGTGAATCGCGACGGTTATGGTGAAGCACTACCGACTAAGTTACCTACGAAGCCGGAAGTAAGCTGGACCTACCAATGCGACGGAGAATCGCTAAGCGGAGTTTCAGCTAACGGCGAATACGTTGTCTTAGCAGGCCGTGATCCGCTGGATACCAAGGATGTCATTACATGTCTGGGCTTGCGAGACGGCAAGATGGTTTGGCAGCACGACTACGCTGCGCTACCACCACCAAATGCTGAAACGCGAGATGGTCGAATCGACTATGGCAACTCGCCTCGCGCAACACCATTGATTGTGGAGGATCGTGTAATTACCCAAGGTGCCTTTGGCGATTTGTATTGTCTGGAACTCAAGACTGGTAAGGTACTTTGGTCGCTCAACTATGTGCTCGACTTTGACGCACCCATTCCAACTTGGGGTTGGAGTGGAACGCCATTGCACCACAACGGGCTGCTCTACATTCAACCGGGTGCCACCGAAGCCTCATTGGTAGCCGTCAAGATCGAAGACGGCGAAGTGGAATGGGAAGCCAAAGGCGGTATGGCTTCCTACACATCGCCGATCATTGCAAAGGTCGCTGGTCAAGAGCAAGTCATAACACCGGACTCGACGTTTTGGGGTGGCTTCGATGCTAAGACTGGTAAGCAGATTTGGCGACTGAAACCAGAAAAGCCCGGTGAGTTCTTGGTCCCCACCGCTCTTGCATTCGATGACAGAGTTCTACTGGTTGGTGAAGTCAATGGCGCTCGACTTCACAGCTTCGACAAGAGTGGCAAGATCGTCACGAAACCCGATTCGAAACTACAGAACTTTAATCCAGACACTCACACTCCCGTAAAGTTTGGCCAGTGGATCGTGGGCGCTCACAACGCTCTTTGGCTGATGTCGGCACAGGACGTTTCCAAGCATCAAGAGATCGAAGAGAGTGAATTCACTGGGCATTGTAGTGTCATGACTGACGGCCAGAGACTAATGGTGCTCTCCGATTCAGGCATTGTGTTTCTTTACGGTGCCGATGGAGACACGGTGAAACTGGTTGGAAAAGTCAATCTCGCTGAGCATGGAAGTAAGATCTATGCTCATCCAGCCTGGGTCGAAGGTCATTTGATTTTTCGCGAAGGTAGCCAAGTCCATAGTGTTAAGCTTCGATAACATTACCTAGCATAAGCCGAAGGCACATCGATCGAGGTCGCTTCCAGAAAGGCCAGCAACATGAAGTTATGTCGTTTCGAAAAGGATGGTCATCCTCGCTGCGGACTGTACGAAGCCCATCGAGTCCTCCCAATCGATGACTTTGCGGCAATTGCTGGCCAGAAGTACATTGCCGATGCGGTGCGTGGTGGTGAGCTTGAGCGATTGTTCCCGATCGACTCGCCTCGTTGGCACGCCATGCAGGATCTGTATCAAGAACTGAAGGAAGATGCCTCGATTGCATCTGGACTTTGGCTTCCCAGAAGTAGTGTCAATCTGCTACCGCCGATCGCACGCCCCAACAAATTGCTGCTGCTTGCGGGTAATTACGCCGAGCACGTAAGTGAACAAGGCGATTTGGTCGCCGAGCGTGAGCGAACATTTCCCTACGTATTTCTAAAGCCAGCGTCGACAACTCTGGTTGGCGATCAGGCAAACGTTGCCATTCCCATTCAATCACCCGACAAGATTGACCACGAAGTTGAACTGGCCGTCATCATTGGTAAGACGGGACGCAATATTGCTGCGAGCCAAGCGCTCAACTATGTTGCTGGTTATACGGTCATCAATGACATTTCCGATCGAAGCTTCAAGCCGAATCCCAATCGCCAAGAACGTCCACGTGATAAGCACTTCGACTGGTCTCACGGTAAATGGCATGATGGCTTTTGCCCCTGCGGCCCCAACTTGACAACCTGTGACGAAATAACCAATCCTCAACAATTGTCCCTCAAGCTTTGGGTCGATAACGATCTTCGGCAGGACGGAACTACCGCTGATCAGATCTTTAGCGTTGCCGATGTTATTGAGTTCATCTCGAGTTGGATGACACTTGAGCCGGGTGACATCATCTCAACAGGAACTCCTTCAGGAGTTGGCAACGCTACCGGGAAGTTCCTCAAAGCTGGCCAGAAAGTTGAAGCCGAAGTCGTCGGTATCGGTAGACTGACAAATTACATGAGTTAGTGCGGAGTTTCGATTGTTCCGCTCCAAAGACGAGTTCTTTACGGACTCTATTCTGCAAGCATTTTAGGCGGTGGATATGCGTAGCCACCGCTACTTCTAAGGCTCGCACTACGTCGAATAGACGCGCGCGAGTTGAGAAGGGCAGAAAAGCAGCGGACGGCACACGGAGTGTGCCTGCCACTAATGCGCACCAGCGGATTCAACTGTAATTGCAAAGACGATTGGTAAGGTACCGTCATCGCCCTTTAACAGTTCGATGCTCTTCATCTCCTTAGCCGCATCAACGCTAAGTGATAAGTACCTTAGTTGTCGCCCATCTGACTCGAAGGCAAACTTGGATTCGGGTACATCGGGTTTATTCTGGTAGTTGGCGATGTGCTTACCGTTGATCAACGGATAGTCTTTTGTGCTTCCGTCTTCAAACAAGCAGCGCACAATCAAACTCTCTGACGCATTCGGATTCGCTGGAAATGCTCCAACACCTACGCATCCCAATAGG
>CAUJKA010000234.1 GCA_963204965.1 Planctomycetota bacterium | reverse complement strand
CAGTCGAAGTTAAGTTGGGCTACAACGGGCTTACTAAGTCACCAATCGAAAAGATCCTTAAGCCTTGTGGTTTGTCTTTACACGAAAATGAAAAGAGAATTAGGGGCAAGGTACCAGCCGCCCTGAACCAGAGCTTCGACAACGAAGTGATGAAATTAGTTGGTGAAGAGAGGCTACACGCATTCATTCGAAACCAATGGCGTCCCGTATCAAGTAACTGGCGAATGATCGTTCGTAAATGTATCGTAGAGTCCTGGGATCGAGATTGGCCAGTGGGATTCTCTACAGGGTTTAAGCATGTAACGATCGAAGACCTCTGTTCAGCGATGGGCGAGCAGAGCTTCAATGCAACCGTTGAAAGATTTTTTCGAGATCGAAACTTTTTCCAGCTATGGATTGGAGAATAATGCAAGAAACTCTAGTACTCGGTCTTGACCTCGACGGTTGCATCACCGAAGCCCCTGAATTTTTCTCGGCCTGGACACATTATTGGCCGGGGAAGGTTATTGTGATTACCTACCGACGCGATCGTGCGAAAGCGATTGCGGATCTGGACGAACGCAACATTCGCTACGACGAAGTAGTACTGGTTGATCGCTTTGAAGCCAAAGCTGAAGTGATCGCCGAGTACGGTGTCACGCTGTACGTTGACGATCAACCGGAAATGCTCAAGAACGTCCCTGCTGGCGTCAACGTTATGCTGTTCCGCAACGAAGGCAACTTCGATTTCGCAGATCAACGCTGGATGCTCAGTCAAGAGACCGGCAAGCTCGTTTGTTAAGGAGACAGGCCAGTGGAACGGCAACTCAATCTCGTTCGCGAGTTTCATTGTAAGATCGGCGAAACGGTTACCTACTCGCCAACGCTGCTGCAACATGATGCGAAGGTTGATGGCGACGTTGCACGATCGCTACGGCAGATCGTCGAGTCGTTTAATCATTCGGACATCTCAAGAACGCAATTGACTAGGCGAACGTTGATGGCTATTGAGGAGTTGGCGGAGTGGATCGAAGCCCACCTCGCTGGCAACATAGTCGAAGCAGCGGACGCCATCGGGGATCGCTTGTACGTTTTACTTGGTGATGCGGTGGCTACAGGCCTGCCAGTAGAACGGGTCTTCGAAGAAGTGCATCGTTCGAACATGACAAAATTTTGTAGTGATAACGTGACTGGTAAAGGCAAGAAACTGCAGGGCTATCTACGCCCAAACTTAGAAGCGATCGTTGACAAGCGATCAGAGTAAGGAACCTAAATGGCAACAACTCAATCCATCAAGAATCGGGATGCTCGCTTTTGTCGCGATTGCGGAGGCCCGTTGAAGACAGTTTTTGAAGACTACAAAATCTGTGAAAATACGACAAAGATTGGCGAACAGCTGGATTCAAAGGACATCTGTGAACCGCTCGGCAGAGAGCGTCGATTGTTTTGTGAATTCTGTGGACATCGAGTGAGTATGGGTGAAACAGTTTGCCCAGCGTGCAAGCGCAAAGCGTCGACTCCGTGAGGGTGGTAGCGTTATGAAACCACAAATTGGACTATGGTGGGACGACGGCAAGAATATCGTTGCGTTTCTTGTTTCGCCTGGAAAAGCTGACTTGGAAACGGGGCTCTGTGACAGCGACGACTCGCACAGCGACTGCTGGCCCGAGGCGGCGATGCAGTTGGACGCCGAGCCCAATGATGAGTACTTCTCGGTCCCGCGTGGTCGCGTGAAGTACGATCCCGCCCGGAAGATCTCGATCATCTTTCACGGCAACCACACTGCTGAATCCCGGCTTCCTTTGATCGCCGCCAAGTTCGGACTGAAGGAATGGGAAGCTCGTCGAGATGGCCATTACATCATCAGATAATCTCGCGTCATTGAAACGACGAGGGTTTCAATTTTGAAAAGATCAAAGTGTTGATAGCCTTGCGAATGGTCTATTGATCGGGTGTGCTGGTTTGGATCTTGATTGTTCTGTGAAGCGTGCTGCGAAAACACTACGACGCATGCCAGTCAACAGTTCCGAAAGATATCTGTCAAAAAAGCATTGAGCCCTGCGAGGCGTTTGACTTGCGAGTTCTCGGGCCACAATGGCTACGATTGAAACCAGGGCAAACGGTTTGCCCTGGTTATTGTAAAGACGCGAGATCGCGCTGAGACTGAAGCTGCCAAGGCTCCAGTATTCGATTTCAAGCGGAAGTGCACAGCTTTGCAAAACGACAATGGCGGCTTTGGCTGGCAACAACACTTCGCGTCTGAAAAACATGCGATTCGAGCTGATAAACGCTAGTCTCCATACTCCTCGTAAATCAAGGCTACTAGATGGTTACCTTCACCAACTAGTGAATTATTGGGTTTGAATGTGCGGTCGGTAGTGCTTTCGTAGGTGCCTAAGTGGCGGTTCATGTTGCTGTAGGCTCGTAGCTTGCCACTACCCGCCGATTCGATGTAACCAATGATCTTGCCGGACTTGTTGCGGATCTCTTGTTTGGACATTGATTTAGCCATTCTTTCAAAGTGTTTGGAAGACAGACCGAAAGTTGATGCGAAGGAAAGATAGGCTTGATCCTGATCAGGGTCGAGCTTTGGAAGTCTTTTGGTAAGTTTCGAAAGCTCAATCTCGATCGAATTCCAAAACCTCTCAAACAATCTGTCATCAGGTGGCATATTAGCGCGAAGAGCTATCTTGAGTTTCGGTACGTGGATGATGCAGCCGCTATGTTCGGGCTGTCTAGGTCGACGATTCGGCGTCGAGTAGATCAACTGGCCGAGACTCATGTCGAAACATTGCTGACTTTCACAGGCCGGCGCCTTCGGCGGATCACAAAACCCACCTTTCTAGATTCGATTTGTAACTATTTTCTGCTTTTCGATGAAAACGCTATTAACGCGGCGAGCGCCCTTGCAACGTGTGTATATCGGATCGTCATCCACACTCAATCGACAGAGGTCAGCAATGAGCCATATTCTTCAGGTTCTCTATTACAGTGTTAGAAATGCAGTCTTTTTTCGCCAATTGCGGGATGATCCGGCCAGAACTGAAGAGTTTCTAGAGCGACTCAAGGCTCTGGGCCCGACTTCAGGGATCAATAAAACAAGAGAACTTCTTACAGACTTCATGTTATCAGGGTGTGGACTCACACTTGTCGATGGCCACAGCGATACGATTCCACGAGGAGTTTGGTTGACGTCGATACAGCGAGATTGCGTCTCCAAAGTGCGAGAGTTCGGCTACAAAGTCGGAATTCGATAGTTTCTTGTTAAGGCACTGATTGCTTTGCAACTCATCCCGGAACAAAAAAATGGCTTGTACGAAATCCAACTCGCTAGTCGGAATTTGGTGGGACAATGGCAGAATCATTGTTTCGTTTAAGCATTTACCTGGACCACCTGAACGACTCACTAGGCTATGCGATAGTGACTTCAACCACGTCGACTTCTGGGGCGATGCTGCTTTTCGGCTGGGTTCCGATCCTGGCGACGAGTATTACTCGATTCCGCGAGGTCGAATACTTTGGAATCCATTCACTAGCGAGTCAATTATCTACCACGGCAACGCAACTAGTTTAGATCGTCTGAAACTGATCGCCGAAGAATTTGTCCTCGTCCGTTGGATCGCCAAACAAGACCTCCACTACTGCATGGGTGATCTCACCGACGCATTGTTTTCGGGCGACGGCTACTAAATCTATTTCCAAACTGATGACTTTGGAGCCCCAACAATGATAGAACGCATTGAGATATTAGATCGGTTTGATTTCGAAAACACTTTCTCGGCGTCCGAGCCCTATCTTCTGATTTCTATCCGCAAGCCGGGTTCTCGATTTGTTGAGAATCGCAGTGCGCAATTGTGCGTGGGTGAATGTCGCTTAATGATCCACGAGAACGATGGCAATGGATTTAATTCTCGCGGAGTCATCGTCGAATTCTGCCGTAGACAAATGGATAAAACCATCGGGTTTCTGACGAGGAATCGAAATATTGCCTCGCTCGTAGTCATGCAAACCGAGTTTCCCAGCCAGCAGAGTTTTGCGATCGTCGAGTGTTTGGTTGAGTGGCTTGAATTGCCTCTCGATCCGTACAACCGATCTTGTTGCCCTGACGCTCGGGTCTTGGCGGCGTTCAAAAACGCGATAGAAGACTTCCACAATTAGATTGCAGATTAACGTATGTGTGTCCTTGAACATGACTGGCTAGATGCCGTCGCGCGAGTGGTCGCGGCGTCAAATGTGATAATGGTTCACACCCCACGAGCGCGATGCTGCCAACAAACGAGCGGATTAAAGAAACAAGACCTCACCTCACTGATCGGAATTGATTGTTATCCAAGAATCAATAATCGATTGCTTAAATGTTCGGAAGTCATCGATCCCGCGGCGTTTGTCTGGAGCGTGTTTAGTATGCATCAAACATCGTTTTGTCCTCTTGGTGGTTGCGAAGAATGTTTGCCAAGAACTCTTGCAAAGAAATGGGCCGTTTGCCTTGCCATCATTCGATCTAGTGAAGATTTCCCGATGAATATGGTGCCAGCACTGAATGCAGGTGCGACATGGGCCTTGATTCATCCACATGAGTTAAGCGTAGCCCCCCATCTTGCCATCTTTCCCCGAGTTCAAGTCAATTCCAATCTGCATGTAACGATACGGTCTAATGATTGCAGTAACGAAATGTTGACGCTTTTCAGAGCATGGTTCAGCAGCTCTTCGAACGAATTTGGGATGGATGCCTGAGGCTTCAATACAGTTAACGGCCTTCCTAGCAAGGAGTTATGCACAGGTCGCGAAAGGCTGGATTGACCTATAACACGCAGCGAAAGTGCCTACTGTTAAGTGAGTTTTCCATATCGTGGCACACTCAGAAGAGTTGCTCGAATCGATCTCGAACTCCGCAAACACTTGGCGATCGACGAATGCGATAACATCGCCGCTCATTGGCTTTGATCCATGGTCGCCTTTCCAACGACCTCTAACGCGCGCAGTCTTTGAAGCAGCTTTTTCTACGCAAATACCATCAATCCTAATAGCATTGTGTGACACCTTTGGTCACGCTGGCGATCTTTTTATTGTTGCTCAAAATGAGCAAATTCTGCGACTAGTAGGACTCTGAGTTTCGCCTCTTTTTGTGGCAGGATTTATCGCTGCCGAATTGTGCGGAAAACCTCATGCCTGAAAGTTGTTCCATGCCCGAGCCCAATCACGATAGTCAACCATCCAAATCCAAACCAAACAAGAAGGTCAGAGATACTGCAAGCGAGGAAGCAATAGCGGCTCAGTTCGCTGCAGATAGGGAACGCTTCAAAATGACGGAAGAAGAAAAAGATGATGCGTTTCGCTGTGTCCGACGTTTGTTTGTAATCGAGGGCAAAATGACTCAGGAGGAGTGCGATGAAATTGAGCGAAACATCGCAGCCGAGAAGAAACAGAAGGAGGAGCAGGAAAAGCGAGGCAAGGAGGAGTGTCAGTGAAGCAATTCTCAGGAACGGTAACGGTGGGAAACGGAATGATGCTTGGCCAGTTCTTTCTGGACGCCCTGCGTCGAGCCATGGCAGTACGGGAGATCGAAGGCAAACCTCAGACTGTGCTATTCGAAGAACACATTCCAGGCATCGACACATCCAAGATGGAACGAGTAGATGGCCAATCTTCGGGCGAGCGGAGGATTACCGACAACGTCTTTCGGTTCATGTCTGTAGTCGTTGGCGATCGCAGATTTGTCGTTGATCTGCCGAATACAGTGCTGGCACCAAACGACGCAAAGCGACTACTACCACGAGGATTTGAGGTCGACGTCGAATGCAGCTTTCAACCGATGCAGAGATTTTACGATTTGTCACAAGTCGACGAGGTGGCGGCGGACTTAACTTTCGTCTGGCTTCAATTGTGGCTAATGCCGTCGTGTCCCAAAGTAGATATCTACCCTTACTAACGGAAGACATTCATGACTAAGATCAAGATTTTTTACGATGCTCTTATGAACTGCAGAAACAACAGCTATTCTCCCTCAAGCGAGAAGCCTGGAAAGGCGGTGGCTGATTGGCTAGAGCACGACTTGATTGAGATTGCCGCTTTTGAGCCGACCTCGCTCGAAGATCTTCGGTCGGCTCATGGCTTTTACTTTGTTAATGCAATGCTTGACGGTTCTCAGCCGACAGGCTTCGGGTTACCCTCTGCGGAGATCGCCGAATCGACGCGTTGGACGGTGGGATCGATGATGGCAGCTTCACTACACGCGGTTAGCGAGCAGACCATTACCTGTTCACCCAGCAGCGGGTTTCACCATGCTAAATACACTGAGGCGGCTAACTACTGCACCTTCAACGGGTTAGTGATTGCTGCACTGAAGGCGATTAAAGTGTGCCGCTTAAGCCGCGTCGGGATACTGGATTTGGACTGGCACGCTGGAGATGGAACC
>CAUJKA010000233.1 GCA_963204965.1 Planctomycetota bacterium | reverse complement strand
TAACGTGTCGCGACTTTGATTGGTCGTGGTGACTATCCAGCGTTGGCCTGAGAGGTCTGGCAGGTCGGAATCGATGGCTGCCAGCAAGCCTAAAGCGCTAAAGTCCTCCTTGGGCTGGATGTCTGCAACCAGACCATATCGGCGAAGTTCGTTGGCTGTAGCTGGTCCCACGACGGCAATCTTGGCTCTTCCTAGCACACGAGCGTCTCGGCCGCTCGCGAATAAGTGTTCGAAGAAAAAGTTCACTCCGTTGCTGCTGGAAAGCGTTATTCCATCGCATTTTCCATGGGTAAGCAGCTCCAAAGCTTGGTCCAACTGCTTTTTATTGTCGGGCTTATGCAGGTCGAAAAGCGGATCGCGGAATACCTGTCCGCCACGTTCGATTAATAGCTCTGAGAGTTCGCAACTTTGCGACGCGGCTCGGGGAATCCAGAACTTTCTGCCGGTGAAGGGAAGCTGGTCGAACCAATTCCAACTTTCACCCAGCTTGGCAACTTCGCCAATGATCACCAGCACTGGCGGTCGTAGTTTTGAGGCTGGCGTCAAGTGATCGGCAACTTCATCTAACTGGCATCGAAGGACCAATTGGTCTCCCCAAGAGCATCTCCGCACGATGGCTACAGGTGTTGTCGCGGCCTTTCCGTTTTGAATTAGCGCGGCAGTCCAATGTTGCGAAGTGGTGACGCCCATGTAAACAATCAGCGTCCCCGGGAACTTGGCCAGCGCCGCCCAGTCCATGGATTCAGGCGAGTTCGGCTGCTGTTGCCCCGTCACCAGTGCGACTGCCGAGGCGTGGTCGCGGTGAGTCAACGGAATGCCCGCATAACTCGCTGCAGCAAGCGCGGCCGTGATTCCTGGGACTACTTCAAAGGCGATCTGGTTTTGCTCTAGACAGGCAAGCTCTTCAGCAGTTCTCGCGAATACCGCCGGGTCTCCGCCTTTGAGCCGAACCACAGTCTTTCCCGAGAGTGCAAGTTCTACCAGCTTTTCGTTGATCGCTTGCTGCGTCCATATGGGCAGTAAGCCGTGTTTGCCGACGCTGATCAATTCAGCGTGGTCCGCATGAGCCAAAAGGCTGGTATTGGCCAAGCCATCGTAAAGCACAATATCGGCCAATTTAAGGCATTGAAGTCCGCGCAGCGTGATCAGCCGCGGATCGCCCGGACCGGCGCCAACTAGGTAGACTTTTCCGGTTTTACTCCGATTTTCTGCATTTACCAACGGAATTGCCTCTACAAACCCCTGATTTTCCTCTTCCAAGCCCGATAAATTTGGCTGGACAGATCGCCCGTAATGCGGCATGATATGCGGTTCTTCAAACTGGCTCCAGATGGGCCAGTTGCCGCCGACGCGTCAAACGATCGCTCCGCGGGCTGAATATATTGTTGTGAACCATCGGGTTCGCAGTGTGCACAGGTCATCAGTTTTAAGAGATTGTTTCGATGCCAAATACCGAGGGAGCCAAAAAACGATTGCGTCAGAGCTTGGTTCGTCGCGACCGCAATCGTGCAGTTAAGTCCGCTTTGCGATCCGCATTGCGAAAGTTCCGCGAAGCCGTTGCTGCCAAGAATATTGACGAAGCACAAGTACGATGCTTGGCAACAGCCAAGGCTCTCGACAAAGCTGCCACAAAGGGCATCGTTCACCGCAACAAGGCATCGCGACTGAAGAGTCGTATGGCTGCCGCGATGAAAGCAGCTAAGGCTGCCGTCTAATTCATTCCATTTTTGGAATCTTGCATTAAGGTCGAACTCCTGACGAGTTCGGCCTTTCTTTCTCGCGCGTCCCGGTAGGACAAGCATCTTGTCGCGCTTGGTCAGTGCGATACTCCTCCGCATTAAGATTTTGGACGCAGAGGCGCTAAGGCGCAGGGACGCGAAGAGTCTTAAGCTGACACTTGCTCCCTGCGCCTTCGCGTCAAGATTTTCTTTTGGGTAGTCTTGTCATGCGATATCCAAAGACGCATCTCGATGAAGCATCTAGAATGTGATCAAAGTAATTGAGGTCACCTTCATTGAGGGCGAGTCGATTGAAGAAGATTTTCATTTCCTATCGCCGACAAGATTCGGCAATCTTCACCGGTCGAGTGTTCGATCGGTTGATTCAGTACTACGGCGATGAGTCCGTTTTTCTAGATATCGATTCTATTCCTGGTGCTGCCGATTTTCCGCAAGTCCTTACAAGCAGCATCGGCCAATGCGGAGTTTTCCTTGCCATTGTCGGCAACAAGTGGCTTGGCGAAGACGACCAGAAAGCAGGGCAACGAAGAATTGATGACCCCGCCGACTTTGTTCGGCGTGAGTTAGAGCAGGCATTGCAAAAGAGCAAGCCTATTATTCCGATCTACTTCGGCGAGCGACTACCGCTGGTTGCCGATGAACTGCCCGATACTCTCAAGCCACTTGCGACGGCTAACGCAGTTGAGGTGGATGTTGGCAAGGACTTTGATCATCACATGACTCGACTTCGCAAAGAAGTGAACCGTTACATCCTTCCTTCGCTCCCGCAATTGGCTTTTCACAACTTAAAGAGATTCCTCCGTCGAAGTCGATGGTGGTTGTTATTCCTGTTTTTGGTTGGCTGCCTTGTCGCCATTTATCGAGATCCCGTGGGACGACGACTGATGCCTCACTCAGGAATTCATCATGTTGTCGCAGCGGCAGATCCGGACATATTCTCTCACAGTGCAAGCGGCACATTTCAGGTTGCGCGTGGTCTAGCCAATCGTGAAATGTTGGTCAGCGAAACAGACTTGGTTGAAACGATTCGCAACACAAAAAAATCCTTCGATATGTTTGCACTAACGGGTTCCGCGATCGTAGGCAACTACGAAGCCATTGTGAGTGCCATTAGCAACGGGGCGAAAGTTCGGTTAGTGATATTTGATCATGGTCCTGAAAATTCGCAGAACTTAGAGCAGTTCTTTGAGTATTGCGGTACCAATAGTAGTGGCGCAATATGGAGCAAGAATAACGCTGATCAAGTTGTTAGTTTCATTGTGAATCTGAGCAATCGATTTCAAGAAAAGATCGAGATTCGCTTGTGGCGCGGCCCCTTCACGAACAGCATGTGGATTCGCGATGCTGACTTGGAGGATAATCGGATGGGCCACGTTGAAATTACCTGCTATGGCGATTTGGCTCAGAATCCTACCGTTCGATTCGGACAGTTGAGTCCCGCGATGATACAAACGCTTCAAAAACAATTCGAGTACATTTGGAATCACGAAGCTACGATTCGCATTTCAAAGCCATGAGTACTTCAAGACTTAGGTCAAGCCTAGCCACAACCATGGTCACGACCGTACAAATGGTCATCGGTGTAGTCTTCTTAGGAGTCGTTAGTTTGCAGGCACAGAATTTTCCGGTCGAGCGGCAGTTGACCAACGCACCTCAAGGGCATCTGCTCACGAACATCGGTGCGTGGTCGCCGGATTCTGCTTGGCTGGCCTATGATACTCGGGACTCGCTGGATGGATCTGTATTCAATGGTCAGACGATCCAGCGTGTTCATGTTGCTAATGGAGAAGTTGATACGCTCTATCGGTCCGTCCACGGCGCGCATTGCGGCGTGGTTACCTACCACCCGTTTCTCGATCAAGTCGTGTTCATTCTTGGACCGGAAGATCCTGCCGAAGATTGGCAGTACGGGCCAAGCCATCGACAAGGTGTGATCGTTGACTGCAACAATCCCGGTTTTGGAGCGCCCTTAGATGCTCGCGATCTTGTTCCAAACTTCACTCGTGGCGCCCTGCGAGGTGGAACGCATGTGCATACCTTTAGTAGCGATGGCAAACTTGTCGCTAGTACGTACGAAGATGCTCTGCTCGACAAACTCAGCAGTGCGCCAGCCCCAGTCCCTTCCCATGAAAAAAATCTCCGCGGCATTTCCATAAGCATCATGGATGTGCCCGTTCGTGTTCCGATGACTCATCCACGCAATCACTCGGGATGCAGCTTCACAGTTCTCGCTACTAAGCTTACCGATAACCCGACGCAAGGCAGCGATGAAATCATGCGAGCCTGTGAAGAAGGATGGATAGGCGTGAATGGATATTTGCGCCAGGATGGAACGCGAGAGCGGTACGCACTGGCCTTTCAAGGCACTGTCATTGGACGCAAAGGCCAGCCGGTAGTAGAACTTTTCGTGCTCGATTTGCCCGAGCAGATTGATCAATTGATACAAGCGGATAGTTCGATTTCGGGAACAGCAACAACACGACCATCGCCGCCGACAAGCTGTCGTCAAAGACGAATCACCTTTACGGAAGATTGGCAATATCCAGGCATCGCATCGCAGCCCAGGCACTGGATTCGGTCGACACCCGATGGAAACAATCTACTATTCTTAGCTCGCGGTCCCGAATGTGTTGTGCAGTTGTTCTGTGTCAGCCCCAACGGCGGCGAGATACGTCAAGTCACTCGCGATAAACATTCTGTCGCCAGCGCATTCAGCGTGAGTCCAGACGGCTCTCAAGCTGCTTATGTCAGCGATGGAAGCATCTTTACTGTAGATATCGCCAGTGGTCGCTCAACTCGCTTGACGAAGTCGACTCCTCAGAATCCACCACGCCCCGAAGCCTGCCTCTTCTCTCCGGACGGTTCCAAGATCGCCTTCATCCGCACGATCGAAGGCCACAATCAAATCATGGTCGTTGACAGTCGTTGATTGTTTCTGTCCTCGGTAGTGGGATTCGCCAGAATTCCTGTATTTCTTCCACAACCTTGCAAGATAGAGTCTTCTAGCGAATTGCATCGACGATCAACAGAACGATTGTAGGGCCTGTATCGATTCGGTGAGTATTCCGTAAGCATTTTACCAAAGGCACATCGCTATCGAATCTGGCTGAGACCTCAAAGCGAGGTATGTCCTAGAGTTAAGCGGTGCACTTTTTTCAGACTTTGCCTTGGGGATAGTCTGTTTGCCCGGAGTGAATGAGAGCGATGCAAAGCCCAACACAAATCAGCTTTTCCGATATTGGCGAAGTTTATCTACAGGAACTTCGACGAGGAAACTCCGTAAGCCTGAAAGCCCTTGCCAAGCACTTCCCGCAGTTCTCTGATCGAATTTTGCACGAACTGCCCGCCATGGCTCTGCTTGAAGGATCATTGCGCCAGAAGCAAAGCACCACGCCTGAGAAACTCGAGATCCCAGGCTATGAACTTTTAAATGAACTCGGCCGCGGGTCCTCGGGCGTCGTCTACAAGGGACGCGATACCAAGTCCAGCAAGACGGTGGCCATCAAAGTTGTCAAAGTGAACCCAGTCGCCGGCGATTTGAAGCGTTTGGATCGAGAAATCGAAAGCCTTTCGAGACTGAACTATCCCAACATCGTTTCGATCTTCGCTCACGGTGCCATTGGCGATCATGTTTACATCGTGATGAATTTCATCGATGGTTGTAGCATGGCAGAATTGCTTGAGCCCAATCCATCGATCTTAGCCAGTTACTGGATCTCAGAATTGAACTCCAATTGGAGTCGACTTGCTGCGTGGGGATTGGAGATCTCCGAAGCTCTCGAATATGTGCATCGCCAGAAGATCTTTCATCGCGACCTTAAGCCCGCCAATCTGTTGGTTGATCGCAACGGCAAGTGCTGGATCACCGATTTTGGCTTAGCGAAAGTTCGTGGCAACGATCTCTCGGCCAGTCGCAGTGGAATGGTAGTTGGAACACCACGTTTCATGGCCCCCGAACAAATGCGAGGCTTAGTCGACCGTCGAAGCGACATTTTTTCACTGGGCAGAACACTCTATGAAATCGCCAGCATCGGCGCTGATGATGTGCGCTGTGTGAACCAGCGAGTCGACTTGTCGCCAATTTGCGACGTCAACCCACGCGTGCCTGCCGAGCTAGGTAAGATTATCGACAAAGCCAGCGATCAAGTGGCCGAGCGTAGGTTCCAGTCCGTTGGCGAACTGACCGCAGTTATCGAGCGATTCTTGGAAGGCAAAAAGCCCTGTGATCGCCGACGTCCAGGCAAACGTATGTCCGAACAACAATACAAAGCTGCGATGCGACGGCGATATCAACTGGCCGTTGCCGGGGCGGGTTTAGTCTTTGGTGTTACGCTAACGACGATGCTTGTTATGCACACTTGGGGTGGTAATGGACGAAAGTCTTTCGCGCACGATGGCTCTGCGCCTCCGCCAGTCGCTACCGAAAGTTTCAAAAACTTAGCGGCAAAGATTGAAAACAGTGATGCTGGTTTTGTGGAAGTGATTGGCGAGGCGATCAAACACTCAGTGACTCAAAAGGCCTCTGGCGAGCAAGCTAAGAACATTGAAGATAAGATCGATCGCATCGTCAACCAAGTCAGCACGCAAGGTCTTCGTCCAGGAGAACTGGATGGCATCATTCAAGGCTACCGACACTCGTCGCTGAGCGTTTCGGACAAAGTTTTGGCTCTGGCCGTTCCGCTTCGATCTACGGCTCTCGCCGAGCAAGACAAGATCCGTGGTCATCAAATTCTGACTCTATTTGCTAAGTCCATTGTCAATAAGCATGTGTCTTCAGCAGAAGCCGAAAGAGTTCTGGCCGCGCTATTTCAAGGCAACATTCCACGCTTGGAACAGATTGTCGAAATGCGCATTCCTGACAATACATTCGTTTCGTGGCTTCGCGTGGTAGAGGGAACTTTCGGTCAGCACTTTAGTACCGTAGCTGCCGAACCGCTTCAAGTTCCTGAAGAGCTGAATGAGATCTTGGACCAGTTCCTTCAAAACACTCACTAGCCGTGCATCCATCTGCTAAGAATCGGAACATCATGACTAGCTCGATCCTGTTCAATTTGCAATCCAATGGCGAAGAAGAGCTTGGTAAGCTGTTGGAATATCAACGACAGCATCTAAGACGCTTTGTGGATTGTCGTATCAATCAAAAGCTAGTTTCGCGCATTGACGCATCCGACATCATTCAAGAAGTTTACGTTCGAGCCTATCGGGGTTTGAAAAACTATCTGGCCAGTCCGGCTGTGCCTCCTTTGATTTGGTTGCGACGGCTTAGTAAGCAGATTCTCTCGGAAGCTCATCGAAAACAGTTTCGGACAATTCGCACGCCGTTCCAAGAACAGAACGACTTTGACGACCAATTCATCGGGCACATGATCGACTCGACCGATTCCGTGCGCACGCAAGTGGAACGCTTGGAGGTTGCTTCGAGAATTCACCAATTGCTTTCCCAATTGAGCGAAGTTGATCGCGAAGTCTTGGAAATGCGACACATGGATGGCTACTCGATTCGTGAGATCGCTAACCTACTTGAAATCAATCAAGAGGCAATCAAGAAGCGATACTATCGCGCTTTGGATCGGTTTCGCGACGTCCTTTCAAGCGACCCTGAATTTAAGGTCGAAAGCGAAACTGTTCCATCTGAAGACGAGCGAAGTCACTCGTAAACGTGATATGCTAATAGGCAGTGGAGACCAGGGGGCAAGCAGATAAAATGCTGCCGCGATGGTCACCGTTTTCAAAAGCCGACCGCTTTTCCATCTGCTGCCATGCTGACTAGACTTCAACGTATCGCCGATCTGATCGACTTTGATCCTCGTGGTGGAGGTCTGATGATCGATGGTCGCCAGCGCGATTGCCAAGGCGATGCAATCACCAGCCGGACTCCCATCGATGGACACGTCTTGGGTGTCATCAACTCGGTGACCGCAGAGAGCTGTGAGCTTGCCATCGCAGCCGCTCACTCAGCATTCCTCAAGTGGCGAGCGGTACCAGCGCCGATGCGCGGCGAGCTAGTCCGTCGTTTCGGAGAAGTTCTGCGAGAGCACAAGTCCGACTTGGCGACCTTAGTCACGTTAGAGTGCGGTAAGATCATGCAGGAGGCCTTGGGCGAAGTGCAGGAGATGATCGACATCTGCGATTTTGCCGTGGGGCTGAGTCGACAGTTGTACGGATTGACCATCGTCACCGAACGTTCGCAACACCGCATGATGGAGCAGTGGCATCCACTTGGTCCCGTAGGAATTATCTCGGCGTTTAACTTTCCCGTCGCAGTCTGGGC
The DNA here is from genome assembly GCA_963204965.1 of Planctomycetota bacterium. Taxonomy (GTDB): domain Bacteria; phylum Planctomycetota; class Planctomycetia; order Pirellulales; family Pirellulaceae; genus Aureliella. The sequence continues at coordinate 7,786 of CAUJKA010000233.1, read as the reverse complement.
CTGGAACGCTGCCATCGCTTTGGTCTGCGGCGATAGCTTAGTCTGGAAGCCTTCCGAAAAAACGCCTCTGTGTGCGCTCGCCTGCCAACGATTGTTGATGAAGGCCGCTGAAGATCTCCCCACCGTTCCACAAGGCTTGTCGACTGTTGTCATCGGAGGCGCCGACATTGGTAAGATGCTGGCCAGCGATCCACGAATCCCGCTCGTTTCTGCTACCGGCAGTGTTGCCATGGGCCGGTCCGTCGCGCAAGTTGTCGCAGGACGCATGGGCCGATCGCTTTTGGAATTGGGTGGCAACAACGCGTGCATCGTTACTCCATCGGCAAATCTAGATCTTGCGACTCGCGGCATCGTCTTTGCCGCTGCGGGAACTTGCGGTCAACGCTGCACATCGTTGCGACGATTGTTAGTGCAGGAGAACATCGCCGATGAAGTACTTCGAAGAATCAAGTCTGCCTATCAATCACTGCCAATCGGTAATCCGCTCGATGAAGGCGTCTTGATTGGACCACTAATCGATGCGGCATCGTTGGACCGCATGCAAGCGGCACTCGTGAAAGCCGAGCAAGAAGGTGGAAAGATCTTTGGCGGGCAAGTACTGTCGAGCGACGTGCCTAGGGGCGGGTGTTATGTTCGGCCTGCGATTGTCGAGATGCCCACGCATTCAGAAGTCATGTTCCAAGAGACCTTCGCTCCCATACTCTATGTGCTGCGCTACAAAGAGCTTGAGGCGGCGATCGAATTACAAAACTGCGTCTCGCAAGGGCTATCGTCCAGCATCTTCACCAACGATTTGCGAGAAGCTGAACAGTTTGTTTCCGCTTCCGGCAGCGATTGCGGAATCGCCAACGTCAACATCGGTCCCAGTGGAGCTGAGATCGGCGGCGCTTTTGGCGGTGAAAAGGATACTGGCGGTGGTCGCGAGTCCGGTTCGGACAGTTGGAAGGCTTATATGCGTCGCGCTACCAACACGATCAACTACGGCAACGATCTCCCGCTCGCCCAAGGTATTCAATTCGGGTAGACAATCTGCCTCGACCAGGCATATGTAACGGGAATCATGAATCAGCCGAATCCCTACGAAACTCCCAGAAGCATCGAATCTGAGGAATCTGGCTTGGTGAACTCCGAATCTACCAACTCGAGCTGTCCGTCATGTGGTGCAAGCGCCAGCCGATGGAAGATATGGAACACGCTGGGCCGCAAGTATTGCAAGTCTTGTGGAGCGACGTTAGCAATCGATCTCTCGTTGCGCTATCGCTTGATTCCTGTGGCAGTCGGAATCGCAGTCGGAGTCTACGCTTGGTATGAGTATCGCGTTGTTGGAAAACCACCAAGAGTTCCTCTCCTACTCATGGGGCCGGCTATTCTTGCCTTAACAGTTTTCCTGCAAGTGGCTTTTGGTAAAATCGTCGCCAGGAAGCGATGATCCGTAACATACAACCTCCGAACAGTCATCGCGTTTGGTTTTTAGGCTGAGCTCGCAACATGAAATGGACATGGGACAAGTTTGGTTACATCACAATGGATTCATCAAGTACTGATCGAGATCCGGTGCGTGATCGTGAACTCATACTAGCCTTACTGAATATGACCTCAGTAAAGGATGCCAAAGTACATTTCTTTCCTGAGCTCGGTCGTGCGGTCGTCACCTCCACTGAGACCGTGACACTGACGCGCGACGATCGGTTCAGAGCGGGTCGAGAAGCTCATTGGAGCGTTGAGTATTACACAGAGAGCGATTGGATTGTCATCCAGCGCAAGGCTGAAGTGGAACTAGAGCGAGTGGATGCTCTCGACGCTGATGCGGCCCGTACCTTGATTCAAAACGGAGTTATTACTTTAGACGACGTAGCGGTTTTGTCGCCTGAGCGACTCGCTGAACTTCTAAATATTGACATCCAAGCAGCGGATGCGATCATTGAACAGGCTGATGCAATCATCGCCACTGACAATGACGAATAGCAGGTTGCGATGACGAGAATTCTAATACCAGGCCTCATTGCAATTGAAAGTAGGTGAGCTCAAAATAGTCTCTGCTAAAAATGGAAGAAACTCGAGGCTGACAACGCTAATGTTCAACATTGAAGATGCGATAGCAAAGATACGATCGGTCGGACACGTGATTTGCGAGAATCAAGGTCATGTGTTTGATGATTATGACCACATGAATTCGGATGCAACGGCCGTTTGCGAACGACTTGGCATCCCATTCACGGACGACATCATCCTCGCATATCCAGCAGAACGAACCTTTGTGCCGATTAGTGAGGCGGAGATTGCAGAGGAAGAGGAAGAGCTTGGTGTACGCTTGCCCGAGGACTATAAGCAACTGTTGGTTGCCTTTGGCGAATTCCATTTGCCTGGAGATGCAGAGATTTGTTTTCAGAGTCCGCTTAACGCGGCCTACAATTCGCAGGGCCAGTGGCAGGTTGATGAAAATCTAAGCGTTTTGGCCATCTCATCCTACAACGTTGACTCTGATGGCAATAGTATTGGTTTTATCCGGAGGGAAGATCGCTTCGGCGATGAACTCTTCGAATTTAACCACGAGCGACGGTATCATGGTGACGATCCTGCGTTGTGGTCGAAAAAACTCGCTGGATCGCTTTCCGAATTCATCGTCCTATACCTCAGACAGTTCGAATGAACTAGGGAATAACTTCGTGGACTTCAGATCTGCCCGAAATGAACACTGAGCCAATACCAAACGAGATGCTTTTTGACGCCAACGAGTATCGGCGGTCTGGTTGTTGTCCGTGGACATTTTTTGCATATCCCACTTCATTAGCAGATGATCATGGGCTTCCGCCTGATGATGAAGCCTGTCAAATGTTGGGCCATCTTCGCAAGCGAGGAATCGCCGTTGGTGTTTGGGTAAGCGATTTTGGAAACGACACGACCTACTTCGTTTGCCGAAAAGAGGACATACATCGGCTAATCGAAGCGTTGCAGGAGCTTGAAAAAGAAGGTGTTATTGACAAGGACTTTTGCGTAGCGCGAACGGAGCGTCTGTTCTCGCAAGTTGTCGAAGGCAGAGAATAGACTGACTGAGTTCGAGGCTGATGGCAGTTGCCGAAAGTCTAGTGGCCTTAAGTGAATTGGAGAGGTAATGCCGATGTACGGAATCACAGTTGCTGCTTCCTTGTTAGTAGTCAACGCCATGCTTTTGATGCAGAGCGACACTGTCAAGCTCTCGCGGAACACTATAGACTTTGGTGAGGTGCAAGTGGGAGACGACCGCAATATGGTGGTGACGATTACCAACACTTCATCTCGCAAACTTGAGCTGGAGAAGATTCGCACAACCTTCGGCCCGTTTCTATGCGTTGCGAATTTCAAAACTCTCCAACCGAATGAGAGCGGCGAACTAAAGATATCGATTTCGGCAATGAAATTTACCGGAAGAAAATTGGCTGTGTGCTATCTTCAGTTCAACCAACCTGAATTCCAAGAACGCCTAGTACTAGTCAAAGCGAACATTGTATCTGACTCCTTGAAAAAGAAGTAACTGACTGAATACAAGTTATGAATTCGTCTGTTCAGACCGAGTCAATATAGGTCAAAGATCTAAACCCGCGCGCGCTTGTTGAACCCAGGGTGATAACTGCAAACGTGTTGGAGAATCATGAACGATACCAAACTCTTAACCGGTGTTTCCATCCTTTGTATCGCTATGGCTTTATTTGTTGCTGCTGTCGCGATGCGTCTCCAGGGATCCCAAAATAGTTCATTGGTGCCAACTTCACTCGCATTTACTGCGATCGGGATGGTGGCTGGAATTGTCTCCCGATTTGTGTCGAGTCTGATAAAGAGAATCGAATCGCTTGAAGACGCAATCAAGCGTGCCAACTTTGACCGAACTAGCGGCACACCATTAATGGAGCAGGAGGAAGCACGATAGCGGTCGTGATTGCTCATAGGAAAAAATCAGCTCGTATGCTTCGTAAGCCGCGGAGCATGTGCATGTTTTCTTCAATCGTCGCGCTAATAATCTGGTTCGTTGGCTTTCATCTAGTCGTCAATTGGCTCAAGCCAATCAACAATCCCGCGGGCATTCCTGTTTATGCGATGATGTGCTTAGCCCTATCAACAGTCCTGTTGCCGCTCAACGCATCATTCATTGCTCCGAAGCTTGCTCGCTTATCGTTTGCTTCGACGCTAGGTACTGTGGTTGTCCATCTTGTAGTCGGCATAGCTCTTTTTGGTCTCGCTTGGTTTTGGCCTTCCGTGATCCAAAGCACCCCATCAACAACCTGGACGATCATTCCATACTACCTATCGATCTTTTTGATACCGCCAATGATCGTTGGTTCGTTTGCGTACTCACTAAGCTACAATCGCTCAATGAAAGAGATTCATGGATAAGGTTTTTGCTAAATCGTCATTTGACTGCCGCGATAGAGACGGCAATGAGTTCGTTGCTATCGTTCAAATTGGAGTTCCTTTTGAGCAGGAAGATGGACATGGGCGAGTTCACGGCGCTTGCCCATTTTCACTGGAACCACTCTTTCCGGAAGTATCGATCGCTGGAGGGGATACGTTCCATGCACTTTGTCTGGGGATAGAGTTGATTCGAAAGGCGCTTCGAGCTTTTACGGCGCACGGTGGGATGGTTTATTTTCGCGGAACACGAACACCCGTTGATTTGGATAGCCCTTCTTTCTTGCCGATTGACGAACCAATCTTCGCAAGATTTCTAGGTTCGCCCGACGATCCGACTGCCGCGCGTAGCAGTTGGCCAAATGGCCGTCCCAGGCGATTTGATTAGAAAGTCCGGTGAAAGCTACGAATCTGCAACGGGCAGGGAGTGTAGTGTCATCCCTTAAGCCATCGATTTCCACATTGCCAATTTACTCCAAAAGCAGTAGATTGGCGTTCGAAATGATGGCCGTATGAACCGCAGTCGCTAACCGCAGTTCGTAATTTCGCTTGTGTCTGACTGCGGCTAGTGCCGGCGTTTCAAGAAAATCCTTCAAAGCGTTGAAGCTCTCGCCCGAACGGATTCGGTTGGCATTAACTTCCGAAACTTGAAGTTACTCGAAAAGGAGATCGTCTTCGATGGGACGAATGAATCTTACCCTAGCAGCGTTCGTTTGGTTCTCATCGCATCTATTCGCAGACGACGCACTGCTACTGAAGCAAATTGTCGAACAACAAGCGATCGCACTCGAGGGCGTAGAGTCAATTGCGTTGGACGTATCCGAAATTACTACAGTTTCTCGGCCTGAAAAGGTGAAAGATGTCGAGATACACGCTGAGAATGGTGTCCACTACCTTTGGCATCCAAAGAGTGGAAAATCGCTTGTAAGGCAATACTCTAACTCTGGTACTCATTCATCACCCCTGATTTTCAAGAAGCCACATACACTATTCGATAGCTTGGAGTTTGATGGCGAAGGCTTCAAGCAAGTATTTGAGGCGCATTCGGCCCTGCCCGAAACCAAAGTAGAACGCGTCGAGAATGGAATCAGATTCACTTGCTTGCTCAATAAGAAATCGCCGGATTTCAAGAGCTGGCTCAGCTACACTTTCGATGAACGCTATTCGTGTTTGCCAACGATAGTCGAACATCGAGTCGGACCCGCTTTCGAAAGCGCCCGTTTGTTCTCACGAGAAACTCGCGAGTTCGCTCGATTCAACAACGTTCTTTATCCCAAGCTGATTGAAAAGCTTCGATACGACGATCGCGGTGAGATCGCTTACACTTTTCAAGCTCGTGTTAGTCGCATCGCAGGCAATCTTGAATCCCACCAAGCGATCACGAATGCTAGTCAGCTTACAGAAGTTGAACTCTTTGGAACTCAATCACCAACTCAAGAGAACAAGACTTCACGTACCGACGAAATACAACTTAAGGTTGACAAGGATGTGCAGCAAGAAGTCAACGTGGGTGATCGAATCAATGTCGTTTTGTCGGGTGAATTATCTCGAAAATGCGTTGAGCTTGTTGGCTTGAATCCGCCCAAGGAAGATTTTGGTTGTAGTTTCATCTGTACCGTCGAGCGAGAGCTGAGTGCGGATCAGGTAGAACTGAAGGGCTATCGCGTGTTCTCGAATCACGGGAAGAAACTCAACGATGATGACAATCGTCGGATGCTGTCGATTGCTGCAACGATACCAAGAAAAGATGTGCGTGCTCCCATTAACGGTATCAGTTCTAGCGACCCAAGACCCGCCGCTCAAAAAGCAGAAGTGGCGAAAATGCCACTGGTGCATTTAACATCGCTGAGCAGTGCCAAGATTAGTTCGTGGGCTCAGGTAGACGAGACTGCGGGCCTCACGAAGTGAGCTCTGGGGTCAACTGTGACTGCCACCTATTTCAGAAGGTAAACACTATGAACGGACGTGCGAAGTGCCTTTTAGGATTGGCGTGTTGCGGGATAGTAGCCGGAACTTCGCTCCTCAGTTTTGCACAAGATCGGCAAGGTCGTCTTGGCAATCCATTGCTCAGAATCGAGCGAAACAGTGTCGCGGATCAATTGGGCGCTGATACCCCAGAGGTGAAAGAGCTCGATCGACGCATTCTGATCGATGAAAAGCTCACGAAAAACCCCGAGCAACCAGTCGATACTGAAGCCGAGCCCGACATCAGAGTTCTATTTCAGGTAGTCTTGGGACTCCAGAATCGCGTCGCACAGCTCGAAAAAGAGGTCGCAATCTTGAAGCGAGAGAATTTGAAGCTCAAGCCGGAAAACAAAGATGACGCGAACGACACCAAAAGGTAGTTAGCGATTGTTTTGGCTCACCGGTTTCATCCCCGCAGTTTTGGGAGCCCTAAAGTAGTTTGATCACTCAGGAGGCCTATCCGTTGCAGACAATTTGGAGATGGTTCTTTAGGCTGGTGGTTGGACTTGGATTACTTTTCCTTATCACATCGATCCTATTCGTTTTCACTATGTCTCGGTCGAATGTGACGCAGAGCGACGGTTGGAAGACGATCGGCGATGAAACAAAATCGCAAACGCTCTCCCAGTCTCTGCCGGCCTCTTCAACAAGATTCTGCTTTGCACACTCATCAGTCGGCCTTGGCGGACGCTTTATGGCTTACGCTGTGGATGGGACGCCCGAAGACCTTGCCTCGTTTGCTCAGACTGAATTTGCAGCTCATTGGGCGAATATCGACTACACGTTAGAAGCGAATTCAAGTTCTCCCTTTGATGCTGAGTACGTCGCCATGCTCGAGCGAGCGTATTCTGTGAATCTAGATTGGCTCAGCAAATCAGCGAATGCGACGGGAAGTGTTTACCGTTCCTCGAAGGAACATAGTAGCCATACGCCTACAATTTTCGTAGACAGTGAGAACGGCGTATTGTATTTTGTTATGACCGACTAGTGCTCGGTCAGCTCTTCATAGCAGGATAGTGGGATTCGCCGGAACTCCTTCGGCATGCACGCGAATCAAGCATCTTTGCTACTCTGACTGTTCATGTGACTCAGTAATCCAGCGGTTTCTTGAAGAGGTATGTTCGTGCGACGATTCTCCCTGCGACTGGCCGCTTGGTCCGACAGAAAGTAAATAGACTTGGTTTGCCATGCACAAGAGCTTTCGATTGACACGCGACGAATCAACATCCCGCAAGAGACTTCGTAAGCGCCCTCTTGTGGTTCACTTGCTGGCGTCGGCAATTGGATTGGTTGCGTTTTGCGGCACCTTCTTTTTCCTGTACCATGAAACCAGTGATCTAACGATTTTCCCTGACGACAAGAGATATCTTGGTGCGGTCTTGTGTTTGATTGCCTGCGCAAACGCGCACGTATTCACGTACTACCTAGTCAAGTCTCT
>CAUJKA010000232.1 GCA_963204965.1 Planctomycetota bacterium | reverse complement strand
ATGCGACGCGCCTCCTGGCGACTGGCCTCCAGTTTCTTGACCGCGTAGATGCGATCGCGGGCAGCTTTGTAAGCGACGGTATGCTCGACGATCGGCTGCGGATAATGCTGCCCGACGATGCATCCGACTTGATCTTGAGTCGAAAGTGGCATCTTGTGGGGCTCAGCGAGAAACTTATCCGGCACATTGGCGAGCTCGGGGACAAAGGCTCGAATGAACTTTCCTGTCGGATCGTGATCGGCTACTTGCTTGATCGGCGAGTAGATCCGTACGGTATTAATTCCCGTGGTCCCCGACTGCATTTGGAACTGTGAAAAATGGATGCCCGGTTCAAAATCGAGGAAATGCCGAGCGAGAAAAACTGCAGGCCGTCGCCAATGCAGCCACAAATGGTACGAGGCAAAGGAAACTAACATCGCTCGCATGCGAAAGTTGATCCAACTGTGTTGCAAGAGAGCTCGCATGCAGGCATCGACCATCGGATATCCAGTGCGACCCTCACACCAAGCGGTAAAGTACTCCTCGTTAAATTCAATCTCGCGAAGACCATCGTAGACGCGAGACATATTCTGAAACTCGATCTCTGGTTCGTCCTCCAGCTTTTGCATGAAGTGGCAATGCCAACTCAGTCGCGATTCAAAAGCTCGTAGCGACTTCGACCAGTCCCCAATACTGACGCCGTGCGACTTAAGATCGCGGAGTTCGGCTTGTCTTTGCCTAAGAGCGTGAACTACTTGCCGCATCGAGATGCATCCCCAGGCAAGATAGGTACTTAAGCGACTGCAGGATTGAGCGGCAGTGACGGGGCTGGACATTTCGCTCGAATACTCCTGGCCGCGCTGATCAAGGAACGAGTCCAGCGTATTTCGAGCAGCTTGTGAGCCACCCGCTTGAAGATCAGTTTTGCATGTCACCGGCAGTCCAAGATTAATGGGGGTATGAATGCGGCCTGCGTCGAGTTCGACGACTGGTTGGATCAGTTCGGGCGCAGGACTCAAAGGTTGACTCATGAATTGCTCACGGCGTTTCGACCAACCATCGCGAGAATCAAGCCGCCGAATCACACCGTTCTGTGGAATCTCCAGCCATGAGACTCCGTGACGCTTCGCCCATCGAGCGACTCGAAGATCGCGATCGTAAGTAATTCGATTGCCCGTTTCTTCATGGCTCAATATCGCGTCAATACCCACAGTCTGCTGGAGCTCATCCAGCACATCTGGCATCCGGCCGACGCGATAAGTCAGCCATGCGCCGCGTTGTTGGAGTTCCTGGTCCAGCTCAGCCAGCGACTGGTTGATAAAAATCAGATGCGACGTATCGAATTCGGCAGAGTTGAAGATCTCTGGTTCATAGACGTACAAGCAAACGCACGGTCCCACTGAAGCCGCCCGCAGCAACGGCTCATGATCTTGGACTCGTAAGTCTCTTTTGAACCAAACAACCTGAACACCCATACAGCAATCCTTGAATAGTGCAGAGAAATGCACCTCTATCATGGATTCGTGTCAAGGGGCTCCCGTGGGTAGTCGAATCGCCGCTGGTATTGGCGGATACTTTCGTTCCGTTTCAACCCGCCAATCGGTCCGCAAGTTCTCGAACATACTTAATAAACTCTTGGCCTTCCTCTAGCCGTTCGATCGGTATCTCGGTTGAGAAGCTGGGGCCGACGTGAGCACCAACCAGCGCACCAGTCATCGCGCCGATGGTATCTGTGTCTCCACCCTGCCAGATCGCTGTAGCGACAGCCTTTTGATAGTCTTGCGGGTAGAGAGCGAAGCAGGAGAGCGCTGTAACTACCGACTCGTGCGCCTCGATACCGTTTCCAAACTGTTCGATGTCGACATCGGACTTTACTTCTCGCAGACGCGCCAATCGATTCTGGAATACTACCGTCGAACACAAAGGCAGAAGACTATCGGCGAGCATCACCGGATCGATGGATGATTCTGAGGCAGCTAGAGACGCGGCAACGGCGATAAGTTGTGCGCCTTCAATGCCAAGCTCGTGCCGGTGCGTTGGCCAAGCACTCGACTTAGCTTCCTCCAAAATTCGATTGGTGTCACCCATGAATCGTAAGCCAATGGGGGCACTTCGCATGGCTGCTCCGTTTCCCAGCGATCCGCCAGGGAATAAGTGCTCGGCCATAAACTCGTAGTCAGCCTTATCGCGAAACGCTTCGATTAACACTCTCGCTCCGCGTCCATAACCTCGCCATGGTTCATACACGTTCACGAATCGCGTCATTAGGGCCTCACTGACGATCGTGGTGTTCTCGGCCAGATGTTCAGCGATCGCCAGAGCCATCTGTCCATCGTCCGTATATTGTAAGCCGCCACGATTCGACGCGTACTCAAACGCGGATAACTTGTCGGAAAACTGCGAGCGAAGTTGGACTGGATCAACGCCTTCGAAGCGTGAGCCAACCGCATCGGCAAAGACTAGACCGATAAGGCAGCCAAATATTCTGTCGGCCCTTGAGATCACTATTCAACGCCCGAGTAGTAAGTAATCAAACCGGTGATGAACCAGAAGAATCCAGCGATTGCGATAATCACAGTCCAGAACCAGATCATGCCGAAAAAGAAGTGAGTGCCTCCAGTTGCAATTACTCCAATGAGGAAGGCTGGACCGCCTTGCCACATCTTTTCCTTCGCGCGGTCTTTGGCTGTTGGACCATCCAGCCAGGGTTTGTTGCTAGACATCGATTCCTCTACAAATGTTCAACTCGATTTACGAAAGTGTTGTTGCTCGACGTAAACGGGCGTCGAGGAGTTAGGCGACTATTGTACTGAAATCTGGTGTAGCGTAGCTTAAAGAGAGGGCCAACGTTGAGGGGCATTTTTTGAGCAGAAGGTCTGGTTTTGATGTTGCACAGTTTCTGGGATTTCGGGCCGAAGGTCCAGCAATTTACCTAGCCCAGCCCATCGGGCTGGGTGATTGAGCATGAGCGCGTTAAGGGCCAACGGCCCTTTGTTTTTCTCGCGAGTTACGCACCCAGCCCTGCAGGCTGGGCTAGGTAAACGGACAGAGCTTCGCCCCTAAAACCAAATAGCACAACATCAAAACGTGCTAGCATCAGTGACGTAATTCTGGCGAATCCCATTACTAAACGGCTTGACAGGAAATTAGATTACATGTAAACTAATTGGTGTGGGCAGCCGATTAAGGAATTCAGCAGGAGAATCCGCCATGCCGCTAAAAGACGAACTGAAGAAACGAGGACCATTCTCGTCGGTCGAGCAAGAAGCGACGCTGTCGATCCTTCGTACGAGCGACCTGCTTGAAAACCGGATCGCTCGACTGCTACGCGAACACGGCTTAACGATGACGCAGTACAACGTTCTGCGGATTCTGCGAGGCGAAGGAAAGCCGATGCCTTGCCTGGAAGTCGCTCACCGGATGATCCAGGTTGCCCCCGCGATCACTCGAGTCGTCGATCAATTGCTGGAGCTTGTGTTCATCACAAAAACGCAGTCCGACGAAGATCGCCGCGTATTTACGATCGAGATCACGCCTGCTGGTATGCGATTACTTAAGAAGCTCGACCAGCCAGTACTCGACCTGCATGCCAGCTTGCTTTCTGGTGTATCAGAAACGGATTTGAAGGCTCTAATACGAATCCTGGAGAACGTTCGTTCAGGCATCTCAGCCTGATTTTGTTGTCTCAATACTTTACATGTAATCTAGTTAGCACTTTCAACCTCAAAGGAATTTCCATGGCTCACCTGCTCTACATCGAAGCCTCACCTCGTAAGGCTCGCTCCAAGTCGATTAGCGTTGCTCGAGCGTTTCTGGAAAAGTACCAAACGGTCAATCCTCACCATCGCATCACGACGATCGATCTTTGGCAGAAGAAGCTCCCCGAGTTCGATAACTTTACGATCGATGCAAAGTACCAAGTCATGCACGGCCAAGGATTTACACCGGACCAGCAAAAAGCTTGGCAAACAGTGGTCGATCTTTGCGACGAGTTCAAGGCGGCCGACAAATACTTGATTAGCCTACCCATGTGGAACTTCGGAATTCCCTACAAGTTGAAGCACTACATCGACGTCATCGCTCAGCCGGGCCAGACCTTTAGCTTCTCGCCCGAGACAGGCTACACAGGCTTGGTTACCGGCAAGCCTGTGACAGTAGTTTATGCACGTGGTGGTGCGTATGGCAGCGATCAAGCTAAGGGCTTGGATTTGCAGAAAGGCTATATGGACCTGCTTCTGGGTTTCATTGGCTTTAAGGACATTCGTCCCATCGTCGTTGAACCAACATTGGGAAGTCCCGATGACGTGGCCAAGACCGAGGCTGCAGCGATCGCCCAAGCCCAAGCGATTGCCGCAAGTTATTGAACCAATTCAAAAGTCGAGAAATTCAACGAACTAAAACAGGATTGAAATCATGATCTCCATTCGACGTGCTAACGAACGAGGCCACGCGGACCATGGCTGGCTGAACACCTACCACACCTTTTCCTTCTCAGACTACTACGATCCGGCTCATATGGGCTTTCGATCGCTGCGCGTCATCAATGAGGACCGCGTGGCGGCCGGACAAGGTTTCGGAACGCACGGTCACCGCGACATGGAGATCGTTACCTATGTTTTAGACGGGCAGTTGGAGCATAAGGACTCGATGGGAAACGGCGAGGTCTTGCTACCTGGTCAATTCCAGCGCATCACTGCAGGCACGGGAATCACTCACAGTGAATTCAATCCTTCGAAGACAAGTGCGACTCACTTTTACCAAATCTGGTTGCTTCCCGAACGCAAGGGTATCGAACCAAGCTGGCAACAGAAGTCGTTCGAAAAGTCGGGTCGTCACAATCGACTACAACTGGTCGCTTCGCGGGAAGGAGCGGAAGAGTCTTTACTAATCCATCAAGACGCAAAGATCTACCTAGCCGACTTGCAAGACGGTTTGGCTTTGCATTATTCGATTCCTCAAGGCCGACATGTTTGGCTGCAAGTGCTTCGCGGCGACGTGATGGCCAACGGGAACTCGCTTGCGGCCAGCGACGGAATGACTCTGAGCGATGAAAGCGAGCTAAATCTCGTTGCCACGTCTCAAGCGGAAATCATGCTGTTTGATCTAGCGTGATTCATCGATACGCTGGCGAGTACGCATCCCAACCCGCGGCGTTAGCCGAACATCGCAGAGGTTCCTTGAAGCTAAACTGTTTAGGCTTTGAGGGCCGAAGGCCTGTTCGTTTACCTAGCCCAGCCCAACGGGCTGGGACCTCATACGTATTACAAAGTTAATTGCCAACGGCCCGACGGTTTGCGTGCAAAACGTCGGGCCGTTGGCAATTCATCTAGTCAAGCTCGATAACCCACCCGATGGGCTGGGCTATGTAAATTGCTGGGCCTTCGGCCCGAAATCCCAGAAAAAACGTAACATCAAACCAACACTCCGGTTTGCGATAAAAAACTATCCCGCTTGGCTTTACGCAGTACGCTCTTTATCGCAAAGACGGACTAGCACAAGCAAGGCGACTCCACCGACGATAACGCTTGGACCCTCTCCAGCCGTCCACCACACGGGCATCGACGTCACTATATCGATGCCTGTTAGCACGACGCCAAGTATCACGTTGAGATAACCCAAGACGCGAATTAACGGCCAATAGCGTCGCACATCCGTCGACAGACTGAGTACGATCACTCCATGCGCAAAATACATCAACGAGAGCGATCGAGCCAAATACCAGGATAGCGGTTGGTCTGGAAAGCCCGCCAAACCTAGCTGGTCGTTCAAGGTGACCATCCAGCTACTGGGAAAGAACACTGGAAAGATCGCCGATAGCAGCACGACACCAATGATGCGCAGTACGAGAACTAGAAGCCGCTCTTTGGCCGTCAGACTAACTGAGCTGCTTTCAGATGAATTGCTCATGAGATTTTGTGATGATTCCGGTATTGTGGTTCGATCAAGACTACCTTTCCTAACTCTCGTGCGATTTAACGGCCAGATTGATCGATGATGTCGATGCCACGCTCATGTATTCGATCTGCCAAGTGTGGAATTGCCTTTTCGCAAATAGCGTTTGATAGCGGTAACTTGCTTTGCTTACCGTTCTTCTCGGTACATACAAGATAGTAATGCTTGTTCTTGCGACCTCGCTTGCCTCGTGTCTCTTCCATGATGACAGTCGCGGACTGTATTTCGTCCAGCGTGACTTCGAAATGAGTCGTAGCATAGAAGCCGGTGTTCAAGTTGAACTTCGTTGGTGTAAGCGTGGCATTCTCGAGAAATGTCGTGGGGCCGAAGAACAACCCTCCAGCAGCCCCGCCAAGCATCATAATCCAGCCGAGTCGCTCGGAGAAATTTCGTATAAACCACCCGACAACGGAAACAGCAATCCCACCAAAGAACAGCGAGAACCAAACCCATATCTCGTAGGTGATGTGAATGGTCTCACCTTCCGTGCTTTCCTTGACACAACCAGTCAAGCCAAACAACAAAACAAGTACAAGCAACAGCGGGCGTTGGCTCTTGGACATCGGACACCTTGCGATTTCAAAAGTTATAGGACGTAACGGGTCAATCAACATATGGTGATTCAGCTCAGCGTTCAAGAGTTTCTCCATGGGAAATGCAATGCAAAAGAGCATTTCTAGGTTTGAGGGTTGGGAGAGTATCGATGGAACGCGACACATCCTGTGCACACAGTTCGCCTCACGAATTTCGAGTAGAATCAAGGCACTCAAGACTCCCACCTGAACGCCAAAGCTTTGAGCATTTGAGCTGCATGAGCTAGCCGCAGTTAGGATCGGCAGAGGCTAGATAGCGCCTGCGGCGCATGAGGTGATCGCTTCTCGCTGAGAATCAGCTTTGAACGAAAAAACTCCCCCCGAATCGACGAGAACTGAAATGCGTACCGTTTTGACTTGCTGGATGGTCATCGCACTGGCCTGGATCACTACGCGCTCATCGGCTGCCGAGCATTGGCAAGCGGGCTTGGCCAAAGTTGATGTCACGCCGACAGAAGCGTTGCGATTGAGTGGCTATGCTGTTAGGGAGGCACCGGCCAAAGAAGTTGCCGATCGCTTGTTTGTTCGAGCCCTTGTCTTTTCGCATGCGGATTCTCGCGAGTATGTGTCGGCCGAAAGCGCTTCTGGTCCATTGGTCTTAGTCTCGATCGATTCAGTTGGAGTCCCCGGAACGTTCACAGTCGAAATTTCCAATTGGCTTCAGTCGACGCATCAAATATCCAGATCGCACTTGGTCGTTAGCTGCACGCATTCTCACGCCACACCCTACTTGCCAGGTTGCGTCGACAACCTGTTTCGCTTGCCGATGACCGACGATCAACTTGCCGCCAGCCAACGGTATCTACAGAAGCTTAGCGAAGCGACGCGAGTAGCCATTGAGGCAGCTCTAGCCAACCGTCAGCCTGCAATTGTGGAATTGGGCGAAGGACAAGCAGACTTTGGCGTCAGTCGCCGCGTGATCCAACAAGGGCGCTGGATTAACTTTGGAGTTCAACCCGGAGGTCAAACCGATCCTCGCGTGCCTGTTCTGCGAATCACCTCCCCTGCGGGCAAACTTCTCGGAGCGACCTATCAATACGCTTGCCACTGCACCACGATGGGAAGTGAGTTCAATCAATTCAGCGGTGATTGGGCTGGTTTGTCGGCATCTCAACTCGAAGCTCAACATGCCGAGACTGTCTTCCTTCCCATCATCGGCTGTGGTGCCGATATCAATCCCAATCCGCGCGGCAGCTACGAACTGGCTCATCAACATGCCAAAACTCTAGCAAAAGCCGTCGAATCAGTTATCTCAAATAAGAAACTCTCGCCACTGCCTCCGGCCGCTGTTGTTCAAATGGGCACTGCTGGACTAGAGCCTGAGTTGCCGACAGCCGAACAACTCGACGACGCCATCAAAAGCGACAGTCCCAATCGACAGCGTTGGGCCAATCGAATGCTTGAGATTCGTAAGGCAATGGGACGACTACCTGAATCGGTGCCGATGCCGATTCACGTTTGGGTGTTTGGGGACGCGCTGAGCTGGGTCTTCCTGAGCGGCGAACCAGTGGTCGAATACCAATTCGCCATCGAAAAAGAACTCTCAACGCAAAACACTTGGGTTGCTGGATATTGCGACGATCTGTTTGCCTACGTTGCCAGCCAAGCTCAACGCGCCGAAGGTGGCTATGAAGTGGACGAATCGATGGTCTACTTCCTTCAACCCGGTCGATGGAAGTCTGGAACTCAATCCGAAATCACTTCGCGGGCTTCGTCGATCAGCCAGCAGACTCGCGGTGAAGACCAGCCCTTGGATCCAGCTCGCGGGCTGAAGTCGATGATTGTTCCCGAAGGTTACCAAGTAGATCTACTGGCCAGCGAGCCGATGATTCAAGACCCGGTCAACATTGCATTTGGCATCGATGGTAGTTTGTGGATCGTTGAAATGAGCGATTACCCGTTGGGTGTTGAAGGAGGCGGTCAAGTCAAGCAGCTTCGTGATACCGATGCCGACGGACGCTTCGATCGCGCGACAAAGTTTTTGACTGGCCTGAGCTATCCGACAAGCGTGCATCCATGGCGAGACGGAGTGCTAGTGATTGCAGCTCCCGATGTGCTATTTGCAAAAGACACCAATGGCGATGGCGTTGCTGACGAGCAGAAGGTTATGCTCAGCGGAATTGCCGCCGCTAATCCGCAACATCGCGCCAACGGGTTTGAGATCGGCTTAGACGGTCGCCTTCACTTCGCAACTGGCGATGGAACTCGTGAACTGCTTAGCCACGTCAACGCTCAAACCTATGAAGTTCGTCAGCGCGATGTGGCTTGGAATCCCGACACTGGGGAGATAGAAGTCTTCGTGACAGCACAGACACAGTACATGCCCGCACGCGACGCCTTTGGAAACTGGTTTGGCAACAACAACTATCAGCCAATGTTTCAATATGTCTACGAATCCAAAGAGGTTTCCGGTAAGACTCTGGAAACTGGCATTATCAATCACTTGTTAACGCCCGGTGATGCACCGCCCGTTTATCCCCGCAGCAAGACATCCGATCGCTTTAACGACATGTACTCGCGCGACCGCTACACCAGCGCGTGCAGTTCGATGATTGTTCGTGGTCCCGGTCTTTTTCCAGCCCACCACAAAAACGACTCATGCAATCCAGTCGGTCTGGTCTGCGAACCCGTGCACAACTTGGTCGCGCGCATTCAGCTCAATCCCAAAGGCAGCGTGTTCGCCGCGCAACGGCATCCTGCTGATGAGAAGTTCGACTTCCTAGCCTCGACCGACCCCTGGGCCCGACTAGTTCGTGCGGTCAACGCGCCCGACGGTACAGTTTGGTTTCTAGATATGTATCGACGGATTATTGAACATCCCGAGTGGATTCCAACCGCCTGGCAGCAACGCGTTGATCTACGAGCCGGTGCTGGACTGGGACGCATCTATCGCGTCTTTCATCGGGACTACACTCCTGCAACGATCAAGGACCTTCGCAACGAAGATCCGATCCTGTTACTGCAAAGCCCCATCGGCGCACTCCGTGATATGGCCACGCAGGCTATCGTAACGGATCAATACTCAGTGGAGGTCATGAGCCAGTTACCCGACCGCTTGCGAACAGCGATGCTAAAGTCGCAGCCTCCTGAGGTTGCTGCAAGCCTCTTAGGAGTGCTCGCTGGCAAAGGATGGTTGAAGGACGCGGATCTAGTGTCCGTTCTTGAATCCTCAAATGATCCGCAGTTGATCAGATGGGCATTGAAGATAGCGAGACACATCGTAACTCCTTCACAACCGCTAGTGAAAGCGATTTCAAACATTCCAGGTCGTGAACTGGGGGCCGCTGTTGATCTTCAGTGGCTGATTTCAATTCAAAGTTGGCCAAGCTATCCGGCTGAAGTCGGACTAACCGAGATTCTCACTCACGGTACACCAGATCGTTGGTTGAGTGCTGCGCTCAATATGAACAATACGCCCAAGACAGCCGAGCCGGTCTTGCGAATGATGTTGAAAGTGGCCGACGCGAATGCGAAGAGCCTCGCCGGTTTGCAAGAACAACTTTCTACCGTTCGAAAGCTGTTGCTGCTGATGCCCGCAGATGTTCGCGAAAAGCTGGTTCTTGAAACTCTGTCGGCGGATACTGCAAAGAAGAACGCCAATTCAATCGCCTGGTCTCCATCGCAAGCCCTATTGCTTGCGGCGGCTCGCGATGCCTTGGAAGGTGATTCAGGCAAACAACAATATGCCCTTGCCGTCGAACGAGCAGTCGAGCACCTCTTGCAGTCGACACAAGTTAACTCTGACTCGATAGACAACACGCCTTCGCAACAGACCTTACAACCTCAGTGGCTTGGGATGCTAATCGGAAACCAACTGCTGCCGGTTGTTCGCGAAGTTGAAATAGTAAGTCAGCTACTTCGCGCTGGCGATACATCTGCGAAGCTGGCCGTAGAACGCGCGAGGTTCGTCAGCAGCGACGATGTGGCCACGGAGCTATTGAAGGCATGGAAAGGTCTGCAATCAACCGAACAGTCCACCGCGGCCGGCATTCTGCTCAGTCGTCCAACTTGGCGGGTGAAAATGGTAGAGGCTCTGGAGCGTGGCGAGGTCAAAGCCAGTCAACTTCCCGCCGCCGTGATCCAATCACTGATCAGTCAGTCCGATCGCAATTTGCGGTCCAGGTCTATTGCCGTGTTCGGACAACCTTCGCCTCGTCAGTCGATCGTCAGTGAATACATGAAGCAGATGCCAAACCCAAACACTGACGGCGATTCAGCAGCTGGCGAAAAGTTGTATCGTGATCACTGTGCAGTCTGTCATACGTCACAGAACGGAAAGCCCTCGATTGGGCCGGCGATCGACAATCTAGCTCACTGGAATAATGGGCAGTGGATCATCGCTGTGATGGATCCCAATCAAGCCATTGAAGAAAAGTACAAACAGACCACCATCTTAACCAAAGACGATCAAGTCATCAGCGGCCTTTTGCTGGAATCTGGCGATGACGAACTTCGCATCGTCGGTAGCGATGGCAATCGGCGAACTGTAGCTGTCAGCGAAGTTCAGCAGCAAAAACGATCTGACACTTCGCTGATGCCCGAAGGATTTGAATCCAAGCTAAGCCCGCAGCAATTGGCGGACCTAGTTAAGTACTTGAAAAGCAAGTAGTGAAGATCCACTAGCGCAGGTTCACCTGAATGTCGCTTGATTTGAGTTGTCGAAGCAACTCAGTTCGTGAGTATCTCAGCTCCGCAAACCGCAGACGCCATTGAGCGATCTCATCGGTGCGAGGCTGGCGACCGACGATCACTCCAAAAACATTGGCTAGCCAAAAGTCATTGTCGTTCCGCGCCAGATCGAAATACTCTTGAGAAGCCATCAACTTCAGCGGCAATTTTTCAAGGGTGTTCGTGGCGTTAGTACCCAGAACTCGCGACGCTGCCAGCTCGCCCATCGTTGGGGCTCGTCCTAAATACTCACGATAGATTTCAACAACGCGTTGATCTAATTCGTTGTAGTTCACGTACCCGGCCGACATGTAGCCGCCTGGACTGGAAATACCACTTGCTGCAGCGACGTAACCTTCGAGTCGCAATTGAACATCACTTGGAGCACCTTGAGTCAACACGCGAACGGGCTGAGTGTACATGATGTCGCGACCACCCGATGAAACCATCGCTCGGACCTGATAAGCGTCTTGAGTCGAGATATAAGTGGGGTCATAAGGAATGCGGAACGAGACATTGCGTAGATTGGCACCAGAGAGTACCTGCTGACCATTTCGAACAGCCCAGTTGGGACGCGTTAAGTTTTCAATCTGCACTGTAACCACAGCATCGGATGGCAATACCTGCTGTGATAGCACCACACCTGTGATTTGCGAAGTGTGCCCGTCCAGTTGAATGCGAACCGCGGCAAGTCGCCCAGTTTGGCCGTCTTGCAACACGATGGAGACAATACCCGTTTTGTCTGCGCGGCGATTGATCTCTTGATTGAGATCGTAAAGCCTGCCGGCAACTTGTCCAACTTGGAATCCCTCGACTGTGATGATCGTATCACCACGTTGTAGCCGAGCGCGTTCGGCTGAACTACCTGGAGTGACTTGACTGATCAGAAAACCTGTCTCAGTACTGTCGCCACGGACTCCAAGGCTCCATTGATCTCCACTCATCGGACCTGTCAGCCAATTGTTGCCTTGCCAACGGTCGTTTAAGCTGCCACGATCGCGAGTATCTATACCGCCAAAACGATCTTGAGCTGAACTTGTTGAACTGATCGAAGCAAAAAGAATCGCAAGACTAAGCGCTAGGCTTCGCGAAATCCACGCTCGGGAAGCAACGTGGCTGGCAGCAACGCGGCTGAAGAGGAACTTTTCAATGGAGGAGAGAAGCATTTCAACATCCTGTTGCGAATAAGATACAGCTCTATGATTTGGGATTGGACAAACTTGGTTGGTAGTTCGTCGAGTGCTTTGAATCTGGTGACGACTTGAATGGGATACCTGATTGCGACACTTACGACTCCGATGAACTTAACTAGCGTCGAGTCGCGGTGATCGTTTGCAGTTCGGCTCGCAGCAACGGCAAGTCGATGGGAAACAGCCCAGCCAAGACAGTTTCGCTTTGACCGCTTTGACTGAGAATGTAATGGATGAATTCGTTGGTGTTGGCGTTTGCTGAGCTCAAGTCGAATACGATGCTCATCGGTCGTACCAGCGGATATTTGCCGGAGAGAATGGCCAAGTCGTCGCTAGGAATGATCAGGTCGCCAGACTTGAGCTGCAAAGGTCTGGCTGCGGTGCTTCCGCAACGTAAACCGCAAATGCCAATCCCATAGGGTTCGTCTTTGATCGCTGAAACGACTTCAGAGTTGGACTTCATTGGAACACCTTCGCGCATCTTAGCGGCGAACAGTACGTTTTGGAGAAACTTCTGAGTTCCTGAATCATCGCCCCGGCGGATCAACTTGATTGGTTTGTCAGCCCACTGACCTGTAGCTCCCAGAGACTTCCATGTTGGTGCTTCGGGCGTCTGATTGGTGAAGACGGCGCGTAGTTGGTCGCCAGTGATTGCCTTAACTGGATTGGACTGATGAACGAATACTCCTAGAGCTTCTTTGGCAACTTCGAGAGCAACTGGATTCTTCAGACCCAGAGACTTTAGTTGCGCAAGTTCGTCGGCAGCGATCGGTCTTGAAACCATCCAAATCGAACCGGGTTCAGCGACCAACTTCTTCATCGAAGCATCCTCAGGCATGCCCGAGATCTCGACGCTGGCCTTGGGATGGAAGTCGTGGAAGTTGTCGGCCCAAGCGTGCATCAGGCCATCCATACTGCCTGAGCCATACACGACCAGCTTGCCGGATACGGCTTCCTTGGGAAGGTATGGGTCGATGCTGTTGAGCAGTGCTCGCAGCTTCTCAACGGATTGGGTTGCTGGGTCAGATGCGCCGACTCCGCTCGAGAGAGTCGACAAAGTTAACACCACGGAAGCCAGCGCAAGAGTGGCTCTGAACATTCGAAATCCCTTTCAACACGCGTTCCACATCGAAGTACATCACAACGGAGTACGTCAGCAGTGTAATGCTCGGTGCTGGAACCAACAATAGCGAAAAAACGCTCGAAACGTTGGCCGCAGCTGCCAATTCGCAAGCCAATTTGCAATCCCACATTCAAGCTCAGCCCACCTAGATTTTCGCCGCTTGAGTGTCTGAATTGGTTAGAAGTCGTCAGGATTCTCTAGCTGTAGCCCTTGCAATGCTTACTTTGTGACTTCTATGGAACTAATTGCGTTTTCCGCAGGGCCACTCTTCGGCTATGATGGTCAGTTCGTTTTAGAACTACCAAAGATGACTGGGAATTGAATGTTCGTTGATCGTGCCGAAATCGAAATTGAAGCGGGTCGCGGAGGCAGTGGTTGCGTTGCCTTCCGCCGTGAAAAGTATGTCCCGCAAGGCGGCCCCAATGGCGGAGATGGTGGCGACGGAGGCAGTGTGATATTTCGAGCCCGCGAGGGAGTGAATAGTCTGGTTCAGTTCGGACACCGAAAACACTGGCGAGCTGAAAATGGGCATCCTGGGCAAGGCTCGGACCGGCACGGACGAAACGGCGAAGACATGTTGATCGAGGTTCCGCCCGGAACCGTCATTTTGGACTCCTCCAGCGGGATGATCATTCGCGACTTAGTCGAAGATGGCGAAGAGGTCATCGTGGCCCGTGGCGGCCGGGGTGGCAAAGGAAATGCGCACTTCAAGAGTTCAGTCAATCAAGCTCCGCGCGAAGCCACCAAAGGTGCCGACGGTGACTCGCGACGTATCATCCTGGAGCTCAAGGTCATTGCCGATGTCGGCCTTGTGGGAAAACCCAATGCTGGCAAAAGCACGCTGCTCAGCCGCCTCTCACGCGCTCGACCTGAAATCGCCGACTACCCCTTCACGACCAAGTTTCCCAACCTAGGTTTAGTCTCAGCAAACATGGAACGGTCGTTCGTCATGGCCGACATTCCAGGCTTGATCGAAGGCGCTGCCGAGGGCCTTGGGTTAGGCCACGACTTTTTGCGTCACATCATGCGAGCGGGTATACTCGTCCACCTAGTCGAGCCCCTGCCGAGCGACCAGTCTGACCCAATTGAGAACTTCAAAACGATTCGTAACGAGCTGGAACGTTATAGCCCCGAACTGGCTACGCGTCCCGAAATCGTCGTGGTTAGCAAATCGGAAATCCCCGAAGCTGAAGAGGTTTTTGAAAAGCTGAAGGGACTAGTCGCCAGTCCAGTGCTTCGAATTAGCGCTGTTACCGGTCAAGGATTGAATGAACTGATTTTTCGAATCATTGCTTTGCTGGATCAACAACCAGTCGTCAAAGAGAAATAATTATGATGCGAACTTTATTGTGCTTGTTGGCTCTTTCCATTAGCGCCAGTTGTTCCATGGGTCAAGAATTGGCCAAAGATACCAAGAAGGACGCCATGACTGCGGCACAATTGCAAGAATGGGCTAAAGAGAAAAAGCTTAGTTCGATCACTTTGGGAGCAGGTTGCTTCTGGTGTACCGAAGCCTCGTTTCAGCAAATCAACGGCGTTGAAAAGGTAGTCTCGGGATATTCCAACGGACACGTAGAAAATCCAACTTACGAACAGATCTGCACCAAGAAAACTGGCCACGTCGAAGTAGCTCAGATTTTCTTTGATCCCAAAGTTGTCCAACTAGAACAGATCTTGGCAGTATTCTTCGCCATCCACGATTCGACTTCCATGGATCGCCAAGGTGCGGATGCTGGTCCACAGTATCGAAGTGCTATCTTCGTCCACAACGACGAACAGAAGGCAATTGCTGAGAAGTGCATGGCTATCGCCGGTGAAGCTCTAGCTCCACAAAAAGTGGTTACTGTTCTTGATCCGCTGAAGTCGTTTTACCCAGCCGAAGATTACCACCAGAACTATTACAAGAACAATCCGAAGAACGGCTACTGCGTGGCTGTTGTTCGCGAGAAGGTTTTGAAAGTTCGTAAGGCTTTCGGCGATCTATTGAACGCAGAAGCCAAGGCCGCCGCCGAATCGCCTAAGTAGTGTTGAGGTGCGCGGACGTCCCGTCCGCTGAGGGAATCCGTGCGGAACGCTTGGGTATCTATTCGCGGACGGCCAAAGTTCTCTTAACGAGCAATTTATGTCGTTGCGATCCATTTTTGTTCTTACCACCTTCATCGCGGTGCTTTGTGCGATCGCGGTCGCTTTCGAAAGAACCTGGCGCGCTCCCGCGCGAGAAGGCGTGGCTGCGCAAAAGAAGATCGACGAGCTGATCGCCGAAAACGGATGGAATGGCCAAATCATCGCTGTTCACTATGATCGTAACGTTCGGATCTTAATGAACGATATCCCTGAGATTGAGCTAGAAAAGATCTTCCCGATTCTTCATGAGATCTCATGGCTGGACGCAATCCGAATCGATAATTCACGCCTCTCAGATGCGGCAATTGCCAAGTGGAAATTGGAGTTTCCCAATTGCCATCTGATCCTCGGAGCTTCGCGATAAATCGAGTGTATCGATGTCTCGAAAATAGTGCAGGTAGGCCAATAGTTCTACTGCCGGGTTTGACCACGTTGGACTACGCAACGAGAAACGTTCGCGTGGCCAACATCTCTCGCTTGGATTTCTCTGCGCACTCCGCGCCTCCGCGTTTAATTCTCTCCTAAGGGTTCAGCGGTCCGCGCGCTTCTCCTTTGCACAATCCGGTCGGGACATCTGGGCGTGCCGACCGATTGTCTTATCCCAGCGGGCGGGACGCCCGCGCACCTACTTCGCGTTGCGTTCGTAAATTGGATCGGCTAGCGGCATCACGCTGACTTTGTTGCCGGCAATCTTGGATCGCCACTGTTGAACCATGGCCTTAACTGGCGCGTGAGGTTGATAACTGAAGTCCTCGCCGGTTAAGTGTTTTAGCTCATATGCCGCCAATACTCGGATGGGCAGGGGACTGTTGGGATCAATGCCTTTGACCAACCCGGTCAGTCCGTCGTTCGTTTGAACCGCAGCTCCCAAACCGACCAGCAGCTCTAGCGCGCGATCTGCGTCCGCGCCGAGTTTAGATTGCGCTTCGGCTTGCAGTTCTTTCGTCGTAGTTTGATTCGTAGCAATCATTTGGCGAGCCAGTTGAATTGTAGGCGTCCAGTGGGATCGCATTCGATCATTGTTTAAAAGCTCAGAGGCAAAGGGCTGCCAATCGCCCATCAAGACCGCAGTTTGAATCGCCATCGCTGCAACTTCAGGTCGAGGATCACTGGCTATTGACCTGAGTCTCTGAGCAACAGGCTCATTGCTCATTGCCAAAGCCGAATGAAAATCGGCCATACCCAATTGATCGATAGCGCGAACCGATCGCTTTCGATACCAAGCTGGAGGCGACTGTAGAGCAAAACTCTCCATCTCATTCTGCTTGATTACGGCGATGCCATTTCCAGCCGATGCAATCTTGACCGCTTGCGAGTTATCCGACTTGGTTACGGAAAGTAGTTCTTGGCTGGTCGTCGCGCCGTCGGCTCCGACAACGATGACGAGCACGGGAGCATAGACATTCGCTTCAATCAGCGAACCTTTCGCCACCGCGCGATAACCCACTTCGATCCCCAACCATACAGCTCGGTCTTGCACGCGAAGCTCATAATCACCGCAAGGAGTTTTCAGCGTGAAGCTCTCTCCTGGCTGAGCCGTGCTGACCATCGATCGGCTCATCGAAGTTGAAAGCACTAGCTTTCCATCCTTCACGTTAACAACCATCGATCCAGGACCAATTGTCTGCCACTTCCATGGTCCCGCTTCAAAGGTCGTGCGCGAAGCTGGCGGCACGATCAACTTGCCATCAGATATCATTCCGGTGGTTTCCTCAACCAACTTGACCCCATCGTCATTGCTCAGCAAAACCACGCTTTGGAATTCGTTTTCATCTGCTGGCTTCCACGTTAGGCCAGACAGCGTAGCAGGCTCGACCGTCGGTGGTTGGACCGAGCTGGCATCGGTCGACTTATCCGTCGCGGACTCGGCTGTTTTTTCCGGCGGCATCGCTGCGTTGTCTAGAGCCGTTTTGTCAGGAGATGAAGGCTCTAACGTGGACTTATCTGGAGTCGCTTGCGCTGAGTCTACGCTAGGGCCGGCGTTTTCTGTAGGATCTTTCCCAGCATTCGAATCTTGATTGGAGGCTGGCTCTTTGTCTTTAGATTTATTGGGATCTTTTTCTGCTGGTGAATCATCTTCGCCGGACTTAGCGGGATCAACATCGTTTTGAGCAACCAACAATGATTGCAGGTTGTCCCAAGATCCGATCGATTGCCAAACTAACAAGAAGAGCGCGGCTGTCAACGCGAGGATCGCAGCTGGAATTTGCCAGCGACGTTTGCGCGAGCCCAAAAGGTATTCGGGAACTTCGGTCGTTAGACTGGCCCCTTCCAAGTTCAGTCCGACTTGCTGAGGCGAACTGGTGACCGAGGTAACTGGTGGATTGGAAGCCCCAGTTTGTTTGTCGATAGGAGCAGTGACACTTGTTGCGACAGTCGAAGTACTAGCAGTCGCGGGCTCGACAACCTCCGCAGTAATCACCTGCTTCGACAGTTTGCGAGATCGCGTGAGTAGTTGCGATCGAATCTGCTCACGCCTCGCTGGATCGACAAGCTCTAGAGCTTTCTGCCGGAGCTCCTCGGGAACTTCGACGTGCGTGTTCATCGCTTGGGCGATCAACTGGTGGCAATGTGCTAACTCGACAAGATGCTCGCTATACTCCAAACACAACCGCTCAAGCTCGGCAATTCGACTTGAAATCAGAACGTCATCCAGATACTCGGCGATCACATTCGGGCCTTTCAGCCCAGTCAAGTCGACCTTGGGTGACAGAAGTTCGCTGCTGGCGACCAAATCGTTGATACGACGCAAGAGATTCCCCGCGTCAGGACTTTGCTGAATCCGTCGATGCAGATCTTCGTAGTCCGCAGGCGAAAGCACGCCGTCTCGGTAGGCAAGTAGTGTTCGTAAGGTGAGTCGCATGATAGGGCCTTCGGCTGCAAAATTGTCTAGGTATCCCTATTAGTGCCCCGAGACGTTCGATTCCGTGCAAAAATCCGAATAAAAGGCGAGGAATCTCGCGGATCGACGGTGCGGGATGGACGGGGCGGGATCGCTGGCAATCGATGAGCGTTCAATCTGAAGCACAGTCGCCTTCGGCTTGCCGTTAAACAATCTGCCTTCGAAGCTAAACAGTTGCCCGCCTGCTTGCTTGCTGCTGTTCAAAAATCCCGATTACTGAGTCTGCGACCAGTCGGTAACTCTGCTTGGTGTAGCCGCCGCTCAGCACCATCACCGTGGGAATATTGCGAAGGCGAAGTTGATTGACCACATAAAGGTCTCGACGAAGAATTGCTGGTGCGGAAATCGCTAGCAGCCCCAAAGGATCGTCAGCAAAGATATCCGTCCCGGCGTTGTAGATCGCTAGACCAACAGGCGCTTTGCAGACTGAGTCCAAAAAGCCCGGCAGTTTCCGCTCCAGAGCATCCTGATACTCGCTATCGACGCAAGCACAAGTGATTCCGACTTCACAGTCGATGCGATTTCGAGCCTTAAGATCATAGCTCGGGTAGATCTGGCTATTGAAGATATCAAAGATGAACGCACGCTTGTCGTCCATCAAGCAATGACAGACACCGTTGCCTTGATGAGCGTCCGTATCGACGAAGACGACGCGAGCATTATCCGCAAGCAGTTTTTGTTTTCGAAGCGAGGCCACAGCGATGGCAGCATCCGCGTAGATCGAAAAGCCTTCGCCTTGGTCGGGTTTTGCATGATGGTACCCACCGCTTAGATTGACAGCGATACCATGCTTCAGCGCCTCTTCAGCGGCCATGATCGTACCGCGAGTCGCCCAGCGCATCGGGCTGAGAATGTAACGATCAACGGCCCAGCGCGGCAACTTGCTCACGAACGGCAGTTCCAACGCCCCCGCAACATACTTCGGGTTTTCAAGTTGCGATAAGTATTTCTCAGTGTGTACGAGCAACAGCTCATCACGACTCGCGGCTCGTTTCGGCTTAACGTGAAATTGGCGAAGCGAAGATCCAAAGTGCTTGCCGAGTACCTTCCACGCTCGACCATACTTGCGCGAGTCGAACGGATGCAGTCGCTCCAGCCCCAAGAAGCCAATATTGTAGTGTCGCGAGTAAACGATTCGACTCATAGAACTACCGTAGTGGGATTCGCCAGAATTCCTGCTTCGTGCTCGCCAGATTGCCTTTAGCACAGGGAATTCTGGCGAATCCCACTAAGCAATTACTCAACAATCTCGCCAGCGGTGCGAGTGCATTTTGCTGCGAAGGTCATAATGTCGATCTGCTCGGCAACAAATTCAGCGTGACCATCGGCAAATAGTATGTTAATACCAGTCGGGTGAAACGAATAGGGTTCGTTGTCGTTCTTGGCGTTGATCGCTCGACTGCAGCCATTGGCAATGCCACAACCTTCCAGCGTTGCATCCGCGTTGGCTCCATCAAGACTGAACGCGCCTTCGCTATCGATCCATCCGATGCCTTGATCGTTCTGGAAGAGTGGCTTGGAGAGTCGGTTGCGATAGACCCAAGGTCTGGCTGACGATTCTACCACAGCGACAGTATTAGACGATCCATCGAGAATGTCTTTGAAGCCAACTCGCGAATTGCGATGCATGATCGCGAAGCGGTTGTTGGCATTGTAGAGTGTGGTGCTGATCGAAGATGGTTGAACACCTTGGATAGCTTCATAATCGGTGCGAGCCAGTGGCGTGGTGAGTGTCAGAGCTGGCCGCGGCGACTTGGCGATCGCGGACAAGACCGGTCGCTGTTCAGGAGTGCTGGGACAGATGAAGGTTGGCATCACCGTTGCTCCAGCAATCAGATTGCTTCCTTCCCACCAATTCAATTGGATCGAATAACTAGCCTGCACAGATCTCTGTTCAATGTAGGGAAGCAATGCTGCCCGCCAGCAGGTGAACTTGCCCGATGGATTGGTCGAAGAAGCCGTGGTCCAACCCGACGCAGGGAAGAATTTGAAAGTGCTTTCGAAGTTCAAAAGGCCTAGGCCGACTTGCCGCATATTATTTTGGCAACTGATGCGTCGAGCTGCCTCGCGAGCTTGCTGCACTGCGGGAAGAAGCAGGCCTACAAGAATGCCGATAATCGCGATCACAACCAGCAGTTCCACAAGCGTGAAAGCGACTCTTTTCATAGGTGTTTTGCTCAGGCTGTCGGTTCTGAATCTCTAAGTCGAAACCACCATTCTAGACGATTGAGGCAGCCGCTTAAAGAAAAATCTCATTGCAATGACAGCAACAGCCCTGCATTTTCCAGTTTCTCTTGACCCGCAGCCTGAATTCTGGGAATGACTGATGCTGAATGTCTTTTGCAGGGGGAAGGCTCGTCAAACGATCGGGTGCTGCATCAATTATGACTTACGGATTATACATGTCCGCGACGGGTGCCAACGCGCAAAGTCACCGACTGGAAGTGCTCAGTCATAACTTGGCGAACATCAACACAACCGGCTTTAAGCCGCATATGGCCGTCCTGCAATCCAGAGAATCTGAAGCGATCCAGCGTGGCGAAGTGATGCCAGGCGGTGGAGGCGTGGATGATTTGACCGCGGGCGTTGGTATTCAGCCTGCCGTTACGCAATACTCTCAAGGCCCTATCAAGACTACCGGTCGCACAACAGACTTAGCCATCAACGATCCCAACAGTTTTTTTGTGGTGCAACGCGGCGAACAAGAGTTTCTCACGCGAGCCGGGAATTTCATCTTCGACGCTCAAGGTCAACTTGTAAACACACACGGGGATCCCGTTTTATCAGCTGGCGGAGGAAAGATCCGCATCGATCCGCGGCAGCCGTTTGAAGTCATGGGCGATGGATCGGTCGTACAAGGGACCGAGCGACAACAAGTCAAGCTAGTTCGACCAGCAGCAATGGGCGATTTAACTCGCATCGGCGACAACATGTTTCAATCGCTAACCAGCGTGAACGAAGTGGCTTCGACCGAGCGAAAGATTACAAGTGGTGCGCTCGAGCAATCCGCCGTTGAACCCACGCGAGCGATGATGGAGCTAATTGAAGCCTCACGCGTTTACGAAGCCAACGTCCGGATGATACAAACTCAGAATGAATCGATGGAGCAGCTAATCGGCCGCGTGCTCAAATAGCAGCTGGCTGGTTGGAAAAGCCAACACCCTCAACAACAAGTAACGCAAGACGAATCAAAGCAAGGAGTGCCTAGATGAGTGTTCAATCGTTGTACACTGCCGCGACTGGCATGGACGCAATGCAAACCAAGTTGGATGTGATTTCCAACAACTTGGCTAACATCAACACAACGGCCTTCAAGAAGGACCGCGCGAACTTTGAGGACTTGCTCTATCGCAATCAAGTCATGCCGGGCATGTTAGATGCGACGGGTAATGCGACTCCCACGGGCACACAGATCGGTATGGGTACGCGAGTCCAAAGCACCACAAAAGACTTTCGTCAGGGTGCCATGCAACAAACCGGTCGCGAACTGGATGTGGCCATCGAAGGCCCTGGATTTTTGCAAGTGCTAGATCCTATATCACAAGGCACATTGTTCACTCGTTCAGGCAACCTGGACATTAATGCCAACGGCGACTTAGTTATCGGTTCTGCTCAAACCGGTCGCGTGATCGAGCCCAATATCAACATTCCGCAAGATGCCATTGCCATTGAGATAAGCGCGAATGGGCAAGTGTTCATCCGGCAGCCAGGACAAACCGAGTTGACGCAGGCTGGTCAGCTTCAAATGGCCAGTTTTATCAATCCCGATGGATTGCTCAAGGTCGGCGAAAATCTCTACCAACAAACCGACGCGAGCAGTCAGGCCGTAACCGGCAATCCAGGCACCAACGGCTTAGGTGTTGTCCGCCAAAGAAACCTTGAGGCTTCTAATGTAGAACCTGTTACAGAGCTGATCGATTTGATCACGACTCAACGCGGTTTCGAATTGAATTCACAGGCCGTACAAGCCGGTGATCAACTACTGCAACAGATTAACAATTTGAGACGATAACGATGAGTTTCGCACTAGGTCTGTATAAGCCCAACCGCTCTGCACATCAAATTGTGCGTGGGGTAGCTACGGCATTGCTGTCGCTAACCTTCGTACTGCTTTGTCTGGCTGGGAGGTCGCAGGCTTCGGATTCAGACCAAGTGGTACTTAAATTCATCAGCGATCCACAGATCGCTAGCACAGTTGTTCGACTGAAGGATGTCG
>CAUJKA010000231.1 GCA_963204965.1 Planctomycetota bacterium | reverse complement strand
AGCGAAACGTTGAATGAAAGGGTACTGACGATTTTTGTCTTTCGACATCGGAACACTCCTGAATAGAGTCCAGCGAGTGTGCGCCAAACGGCAAGACATCAAGCTCGCTGGAGCAAGGAGCACCAGAATGATTGGCCACTTAAATAATTCTCCCCAGCACATCCTCAAAAGTCGTTGAAATACCAGTCAGTCATCGGCTACACTAACGTCCGCTCAACCTGCCGCGCAGCGGCTTACTTGAATAAACAAATTGCACCCGAGTCGCGAAGCCAGGCGTTTTGACAATTGAGAATCTCTCGTCGCGACCGGGTGATTTTGGACGTTATCCGACTGGAATCCATGATCACGCCAACAATCCCGCTGCACTTGTGAACGACACGAATCCGTATCAACCGCCTCTCGAAGCCGCCGGTGTCGTCACCGATGTCCGTCTTCCCCCGCATCCCATTGCTAGACTTGCAAGCGTTGTTCTGATTGCCCTCGGTTTCGTTTTTCTCATCTCGACCGCAGTCTCCACTCTGTTCTGGAATTTTCGGCCACTTATCGCGCCCGGCAACCCTGCTCCACCATTGTCACAAACTTTGCGTGACCTATTCTCGATCGGGCTACTCTCGCTTCAGGTCTACGCTGGTTTCCGCAGTTGGCACTACCGCATTCCGATCATCGGTTGTGTCGCGACGTTCGTATTGTGCGTCGCGATGACTGACACCAACGCTGCTCCAGTGTTCTCGCCGGCATGCCTCGGATCCGTAGGCGTGTTGCTCTTCACTGGATGGTTTCGCAAGGCATTGGCCGTTCCCGCTGCCCCAGACGGCGGATAACATATTAAGGATTAGATGATGCGTCGCTTGATTGGAGACACAGCGGCGACGAGGAGCGTGAAGGAGGCGTGGGAGTTGGCAGTGGAGTGGTTAGCCAACATCTAATCCTACGTTCGAGAAGTCCGCGGCTGCCAAAGCGGACGTGGGCCGCAAGGGTCAGTGAGTCTTGCTCTGTGGCTCTGGTTCTTTGAGCGATACTTCGGCAGTAAGTATTGTCCAGGCTATTGTTTCGACTTCGAGCTATCTTGCCTGCGTTCCTTAGGGGATTACTTCAGAACTGGGGTGTAACCATACGCTGCTGAATTGGTGTTGGAGAGCCGGTCCGCCCTGAAAGGGCAAAACAATCAGTACCGCCCAATCGAATCTCGTACGGCAACGCATCTCGTTATCGCAATGGACGATGCAATGAAAAAACAATGCACACCATCAGGGATGTTGCGGTTCGAATTGAGATTCTTGAAATGGTTACATAAGCCCTCACCGCCAAACCCTTCGCTTCGAATACCCTGGGTTACGCATGGCTCGCGGGACTCGCCGCGCTCACCCAGGGCTAAGGATGTTTCGCCACTTCGTGGCTGGACGAACGGGTTGGATGCTGAGTATGTTCGGCCATGTTATCGACTTCGAACTTTCTCCCGTATGATACTTCCCGCTTCATTTGTCGAGCAGGGCGCAGTGCATTACGCAAACGCATGATTCAATTTTGTGGCCTTTGTGATTTTTTGTGGCCAGCAATGTTCGGAGGATCAGGGGGATTTCTGAGCGAGTTTGTGTCGCCCTCCGGGCTTTGGGATCTCGCTTTCTTGATTCCGTGGCTGACGCTCTAATGGCGTAGATTTGTCGCCCTCCAGGCTGAAACCATGAGGAGTGTGACATGGATTGCTACCGATGATGCGTTTTAGGTCAACTCAGTAATGACTTCGCCGGAAAGTGGACTCACAACAGCATCGATCACTCCTGTGCCAGCCAGATTGGCAAAGAACCAGTCGTAATCGACTTCGCCAAAGAGTTGGTCAAACGAATAGTCGTTAAAGACATTGATGTTGTTGGCCAATTTGTAAACTGGAGTTCCTACGCCGACGTCGCGTAGTTGTTGAATGCGTTGTTCGTATGGGAAGAGCACGTTCGTCCAAGTCGAACGAACTAGATTGCGCATTTCTGGAGTACTGTTGGACTGGAATCCGGCGGCCACACCTCCGATCAGAATGTCTTGATTAGCACCGCCTCGCAATGTATCCGCCCCAAATCCTCCAATCAAAATGTCGAAGTGATTTCCTCCGAGAAGGATATCGTCGTTATCTTCACCCGAGAGAATGTCATTGCCATCGCCACCGGTG
This sequence comes from Planctomycetota bacterium, assembly GCA_963204965.1. GTDB lineage: Bacteria > Planctomycetota > Planctomycetia > Pirellulales > Pirellulaceae > Aureliella. The sequence goes on along the minus strand of CAUJKA010000231.1, from coordinate 10,718 downwards.
AGCGTGTCATTTCCAACTCCACCAAACAATGTGTCATCGCCTTGCTCACCAAAAAGTTGATCCGATCCTCGTCCGCCGATCAGTGTGTCGTTACCAGCTCCGCCTCGAAGAGTAACCGGACCTCCAAAGTTGCTTGCGTCGAGAGTGTTGTTAAAGTAACCACCTTGCAGGGTGGCGCGGGAAATGTTGCTGAACTTAATGTTTTGGGACCAACCCGCATTGATCAGCGCTGTGTTCAGGCCGAGCTGCATGTCTGCGTTCCCAATAATTAGAATTGAATCGTAGAATCCTGACTTACCATCCAGTGACATGTAGTTAGAAGTAGAGTTGACGCCCACAACAAAATCGTCCTGAGTCACGCTCCCCACAAGGCTTTCAACGTTGGAAAATGAGCGAGGGAGCAAGCCGTTGGGCGTCATCGAGCCGCAATGTGAGCCACCAACATTCCAAACAGTGTTGTAGCTAAACGTCTCGTGAGTTAGCCGATCTAACCCAGTGCCAGCCGTGTAGGCCAAACGAAGGTTTGTGCTATCACCAGCATTGGTAACCATCACGACCGAATCGTCTCCAGCAAGCGTGTTGATCAGAAGTGGTTGCCCTGATTGCTGGATCAAGGAGATTGGAATTTGGATAGTCTTTGTCCCTGCCCCAACCACAGATGGGAGACCCACCGTCGAGAAAGCGGCATTGGAATCTTGCGTCAAGTCAGTCAATTGCAGCATCCCCGCAACTTGTTGGACTCGTAACGCATCGTTGCGAGACCATAAATCGCGGACTTCGATCTGTCCAATCGTATTGATGAAAACATTGGTGGAAGTGGTTGTCGGCGCAGTGCCAATCACACGACTCAGCAGCAGGTCGTTTGTAGCCAAACCGAATGATCGGTTGGACCCTACCAGGAGAATTCGCCCCGATGATTGCAGCAAAATATCCGAGTTTAAGTAGGAGCCCTGGCTTGGGAGCGTTAACTGGTTCTTTCCATCGCCACTAAAAGTTGTGTCCTCTGTACCGTCCAGATTGAACCGCAGCACAGCCGGTGACTGATTGGCGACTCCCGACACAACAATCCTACCGTTGGATTGCAATGCCACTGCAGTCAGTTTCGACTGCACCGTGGATGTCAGATTCGGATTCGCCGAATAGGTTTCAACAAAAGGAACGATTGTATTCTGAAAGACGGCTTGCCCCGTGGATGTAAACCTTGCAATCACCATCTGCGAAGTGAGGCTGTTATTCTCGTACCGCATTGCATTTCCGCCAACGACAATCGATCCGTCAGGTGCTAGAAGTACGCTGGTTGCGGACCGCATGACATTGCTGCCGACGATTCTGCCACTTGAGCCGAACGTGCTGTCGAGACTGCCGTTAACATTAAGCCGAATCACAACCATGTAGCTTGGGAATACGCCACTAACCAAGGGCGAGGCTTCCCCTACAACAACAATCTTTCCATCAGCTTGGATAACTAAATCATTCACTGTCGAACCGACCGTGTTCTGATTGTAAAGCGTTAGAACGCCATCGCCGCTGAATGTGTTGTCCAACGAACCTGATGGCAAAAATCGAAGCACGGTAAAGTAGCCTCCATTTCCTTGTCCTCCAACCAAGATGCGGCCATCGGCTTGAATCTTGACCGTGTAAGCAGTCGCAAATCCGCCCAGTTCAGCTTTAACGATTCCATTGGTTCCGAAGGCGCTATCTAGCGAACCATCGGGATTCAGCCTTGTCATGGCAATGTAAGATGCCACGCTGTTTCCTGTTGAACTCGGATCGCGAACTAGGATTTTACCCACGACGATGATACGCCTGTCTGTTTGGACTGCCACATCGGTTGCGGACGCAAACAATACTTGATTGCCGAAGTCGACAGTCGCTATACCATCTTGCGAGAACGACAAATCGCGTGAGCCATCGATGTTGAATCGAACTAGTGAGAATGAGTCGCCAGCTGAGCTGGTGACAAGTAACTTGCCGTCGGTATGTACTGCGGCGCGACCAGCGATGTCGTCACTGGGTCCAAATACTTGTAGCTGAATTCCATCGCCAGAGAATGATGCGTCGAGTAGCTTGTCACTTCCCATTCTCGCCACAGCAAACTTATTGAGCGCACGACCACCGAGAATTACTTTATTGTCCGAGGTCGACTTCATGTCCGCGATGTTAGAAAAACCAAAGATGTTCGTAAACTCAGCCGATTGATAGGCTCCCGTCGAGTTAAACCTAAGCATTCGACTACCAGCGGAAACTAAAATTGATCCATCGGCTTGAACAAAGTGCGATTCACCTCCAATTGGATCGGACAAGACTCCCGACAGCCCCTCTGTTTTGATCCCGTCTGCATCGAAGTTGCCGTCGAGTGTTCCATCAGCTTTGAGTCGAGCGATCAAGAGATTATTGCGGAAGTTGAGATTCGAGAATCCTGAAACAACCATCATCCCATTGTCGAGTAGCGTGAAGTCTCGACCGTCATCGAAACGTCCTGCGTTGATAAACGAGATTCCATCCAAGTCAAATGTCGTATCCAAACTGCCTGCCACATTGAGTCGCATTACAAAAATATCATGGTTACTCGCCACGGCAGAGTAGTCCCAAGCCGTTCCCATCACTAAGATTCTTCCGTTGGGTTGAACGGCAATTGAATTGGCAACGTTGGACTGGCTATAGATCAATCTGGTAAGCCGCCCATCAGTATCAAAGCTGGTATCCAATTGACCATTTGGTAACAGTCTGGCAACCGCCACGGACCGATCACTGGTGCCTGCTACAAGAATGCTCCCGTTGCTTTGAATCGCGATACTGTTTGCTATTTCGATTCCGACTCCGAAGTTGAGCTGCGCGTGTGCATCGACATCAAAGCCGGTGTCTGGAGTCCCATTGCTCAAGTAACGGCTGACGACAAAATCTTCGCTATTGTTGCGGCTCGTTCCACCAGCAATAACGATGGATCCATCGGTGCTCAAGGCGATTGACTTAGCGTAGTACGGATACGCGACGATACCGTTGACTCCAAAGCTGGTATCCACTGAACCATCGGACTGATACCGAATTAGCCCACCCTCACCAACTGCAACCGACTTACCATCAGCTTGAATGGCCACTGCAAACGCAATGGACGCAACGGCTGAGGTGGTCGACCAATCAGAAAGCGCATGCCCATTCTGGCCGAACGTTACGTCCAAGTCCCCCGCGGCAAACACGGTCCGTTCTTCAAACCGTTCGACGTAAAATCGACTCCGATGATCGCGCGATGTCCGTGATTTTTTTTTGTTGCGGATGAGTTGCAAAGCAGCTTCAAAGCAATGGTGCATGATCGAAGGCATCTGGGAAGAGTGTTGGGCTAGTTGATGCGCGGAAGAAGTGAGCTTAGGGCGTTCATTACCGCAGAAGCTAGAGTACAAACTTTTTGGCCCAACTGCTGAAGAATGGGCGTTTTTATTTATGGTTTGTCGAGTTTTCGGAATCGTTTTAAGGGATTTCGACGAAATCCCGTGCATCCATGGGTATCCAAGACTGACGACGCTACGACTACGAGAGCCCTTGAACAACGGTTGCAAAGGGTATCGCTGCGCAGCATCCGAAGGACGAATCTCTCGAAAGTCTTGCTCGCGTGAACTTGGGAGAGGTTAACCCGCACAGGAAGCGAGCCTGAGCTCTTGTGTCGCTCAAGAGATCGGGGTGCATTTTGCGGAGTCGGGCGACTGCCGTCCGCGCTGAATCACCAACACTAGGATAGTTTGCCGTTGGTACCTTCCCAATCGATTGGCCGGAACATGTACTGCAGTGCCCGCAGGACTTCTCCAATTGTTGTCCAAAATGTTCGGACAAGACCTGACTATTGCACTTCAAGCCAGCGAATAAATCGAAGACCTGATCGAGCCGCCGCAGATCGCCCTTCTCACGCTCGATTAAGTATGTGTAAAGCTCCTCGGCGAGTGCCGGTGCGTTGGTGATCGGTTGTAGCTTGCGATAGCCGAAGGCTAGGCCACTCGCCTCAAGCTCGATCCATTGATTCTGATCAAAGTACTCCAACATTCGAACGATGCGAGAACGATCGCACTTCAGTCTTACCGACGCGTGCGTAACATCGACTTCGAAAAAGACTCGCTTCTTGACGGCCATTGCCAATACGCTACCAGCAAACTGCTTCCGTTCGCCTTCAAAATGCTTGAGAATCTGAGCCGATTGGACTTTGGGCTTAAATTTGTAGAGGTCATAACGAGGCGAAGTCGATTGAATCAGCCCGCGAAGTTCCAGATTGGTCATCAGAGTTCGTACGACGCCATCGCGAATATCGGTGTCATAACCTAGGCCATAGTAGCTAATGAAGAACTCGTTGGGCTGCCCCGCTACGATCTGCGTGAACAGTCGAACGCTATCCTTAGACGGAGTATCTCCGTAAACAAAATTCTCTAAGACAACGCGATCCTCGGGGACGAGAAACGTCTCGCAAACCGAGGGCAAACCATCCCGACCGGCTCGTCCTATCTCCTGCGCGTAGGACTCCAAGGACTTCGAAGGATTGTAGTGATAGACCGCGCGGATGTTGGCCTTGTCGATTCCCATTCCGAAAGCGATCGTTGCAACCACGATTCCCGTCGGCGACTGCATAAACCAGTCCTGAATCGCCTTGCGCTGTGGATCTTCCATACCAGCATGATATGCGCGAGCTTGGAGACCACTTTTGGTTAGCGAATCAGCAACTTCTTCGGCAGTCTTTTGAAGAGTCACATAAACGATAGCAGGGCAGTTGGGAGCCTGAGAAAGTTGTTCAACAAGCTGTTGTTGGCGAGATTTGGGATCGCATAACTTTACGGAGAGATTCAAGTTGGAGCGATAGAACGGTGTTTGTACAGCGCACTGCCTTTCGATTCCAAACTGTGAGCAGATGTCTTCCAAGACAGCCGGTGTGGCAGTTGCGGTTAGAGCTAAGATCCGTTCAGAGTTAAGCTGTCGAGCGATTTGAGCAAGTTTCAAATAGTCGGGACGAAATGAGTGACCCCATTGGCTGATGCAATGCGCTTCATCGACTGCAAAGAGACCGATTTTGACGCCTTCGATCATCTCACGAAATCGTTCGTTAAAGAAACGTTCGGGTGCCACATACAGCAACTTAGCCTCACCGGCTCGAACTGCTTGACTCGTTTGGCTCGACTGTTCCGCCGTTAGAGTCGAATCCAATCGATAGGCGGCAATTCCTAGATGGTTAAGCTGGTCGACTTGTTCGCGCATGAGTGCCAGGAGCGGTGAAACCACCACGGTCAAACCATCAATGATGGAGGCCGGAAACTGATAGCACAGCGATTTTCCCCCGCCTGTTGGAAAGATTGCGGCCGCGGATCGCCCTGCCATCAAACTGCCGATCACCGCCAGTTGCCCGGGGCGAAATTGATCGAGCCCGAATCGATCCTTGAGTAGGGCCAGCCAATCCGATAGTTGGGCTGGATCGATTTGCGATTCATCCGCGTTGTTGGTAGAACTGGCCAAATTTGGACCTTCCGTTGTCGTGTGGATCTCGCGATGGTTTGCCGCATTCGAATTGACGGCTGCCCTTGAGGATCTTGGTTTCAAATCTCTTGTGCTCACCGTAGCAGGCCTTCCCATCACGAATCTCCCTAAGTAACTCTCGGTGTAAGATTGTACCTTCATTGTCCAACTTTGCGGCGTCCCACTTTGCGGCGAGCCGCTTGAGTTCTCGAGCCACTCGAACGGCTCGACAGTTGACAGATTGATCAATGCAAAATCGAGCAACTTGGGTGGATTGATCGCGAATCCGTAGCGGAACGTGATTCCTCAATCAATCCACCAAGTGTTCTTGGTTTACCAAGACTACATCCCACCTTCGTCGGATTCGCTTGTCGTCTTGGTTATCTCGCTAGACGCCTTGGACTTGCCTTCCGACCGCTTCTTTTCCAGCAGTTTTCGCTGTGAATCGGTGAGCACCTTTTCTAGGGCAGACATTTCATCTTGGCGGACTCGCGAAAGCTCCTCTTCCAGCTCGGCAACCTTTTGACGGTATTCAAGCTGAATAGCCAAGCATTGTTCGCGCTGGTCTTCGTCGACAATTCCAGAGAAATAGCGAGGCAGTCGCAACTTGCTGGAGGCCGCTTTTGATTTCTCTGCGCCACTATCCTTGGCGATGGCAGTCTTAGCGGCTGTATTTTTGGCAGCAGGAACGCTTGGTGTGCCGTCCGCTGTTTTCTTGGTCTTGGCTGATGTTTCAATTGCGACGCCAGATTTCATTGATGTCGGCGAGGCTTTCTTCGAAGCATCCTGAGCCAGTAAGGTCGGCAGGTAAAGAAAGGCCGTTGCCGAACAAACAGCCAAGGCAATAACAAGATTTCGTGGGAACTTGGACATTTTGATTCTCCATCATTTCGATTTGTCTTCACGCTCGTCACAGCGACAAACGTTTGGCAAAGATTGGTAGACGGACGAGACGCAAAATCCTTACAAACTTTTTCGAGTTTTTTTTCGAATTAGTTTTTGAGCAGTTCTTCGTAGGTCTTCGTAGGGCGTGTGTAGAGGTCGGAAACCAATGACCAATCACAAACGATTTTTGTTGCCGAATCAAAGTGGCCAGCAAACCGGTTGTCAGACCTCGCAACACGCCAATGAGGCTAGGTGAGCGTGACTGTGAATTACACTCGCGGAGGAAGATGGTGTGTTACGCGTGCGGTCAATAGTAGCGCGGAAGTGTAACGTATGTCAGACCTCGCAACACGCCTATGAGTCTAGGGGAACGAGGTCGTGAAATACTATCGCGGAGCAGGATGGTGTGTTACGCGTGCAGTCGCTAGTTGCGCGGTAGAGTAACGTATAGCAGACTACACCATAGCGCGAACACATTCGGCAAATGCACTCTTCACACACCCTACGAAGAATGCGGTGATGGAGGATTGATGCTCACGATCGGCGACACGTTGAGTCTCTTCTTGGACGATGCGTCTAAGTCTCTCTTGAACGCGACTGACTTCGTCGTGAGCCTCATGAGATTGCGAGAGTGTGGCTACGTCCTTGGTACTTTCGGCAGCTCCAACAACTGGACCCGGAGTGCATTTTGTCACCAATCGGCAAATTGTTCCATCGTGTAGATGGACACGGTTTCTGCCTCCGAGCTTCGACGCATAAAGCGCCTCGTCGGCGCGACGCACCAACTGGCCAATCCTCTCGCCGGAGACAATCTGAGCCACACCGGCGCTGAGCGAGATATCGATGAACTTGCCATCATGCTCAATCTGAATCTTAGCGATGACAGCACGAAGTCGGTCGAGCAAATTCGCTGAGTCGTTGAGATTGGCAATACTCAACACACCAAACTCCTCGCCGCCATATCGAGCGACACAAACTACATCGGATAGCTCTGACTGCAACGTTTGAGCCATGTGCTTAAGTACAGCATCGCCAGCCGGATGACCGTAAGTGTCATTGATCTTTTTGAAGTGATCGATATCGATCAAGCCAATGCAAAATGGCTGTTGCTGCTTCTGCCAAGCTGCATACAGTTCGTCGATGGCTTTGTCGAAGGATTTTCGATTGGGCAATCCCGTCAAGCCGTCGGTGCGAGCCTCTTTCAGATAGCTGGCCAGTTGGTCGGTCTGAGTCTCAAGCTTCTTCTCGGTGTTTTCAAGTCGTTGCTGAAGCTGACGGTTGGTAGACATCATGTCACCAACCATTTTCAAGAGCTCTTCGCGCGGCGCGTCGCCTTGTTGAACTCGCTGATTGATATTCGTCAATTGACTTTGATATCGATTGATGTCGCCGGAAAACTCGCTGGTCATCTGCGACATCGTGCGCAGAAATGTTAAGAACTGTTGTCCCTGCATGGGCTCGACCGACGGACTGCCTTTACGCCCAAACCAATAGCCGAGGACCAAGCCCATAATCAGCAGCGCTGATCCGACACCTAGGCCCATCAGGAAGACCGTTGTATTTCCTGGCACGTACTCTTTCCTTGAAACAAAGCTCAGGTATTCGAACTTAGCGATACATCGTTACGGGCGGGTCGACGTATTGCACATTGTCTAAATCGGTCGAAGGATTGTCGTTCCTGGAAATGACTACGATACCACTTGGGCTGATGGTGAATCCGCGGCGTCGATCAAGGTCTAAATCAAAACCAATTTCCATCCCCGGAGGAATGTTAACGTTCTTATCGATGATCGCGCGGCGAACTCTTGCGTGTCGACCAATGTTCACGCCCTCGAATATAATGCTATTCTCCACCGAGGCATAGCTGTTAACTCGCACATTTGGGCTAATGACACTGCGCTGCACCGTTCCACCACTAACGATAGTTCCGGGACTTACCAGACTATCGATGGCTTGTCCGCGACGATGGGGGTCCCCATCGCTACCAAAGACAAACTTTGGCGGTGGCAAGTTGGACTGCAAAGTGCGAATTGGCCAGTCTTGATCGTAGAGGTTTAGCTCTGGGTCGATCTCGATAAGGTCCATGTTGGCTTCATAATAGGCATCGATGGTGCCTACATCACGCCAGTAAGCGTGTCGCTTTCGATTTTCATCCTTGAACGGAAACGCAAAGACTCGCTGAGTATCGATAATCGAAGGAATGATGTTCTTGCCGAAATCATGGTGACTCTCTGGCTCGGTGGCATCGCGACACAGTTGCTCGAAAAGGAATCGAGCTGTGAAAACGTAAATGCCCATCGAAGCTAAGCAGTTTTGATCGTCGCCCGGCAGCGTTTTGGGCTCGTTGGGCTTTTCTTCAAAGCCAGTAATCCGCGAATCTTCGTCAACTTCAATCACGCCAAACGACTTCGCAGCTTCGCGACTGACGTTCAATGCGCCGACGGTTAAGTCTGCTTCCATCTCGCGATGGAACTCGATCATCGACAGATAGTTCATCTTGTAGATGTGATCACCAGCCAGGATGACAATATACTCGGGTCGATCTTTTTCGATGGCAAAGATGTTCTGGTAGACCGCGTCGGCCGTGCCTTGATACCAATGTTCGTCGATCCGTTGTTGCGGCGGTACCACGTCCAGGAACTCGCCGAGCTCGGCACAAAAGTATTGCCGCCAGCCGAGGTTAATGTGTCGATCCAAACTGAGCGCCTTGTATTGCGTCAACACAAGGATGCGTCTGAGCCCAGAATTGATAGCATTGGATAGTACAAAATCGATGATGCGGTAATTACCACCAAACGGTACCGCAGGCTTTGCTCGGTCCAGCGTCAGGGGCTCCAGTCGCGTACCCTTTCCGCCAGCCAACACGACTGTCGTTGTGTTTCTAAGCACGTTATTTCGCATGATGCTTTGACTTTCGCAGCGTTGGGGGCATGTTCAAATCACAAGATAGCATTTTTCGCAAAACAAGAGAATCTCGGATTGCGGCCTTTTTCCGCCTAGGATGCCTCTAATGGAAATCGGCGTTTTTTTAGCTGACTTCGAGCAAATCGAGCTAGCCCAGCTATAATCTTCGGCAATTCAACATCTCTGGCTCTCAACGATTTCTTTCAACCGATGAAACCATTTCGCTTTGCTGTCTTGCTTGCAACAACTCTCCTGACTCTATCCTCCGCGTTTGGACAATTGAGCGTCTTGTCGTCGGGCGATCCCAACAGCCAATGGAAAGCCACTCAACTTCAGTTGATCGAACAGCAATTATCGGACCAAGCTATTAAGGGGCCGTTGCGAAAAGAACTGGAAGCTCAAAAACAGTGGCTCAGCCAGTGGAACTCGGGCGAACTGAAAGATGGCCCATGGATGAAACAACGGGAAGCTGCCAACCGAGCCACCGAGCCGACCCTTGACCCTGAAAAAACCGCGACAGCTTTACGAGCCAAACTGCTGGGCAAGTCTGCCAAGCCAACGGCCAAAGAGACAACTGAGTTGCAAGCATTGCTTGAGAAGCATCCTGAAGATCTGGGAGTCCAACAGCTCTACCTGCACTGGATTGACCAAAAGCAATATCGCAATGATTACGCCGAGAAGATTGTTGAATCGGCGACCAAGCTTGCGACGCAACTTGCAGCGATTGAAACGCAAACCGACGAGACTCGTATGGCTCGCGCTTACTGCTATTATCGAGCCGCTCGGGCGCTAGTTCACATGGAATCGCCTCAGATGCAAGCCAAACAAGCGATCAAAGACGCTCAACAACATGAATCGCAGATTCTGGGACTGTACAACCAATTAGGTGAGCTGGTTGGCCATGATCGCCCCGAGTTCATTTTGGTCGAAGTGCGAATGTTGCGACGCGACAATTGGAATGGACAAGCGCTAATGATGCTCGAACAAAACGCGGAGATTCTCGATCGCGGTTGGTATCTCTCGCATCGTCGCGATCTTCTCAGCGACTTGGGCTGGTCCATGCCTGCGAAAGAGGCTGAGGCGGTTGCTGAAGCTGCCAAGGCTGGCGGACCAGATAAGGTGCGTTAGTAACTTAGGCTGACGTCGACCGTTTTGAACTAGCCAACTTGCCCACTCACCAAGAGGTCCGGCCAAAGGCTGTCACTGATGACGAGGCCTTGTCGAGTCAGTCGCAAACGCCCTTCAAAAACTTCTAGCCATCCATGCTCTTGATAGCGTGCAAGGTATGGTTCGAACAGTTCGTCTAACTTGCCTGGCCAATTGTTCGATAGCTCTGCCATATCAACGCCAGCCATTTGACGCAGCCCAAAGACTAAACGTTCGCGAATCCACTGTTCAAGATCTAGTGCGTCTTGCTCGTGCACGGGACTCTTACCCGATTGAAT
>CAUJKA010000230.1 GCA_963204965.1 Planctomycetota bacterium | reverse complement strand
TACGAGGCGATAAGGTCGATGCTCGCAGCGATTTGTTTAGCCTGGGTAGTACGATGTACGCAATGTGCACGGGCCATCCGCCGTTTCGAGCAGAAGCCAGCTATGCCGTCTTGCACCGAATCGTTGGCGACTCGCCACGATCAATTCGCGAGGTCAACGCAGATATCCCCGAGTGGTTGGATCGCATTGTGATGAAACTACTCTCGAAATCTCCCTGTGACCGTTTTGAATCCGCAGATCAGATAGCCGAAACGCTTGAAGGTTGCTTGGCGCATGTCCAACAGCCCACAAGCGTTCCATTGCCCGAGGCTATCTCACGCGCTTCAGCCAAGCGGTTCCGTCGAGGTCCTTTCGCCAGACTAGTCGCCATGTTGGCCCTCTTCTCCTTGATGTTCGCTGGTGTGCTGATCGTCCTGGAGATGAACAAAGGCACGCTGACGATCGAGTGCGATGCAGATGATATTCCGATCAAGATCGTGCAGGGCGAAAAGGTCGTTGAAACGATGACGGTTTCACGCGACGGCAAGTCGACTCGCATCGCTGCAGGGAAATACACCGTCGAAATTGACCAGGCGTTTGACCAAGCGGTCGTATCAGATGGCGTCGTGACGATATCACGAGGCGGTGTGCAAGTCGTAAAGGTCAAGCGAGTGGAATCACCGGAGCTTACCGTTGTTAGCCACAAAATAGAATCGCTTCTGGACTCCCAATCAGCCGTGCTGATTGAACAACAAATGGAGCCCTTGATCAAGCTGATTCGTTCAACAATACATCCTGAAAGTTGGAGTTCAAGCCAAGCATCGATCACTGCATATCCACAGAACAAAAGTCTTGTGGTAAGGCAAACTCCCGCCGCGCAGACTGCGATTGCCGAACTATTGGAACAGCTTAAGAAGCAAGTCGCTGACAATCGACCTGAGACTCTTCAGTCAAAATCGCCGAGTCTCCAAATGAAGGATCATGTCGATGTCAATGTTGATCCTGAGACGGGCGTTCCTACGATCCGCGGAGCATCGAAGGAGGCTGTCGAACGAACTGCTGCTGTGATCGACAAGATAAAGGAGCAGCAAGCGGCCGACAAGAAGCAATTGCTGAAATCAAACCCCTACGCGAAGTTGTTCGATGCCATAGCGTCTTCCTGTAACGCAACGGAGCCAACCCCGATTCCTAAGCAACTGTTCATTGACTGTTTTAAGGACCGAACGAAAGAAAACTCTCCCGTTTCGCCCCCCATCGAAGCGACGTTTCTATTCAAGTCCATAAAAAAGGTAACTCGTTCCGAGCAATTGGATGATGCCGTCACTTACGAGTTTGATGTTGATGGTTTGGCCTTCATCGAAGAGGTTGTGTACTTAGGCACTGGTGACAAGACCGTGGCTAAGGAAGTCATAGGCGGTCTACTACGAGATCCGAAGGGCCCGCGAATTGACGCGAAAAAGGTACTGCAAGAAAACCTGTCCAAACGTGCGAAGCTGACTTGTGAATTTCACCAAGATGGTACGCTAGACTATCTGGTCGAAATAGGAGTGATCGACGTGCCTACCTTTATGCCGATCTTCCAACGGTTCTTTGAATCTGAACCCAAGTACTTGGCGAACGAGGCCAAGGATTTGTACTCTGTTTCGCAGCCATCATCCAACGGCACTCCATCCACGACGCGTTTTGGTGCAACTGTCTTCAATAAGCGACTCTAGTGGGGATCGCTAGAGAAAGTCGAGCAGGTTCGGGACGGTCGATAACTAACAGCTAATAGCTAATGGTGTGTTACGCAAGCGAGTGAATTGGGAAGCGGTGTGAGCCGTTGTGTGAGGCTCGTTCTGAAGTAGAGTTCGTTGGTAGAACGCTTGCTGCACACACCCTACAAAACCTTAGCTCGTTAGAGAAAGTCGAGCAGGTTCGGGAGGAGCGATGAAAGTGGAACGCAATCTAACGACCAGCCGCTTTACTTTAGCTGGACCTTAACGCTCGTTGGAGTTCGATGATCATTCGGGAAATCGTTCGAGAGAATTTCGAAACCGTCCTCTGAACGATGATACTGAGGCAGACCGCCATTCCAAGTTTCCTGCAACGAAGGACGAATAGTCTCGTCAACGATTTGGTCCAATCGCTCAGGAAGTTCATTGCTCTCAGTTCGATAAAATCGCACCACCCGCAGCGCAAGTCTTGCGTTGACTAGCCTTTGACGATAACTCAAGCCGAGATTTCGCATGTAGGCAACAGCAGGGTAGATATCTCCAATCGGTTTCTTGTCCTTTGTAAAGTCGTCTTTGATCGACTCAAGCTCTTGCCATTGCGACTCAGCCTGCCACGGCATTTGGTCGATCAAATCTGCTTGCTTTCCCATCGCCTCAAGTGCCCAAGTTCGCTGGTCGAGTGCTCCGCTGGGAAACCACATTTCGTCGACATCGGGAGCAAACGAAAATCCTCCACTGATCAAAACCTCCTTGCCCTTAAACAGATTCTTGAGCTTGTACGTGCTGACTTTGCTAATTTGAACAAACTGTGTATTCACAATTGCGCGTTCGGCCATCACTACACTTCGCAATCGAAATCTCCGCTCTGCGTCGGCCAACTTTTGGTCGATCAAAAGAAACTGATTTTCTGAAAGAGCAACGCGACCAATCAACTTCTCGATACCAACAATTCCATACTGGCCACAACGAACTCGATTCATTTGAGATACAAAAAACGGGTCATTTTCAAGCCAATCCCCGGTTTCAAAAAGTTCAGAGATCCAGCTAATCGCTCGATCTATATCGTTGCCTTCGAGGGCCAAAAGGAATTTCCCGTATAAAAGTTTTGAAATGTTGCCAATTTCCTGCACCTGAGGAAGCGAGATTTCAGCTGGATTCGTTGTGTTGAAGTCGTAGGAAAATCGACACTCGTCATCGATCGCTGCCAATTGAGTCAACATCTCTTCGTGAAGCGGCATTGAGTCGCGAACGAGTTGAAGCTCTTCCGCTGTTAGCTGCTTCTGTTCGTTTAGCACTTTCCAAAGGAGTTGGCTGGCTTCTTGAGGGATCTTCAGATTCGTGGCAAGTTCAAAGACACGGTTGCCGACTTCGATCTGCGACTGAGTTTCGTTGGTGAGGTCGGAAAAAAAGACTGGCTGTTTCTGCTCGCGAATGCTGTCTTCGATTCGGCTTAATTGCGTCTGAAACTCCAGGTTTTGGGGTTCAGGATGGGAAAGAACACCATCAATGCTATGGCAACAACAATTAGGCTTGATACGAGTATCAGAGTTTTAACGACGCGTCTAAACATTTTGATATGGTTCCATTTTTGACCGGTCGCCCCTCCAGCGGGTTCAATCGTAAAAGGCGAGTATAATGAGCGAGATTGTCAACAGCAAACAACTCAAGCCCAAAAGCTAATGGTGTGTTGCGCAAGCGGGCGAATTGGGAGAGCAATGTGAACCGTTGCTTGAGGTTCGTTCTGAAGTTAAGTAAGTTTGTAGAACGCTTGCTGCACACACCCTACGAAGAACTCCTACTGAAATGCGGTGGTGGACATCGAGCTGTTGATTTGGCCGCGAAGGGCTTTGTCGAGCAGTTCGGGCATGCGACTAGGGTTGCAGGCAAAGCAGGGGATGCCTATCGAAGCTAGCTTCTTGGCAAGCGACTCATCAAACATAGGCTTTCCATGGTCCGCCAACGCGAGAAGACAGATGCACTTCACTCCGTTGCCAACCATCTCCTCCAACCGACGAACTAGCTGAGCTTGATTGCCGCCCTCATAAAGATCGGTGATCATGATGAACAGCGTCTTGGCTGGGTCTTCAATAAATTTTTGACAATAGGCGACCGACTTGTTGATATCGGTACCACCACCAAGCTGAACTCCAAAAAGCATATTCACTGGATCGTCGCCACATTTCTCGGTGAGATCCACGACTTCAGTATCGAACGCAATGACGTGTGTCTTGAGCGCAGGCAACGACGCGAAGATCGAACCCATAATCGCGCCGTACACAACCGAGTCCGCCATCGATCCGCTCTGATCCATGTCCACAATGACGGTCCAGCTATTGGTGCGTTCAGCTCGCGAGTAGAAGTACACTCGCTCGGGGACGATCGTGCCGAGATCTTGCTGATAGTTCTTCAAGTTGCGGCCGATCGTCCACTTCCAGTCGATACTGTTAGCGCTTGGCAGCGGTGTGTGTTGACGTCGATTGATCGCTCCCATGATGGCTTGGCGAATCTGCTGCTCCAACTGCAGT
>CAUJKA010000229.1 GCA_963204965.1 Planctomycetota bacterium | reverse complement strand
GCTTGTATCGAGTATAAGCACAACGGTAATGAGCTGAGCGGAGACATACTTTGGAAGTACACCAAGACGGTTCCTTACATTCCGTCGGTAATCGTACCCAACGATGTTGCCTACTTGATTAACGATGGTGGCATTCTATTAGCCTTCAATAAGGACTCGGGCGAGCTCCTACAACGCGCGAGATTAGGCGAAGCCGCAGGACAATACTACGCTTCACCGGTAGCCGGCGGAGACAAGCTGGTACTGGCAAGCTTGGATGGAAAGATCACGGTAGTCAAAACCGGCAAGCCATTCGAAGTCAAAGGAACTTATTCGCTGGGCGAATCGATCGTGGCGACTCCAACGATCCACGATGGATTGTTGTATGTGCGATCAGCGAATCATTTGTATTGCTTTGGGGATAGTTGAAGATAGTCGCCTTTCGCTCCCGCGAAAGTGGCGAGATGTGTCGCGGTGTTCGTAGGGGCAAAGATCTGAACCCTGGCGGGATCAGCTACAGCCACGCATACTTTCGCGGAGCGAAAGGCGACGATGTTGAGTTTTCTAGGGCTTCATTAGATTTTTTGCAATACAAGTAAAAAACTCTACAATGAGGTTCTAACTCTTCTAATTGTCGAAGGTTCCGATGGAGGTCTTTCATGCTACGTCGCGCCCGGGCATTTACCTTAGTCGAATTGCTGACCGTCATTGCGATCATCGGTGTTTTGATCGGTCTCTTGCTGCCAGCGGTAATGTCAGCGCGCGAGGCAGCTCGAAAGACTAGTTGTCTGAACAATCTTCGTCAGATAGCTCTGGTCACAATAGCAGACTCTGACCGTGGACTACCGCCAACGTTGGGAAGAATTCCCTGCAATCCCTCTACCCAAGAACTTGGAACAGCCTTTGAATCATGGTCTATCTTTGTAGGGCTGCTTAAGCACCTCGACATTGCCGCAGCAGATATCTTTCCAAAGGATAAAGGCTTCAATCAGCCAGTTGACGGCGAGTACTACTCCCGCTTTCGTCCTGCCCTCTACTCCTGCCCAAGTTTCAGCGGTAGCGAAACATACTCAGACCACGGCGTACCACATCTTCCTATCACCTACGCATACTGCATCGGCAATTGGGAAGCAAGCATAAGCCGGAAGCTTGCCCCTGCACTTCATCCGTCCGAGAAGCAACCACTGGTTAAGATCCGTGATGGCCTTTCTCACACAATACTATTTGCCGAGGTTATCCCAAACCTCGATGTCGTTGAATCGTGGAAATGTCTTCCCAAAGACTATCCTGGCCCCAAGAGCGTGCAAGATCTCTATGATCTCGGTTTCTACCGTAAGCGCATCGAGCACTCGCACACGCGTTGGGTCAGCGGTCGTCAAATTCAATCTGGATTCTCGACCTCGTTCGGCCCCAATACTGACATCATCTGGCAAGATCGACCGGTCAACTGGATCAACTTCGAAAGTCGAATTATCCAGTTTAACCCCTGCAAAGGAGAAATCTTACCTTGCGTACACCATGTGGATATCTATGCAATACCCTCACGAAGCATGCACCCCAATCTAGTGCAGATTGCTCTAGTTGATGGATCAGTACGTTCTGTTGACGAACAGGTTGACCTGAGTGTTTGGCAAGCTTTGGGAACTCGCGAAGGCGGCGAAACAGTACGCCTTGATGACTGAGTTTCGTTAATAGTTTTCAACAAGCTCTTCGACGAACTTGAGCCCCAGCCGGAACCGCGAAGAGCGCGTGTTCCGGCCTGAATTCCATTATCCGTCTGCGCTAGAGCTTCTTCAAGTTCAGGTTCGAAACGGAAATGGATCCGCTTTGATCGCCGAGCACAAAGCCGACTCGGTTGTTGCCTTTGCGAGTGTCCGATGCAGTAAAGGTGAACTTATAGGTATCAGGCTGTTTGCCAATGTAGCATTCCTCGAACAAGCCGATGTTGTGCCAATCGTCCTCGTTGATCCCAGCCGTAACGTAGACCGTTCGTCCCTCGGCTGAAGAAGCGGTGAAGCTCAACTCATAGCGAGCCCCTTCCTCAAGATCCAAACGTGTCTGGTAGGCTTGCACGTGCCAGTTTTCGCTACCTTGCTTGGTAGTCTGAAACACAATCTGTTCGCCGTCGACGCGGATTGTTCCCTTGCCATCGAAATGCTCTTCAAACTGCCAAGACTCGAGCTCATTGGTGGGCTTCATCAGGTTGAACAATTTCACTAGAGCTGGCTTGAGAAGCCCAGCCCACTTTCTATAGCCTGCATCGTTGGGGTGCAACAAGTCAGGGAACTCTTCGAGCTTTGCGTTTCCCTTATCGTCGGCAAACGGCTTCCAGGTATCCAGCACCGTAACTTGCTTGTTCTTGGCAACTGCTTCGGTAATTAGTTCATTGATTCGTTGGATCTTATCTGCCGGTCGAGCTTTTGTTTCTGAGCTTGGAAAGACCAAGCAAACGATGATCGGCATCTTGGCATCGTGTTTACCCAAGGCTTCAATGATCGACTTAACATTGTCGCGGATCATTTCGGGCTCGGCTTTTTCTTCTAAGTCGTTGGTTCCCATCAGCATGACGACAGCCTTGGGTTGAACCTTCAGCACATCCTCGTTCAGGCGAAAGAGCATTCCGCGAGTTGTATCACCACTGATGCCGCGATTGGCGACCTTCATGTCAGTGAACAGGTCTTTGAAATCGTCTCCCCAACCTTGCGTGATGGAGTCGCCGAAAAAGACCATCGCACCCTTATCGGCCTCAACCTTCGCTGCCCATTCCGCGCGGCGCTTGTTCCAAAGATTGACAAACCAATCGAGGCGACGCACTGGACCAACGCCTGGCATCGTGTCGTTGCTAGAAGGCAGTTGAAGTTTGTTTCCGTCCGCTTGTTGTGCATCAACTTGAGGCACCAGCAGCGCGAGCATTGGCAAAACCAAGCAAGAGAAGATGAGCTTTCGCATGTTGTAAAGTCTCCGATGAGTAGTGGTGAAAAGTGGAATCAAAAGACAGCGATCATTTCTTGAACCGCGGGCGCTAGTTTCGATGTTGCACTGTTTGAAGACTGCATCAAGAAATCCTGCTCGTGCTCAATGAAATGGTGGTCGTAATCGTACTCGAAAGACCGAATTCGAGCACGAGCACCGTCTTCGACTGAGCACGAGTACGAGCACGAAAATCCGAAGAACGAAGCGTCTCGAATGACCAAACGTGCAACATCAAAAATCGTATGCAGCATTGAGTTAAGCGACGGTAAGTGTAACTCGATCATTTTCAGGATGAAGCTCGATCAAGACTCGCTGACCACCGGAATCGAGACTTTGGCGTCCAGCTTCCAAAATAGCAGTCACCCAGAGTGTGTCTTGAGCCGTAGCCAGCTTCGAGTTGAAGTCGGCAGGCTGAGCGAGTCCAAGTCGTATCTCATGAGCGGCTTGGATAAACGCTTCGATGCTACGGTAACCATAGCCGGTCTGCCCAGAGAAGTACCCCTGCGCATCGGGAGTGTACTTCATGAACAATGGGTTTGGTGAACTATAGCCGGAAGCATCCGAAGCGATGGAGTAGCCGCGATGAGCTTGGTCAATTGTCACTTCGCCTTCGTGGCCCATGTAGAAAAATCGCTGCTGAGAATGAACGTCTGACTTGGGGGCAATCCACGAGGCAGTATAAATTGCCGTGGCGAGATTGCCGCTGGGCTGATTCTCCCAATCGACAACCAACGTGATGGTATCTTCGGTATCCATGCCTTGCGATTGAGCAAGTCCCGTCGCCGCGCTGGCTCGCACACAAACTGGGCGAGCCCTATGGGAGCAAGCCCATACACTGAAGTCGATGTGGTGCGAGTTCAGATAGTAGCTGATGTCACTGGACTTGCCCGCCCAACTCTTGAAGGTCAGCAACTGCGACTTCGGCTGACTCATGTAGGATTGGAAAAAACTGAATTCGCCTAACTGCCGAATCCGATCGCGCGCGTCCACATAGATTGGATCCCATCGCTTGTGGACCTCCATCGCAACCAGCACATTCTTGCGCTGAGCGGCTTGGATAATTGCTGAATGCTCCTCCACCGTTTTCACCAATGGCTTGGCAACCAAGACATGCAAGCCACGATCGATAGCATCCATGGTGATTTGAAAGTGTGTGTCATCGGGAGTGAACACCGTAACGGCGTCACCCGCTTTCAACCGATTCAGACCATCCCGATAAGCGTCCGCTTGTCGGGAAACCAAGTCTGCGGGAAAGCTCTCGAACTGAACATCCATATCGCGGTACGTGTCCGCAATGGCTCGCTGCAAGTGTCGGCGAATCTCGGGATACTTCGTGCCGTTCGTACCGGCCATGAGCAAGTTGCCGACAAGGCCTCGTCGACGCAAATCGAACAAGGTCGTTCCTATCACTCCAGCTCGCTTGTCCGAGGCAGCCGTCGACCCAGCCACATACCCCGTGGTGTACTCGCCCGTTCCAACCATTAGTACGTTGATCTTGTTCGACAACTCGATATGTCCCGTGCTAACTAAACAGATTCTGGATCGGGATGAACCCACGGTCCGCGATAGGGTCGCGCCAGCAGCTTGTTCGCCTCTTCGTCACCAACCACGCGGTGCGTCATCGGATCCCATTGAAGCGATCGACCAAGCTTCATCGAAAGGTTCGCAAGAATACAGCTTGCCGACGAGATATGACCTTGCTCAATATCAGCGACAGGTCGTTTGTTTTCATCAATGGCTGCTAGCCAATCGAGCATATGCCCACGAACCGCCGAAGCAACGTGTCTTTCGAGGTCCTTCTCCGTTTCATCTTTGGGATACTTCGCGTATTCGAAGAGCGCTTCACCGCTGATTGGCTTTGCGTTGCCTCCGCGCGGCATGAACTCAAAGTTGTTGACGCTCATCTTCAGCGTTCCATTCTCGCCGTAGATGATGCCCGCCCATGGGAACTTGGGATCGGGAGCATCGCCCCAACTGCGATGAGTCCACACGGCGTTAACATTGTCGAACTCAAAGGTCGCGGTTTGAGTATCGGTGATGTTGGCTCGACTGTTCTTATCCATCAAGATGCCGCCCGAACTAGAAATGCGCCTAGGCCACCCCAAATCCAACGTCCATCGGACCATATCCAACATATGTACGCACATGTCACCCACGATGCCATTGCCGTACTCCATATAGGCTCGCCACTTTCGTGGATGAATGAGCGAATTGAATGGCATTTTTGGCGCTGGCCCGGCCCACATTTCATAGTCCAAGTAATCGGGCGGAGTGCTATCGGGCGGATTCTCTTTGGCTCGCATGTGATAGTAGCAGCAGATGTCGATGTGGGCGACTTTACCCAGCAGGCCTCGTTTCACGACGCGTTCACGGGCGTCGATTAAGTGAGGTGTACTGCGACGCTGTGTGCCAACCTGAACAACCTTGTTGTACTTTCTAGCCGCAGCCAACATCGCTTGGCTTTCGATCACGTCCACTCCCGTTGGCTTTTGCACGTAGACGTGAGCACCCGACTTAACCGCTTCGATCATGGCCAAAGCGTGCCAGTGATCTGGCGTGGCAATCAGAACTAGGTCCAGATCTTTCTCAGCCAACATCTTGCGGTAGTCGCTATACAACCTCGGCCGTTTGCCGCTCTTTTGTCGCGACGCAACGATATCAGCGGCTTCGGTGAGCATCTTACTATCGACGTCGCACAGCGATACGACTTCAACCGGAGCAACTTGAATCAGACGTAGTAAGTCGACTTTGCCGTACCAACCCGTGCCGATCAATCCTACGCGACGTACCGGTCCATCGGCTGCTTGAGCTTTTAAGGCAGCCAGTGCACCAAGCGTGGCGGCTGAAGTTGTTAAGAATCCGCGTCGCTTCACAGTTGTCTCTCCTAAGGAATTCGGTCGAAGCATCAATGCCCCGATTATGGCTACACATGCCTCCCTAGGCAATCGGAGTAACGTCTTGATTTCCATTGATTGTGGTGGCCATTCCTCCAAACCGCCACTTCGATAACTGTTCCGCAATCCGACGGAACTCTCAAAAATCGCAATTCCCGACTTCGAACTTCCCACAAATGCCCTAAAATCGATGCTTCGCACCAACGCTTTGAAAGTCCAAGCAAGATGACCACAGTCGCTACAGACACTCTGCTACAACTGATCGAAACGCCCGTGGGACCATTCCAAGCTTGTTGGACTGAACGGGGACTCTATAGCTTCGAGTTCGTTCGCGGTCGATCGAAGTCCAGCAAAGCGTCAAGTGCGCAAGATCTTCCGCCCAGTGCATTGAAGTTAGAACAAGCCGTCCAAGACTATTTTGAAACCGGTGAATTTTCTTGGGACCTGCGACAGTTAGATTGGCAAGGCGTGAGCGCATTCCAGCAAAAAGTCCTGCGTCACTGTTTCCGAATCAAACCAGCCTGCACGATGACTTACGGCGAACTAGCTGATAAGGTTGGCAGCCCTGGCGCGGCTCGAGCTGTTGGCGGAGCGATGGCGAAAAATCGATGGCCTCTTCTTATCCCGTGTCATCGAGTCGTCGGAAGCAATGGAAAGATGACGGGGTATTCGGGTGTCGGTGGAATCGACACGAAGCAGAAGTTGCTCGCGCTGGAAACTAAGCTAACCGGATAACATGATGTCGATTGTGAATGAAGTGACTCCTCGGTGGCTGACTCGGTTACAGTCGTTAGTCCAATGTCCTGAGTTGTTGCCCAATCGGCAACGCTTACGAGCGCGATACTCTCCAGAACTCGCCTACGGACGACACTTCAGCCCTCCGAGCCCTCAAGCTAAGCCGGCGGCCGTAATGGTCATGCTGCAACTTCCATCGATCGATGCCGATTGGAAAGAGGCTACGATTCCGCTGACCGTTCGTCCTAATCATCTACCCGATCATCCCGGCCAGATCTCATTTCCAGGCGGACGCGTCGAGTCGGGAGAAGACCATCTTCAAGCTGCGGTGCGCGAGTTCGAAGAAGAGTTAGGAGTAAGTCGCTTTCCAGGAACAATGGTCGATCAACTGCAACCAATCTGGGTTTTCAACAGCGACTACTGGTTGGTTCCATTCCTTTCGGTGCATCTGGGACCGATCGAATATCGGCCGTGCGACTACGAAGTGGCCAGACTGATTCACATGCCCGTGCACGAGCTCTTGCACTGCGATGATCGGCAGCAAGGGAATTACTCGCGCGGATCAGTCCATTGGCGAGCCCATGCATTTCGTTGCGGCGAGGATCTTGTTTGGGGAGCCACCGGGATTGTGCTCGGCGATCTAGCCGCGATCCTTCGCGAGATGGCCTCGCAAGAGGATAGGCTTTAAGCTTACGCGCGAGGATGTCAACGATGAAGTCCTCGCGCGGCTAGTTCAATCTTAATTGCACCTTCGCACTACATCTGCTTCAGCACTTGACTGAGCAACTGGCTAACTTGATCGTCGGTCAGTTGATCGATGTTGTTCAGCAGTTGTCCGGCTTGTTCGCTAGTCCACTGAGCAGGCGAGGCTGGGTTAGCAGCGTTGCCGATAGTTGACTCAGCACTGGTCGCTGAAGCCGATTGAGTTGCTGTTGAGCCAGTCGTTGCATCCGAACTTGTGGAACCAACTGAACTACCGTTCTGGCCAATTCCCTCGCTGATCTGAGCGATCAAGCCTCCCAAGCTCTGACTCTTCATCAGCGCCGAGATCGGCAAATTGACTTCCATATGGCCTTCAATCCAATTACGAAGCTCAACCGCCATCAACGAGTCTAGACCCATCTCGAGCAGCGCACGCTCTTCGCGCACTTGTTCGGCAGGCATACCTAACAAGCTGCCAATCTTGCTTCGCAGTAACGAGCTGACCATGCGAAGTCGCTGTGGTCCAACCGCGGCTCGCAAGCCTTCGACACTCGCCACTTCTGTTCCTGCTGTTGCAACGCCATCGGTATTGCGAAGCAGGTGTGCAAACTTGGGAGAGACGCGATTGGTAATGCCCAGCCCGCGCCAAATCGACCAATCCATTCTGAGGACGCTCATCTGAACTGCCATCGTTTGAATGGCATATTCCAGACAGCTAGTCGCTTGCTTGACCGTAAAGCTCAACACACCTTGACGCTCGAGACGTTCGCCCAGTTGTTCGCGTTCGGCAAGGTAACCCACTTCGCCAAGGTGACCCCAGTTGATGACCAAGCCAGGCAAGCCTTGATTGCGTCGGTAGTGTGCCAAGCTATCCAGCAACGCATTGGCAGCCGAGTAGTTCGCTTGACCGGCGTGTCCAAAGACGCTGGACAAGGACGAGAACACAACGAACAAGTCAAGCTGGCGATCTAAGGTTTGTTGGTGGAGATTCCAACCACCAAGAACCTTAGGCCACAAGACGCGTTCCAAAGTAGCACGATCCAAATCCACCAACAGTTTGTCTTCCAAGACCATCGCCGTATGAATCACGCCAGCCAGTGGTGGCATTTCTGCATCGATGGTCTCAAGAACCGATCGAACAGCAGCGGGTTGAGTGATATCGCAAGGTACGATCTTGATCGAAGCACCGGCGGCTTGCATCTGAGCAATCGCTTCAACTGCTGCGGGTCGAAGTTGCTGACTTCGACCGCTCAGCACCAAATGCCGAGCTCCGCATTGAACCATCCACTTGGTAATCTCTAGACCGAAACCGCCCAATCCACCCGCGACCCAATAGGTTGCATTTTGTTTGAACTGTAAAGGATCATAGCTACCGGCGACGATACTGCGTGGACGTTGTCGGTATTGTACTACCACTTTGCCAATGTGCTTTCCTTGCTGCATCAACTTGAACGCTTCGTTCGTATCAGCCGCCGAGAAGACTTCGACAGGCAACGGACGAAGCTCGCCTGATTCAAATCTCTCGACCAGCTCTTCAAGCATCACACCCATGCGAGCTGCCTGTTGTTTAAACAGTTGATCCAAGTCGATCGCAAACAGAGCGAGGTTATTGCGGAAGGGATACAAGCCCAACGCGGCATCGTTGTAGATGTCTCGCTTGCCGATTTCCAGGAAGCGACCGCCAGTCTTGAGGACACTGAGTCCCGTGTTGATCGCTTCACCAGGCAAGGAATTAAGCACTGCATCAACGCCATGACCAGCAGTTGCGTCCAGCGTCTGAGCTCCGAAGGCCAAAGTTCGCGAGTCCATCACGGTGTCTACACCCAAGCGTCGCACATACTCACGCTTTTCGGAGGTTCCAGCCGTTGCCAAGATGCGAACACCTTCGGCTTGAGCCAGTTGAATCGCCGCGAGTCCAACACCACCGCTGGCCGCGTGAATCAGTACCGAGTCGCCCTTGCGAAGCCGCGCGCATTCCAGCAGAGCGTAATAAGCGGTAAGGAACGCGACGGGAACCGCGGCGGCTTCTTCATGGCTGAGATTGTGAGGCTTGCGAGCCACCAACAATTCATTGACTGTGACATGGCTACCAAACGCGCCGGGAGCAATGGCAATCACTTCATCGCCAACAGCCCAACGGCCATTCGGACCGACGCGAGAAATCCTACCCGAACACTCTGCGCCCAGCTCGACAACGGCGTCGGTTAAGCCGGGATACAGATCCAGAGCTTTCATCACATCGCTGAAGTTCAAACCTGCGGCAACAACTTCGATCTCAACTTGTCCCGCAGCCAGTTGCCCACGAGCCTTTGTTTCATAGCGCAGTTCTTCGACACCCGACGATCGCCCCAAACGCAATTGCACTGGCAATTGAACCGTCGCTTTTTGACTCAGCGGTTTGTCCAACTGAGGCAAGAAACGTTGCGCGAAACGGTTGTCTCCGCGCCACATGACTTCGTCTTCATTATCCTCGGCGATCAGTTCAGCCACTAAGTTATCCAAGTCGCGAGCTGCAATTGTCGGTGGCAAGTCCACCAACTTTGCTCGCAGTCGTCCGTACTCGCTGACGATAACTCGGCCCAATCCGATCAGCGGTCCCTGAGCTACTTCGCATGGCGTGGCGTCGTCGTCGGTCGTTTGTGCACCACTGGTAACGATGGCAAAGCTTGCGCTAATCGCTTCGGTGGCGTTCTCCCAAGCTTGCACCAAATTGAGCGGTGCCAACGTCGTGAGTATAGTGCTTTGTCGCAATGATTCGCACTGCAGTTGATTGACAGCGGTAGCATCTAAGCCCCACA
>CAUJKA010000228.1 GCA_963204965.1 Planctomycetota bacterium | reverse complement strand
CAAAAGTTGATCGAAGAATTGGGGAACAACTATAACGTTGTTCAAGAAGCGAAGAAGCAGCAAGAAAAAGTAGAGAGTGGGGAGGCAGCTATCTCGACCGACAATCGAATCGCCTTGGGTAATCGATTCATGTTGCAGCAGAATCAGCGAGCCAACGGCAATTTTGGACTCGAGAAGAATGAGCTTAGTAAGAACGATATTCAATCTGCTGGTGGTTTTGGCGGTGGTATGCAAGCTGATAAGTCGAAAGCCAACTTGCCTTCGAAGCCTGGATATCTGCCAAAATCAGAACAGCCCCAACAGCCAGGCGGACAACCTCAAATGGCGCAGCCGCCAGTCGGGCAGGCACAAGCAGGCCAACTACCAGCCAGTCAACTGTCCAATCAACCTGCGATGCTTCAGGAAGCCGCAGGAGGAAACGCTTACGCGCAATCAGCCCCAGTAAATTTAGATCGCCAGCAATCCGATGCTAAACAATTGGCTCAACGCTACAAGAGTAAGATACAAAGCCAAAACTCTCTTAACTCAGGCCAAACTCAACTAGCTGATGCAGATTCGGGAGGATTCGGAGAAGGTCGTTCAGAACCCGGTGCAATGGGCTCAGGAGGTATGGGAGGACTTGGTGGAGGCTTAGGAGGCATGGCCCAATCTGCCGGTGCGCCAGGCAGTCCCCAAGCATTCGGCGACGCAACTAGACCTGGAGGCGTTTCTGGCCCGGGCGGTGGAGACATGGGTATGGGAGGTGGAGGCCGAAGGTCTGGAGGACGTGGCGGCGAAGGTGGAGCGGTTCAGCGCGGACTCGACCAGGCGAAAGAAAACAATGCTCCGGCTCTACCGTCCAAGCGATTGGATCCAAATGCTGGAGGCGATCCATTTTCCGGTCAAGTCATGGATGCTCCAAAGCCACCGGCACCAGCAACAGTCGCGTCCAGCGAGGCCAGCGCAAGCGGGCTGCGCAGTTTGGAGATTGACATTCCAATGCGAGGTGACGAGTACCTATTCGTAACGCCCAAGGGCGAGATGAAGTTGGTCGCTCACGGTATCTCGAAGCCGCATCTCCGCAACTGGAGCTTAGCCGCTGGGGCATTGTTGCTCATGTTATTGTTAACAAGACCTTGGTTCAAAAAGTAGCAGGCACATTCCATGTGCCGTCCGCTGCTTATCCGTTTGCCTTACTCGCATCTTTCGACTTGTCGGCTTCCTGTTTTTCAAGCTGCTTTCGATACTGAGTTCGAAAGCTCTCCTTGGGCGCTGGTGGAAGGTCGCGATGACCAGCCCATGGGTTCAAGCGCGAGTGAGTCAGGCTGTGAGGAAGCCATCGAAGCGACATTCGAGCGGCCCAGCCTAAGGTGCGGTAGAGCCACGGTGTCCGCAGAACCCAGCTTCCAATTAACATTCCAGTTTTCTTCGTGAATCCAATTAGGTTCTTTTCGGCGAGTTCGCTTCTCAATGCCAGGAGCTGATGATGCAACGGAATCTTGACTGGACAAACATCTGTGCACGATCCGCATAAGGTACAAGCGTAAGGCAACGAATGATTGCGCTCTGGATCTTGCGCAGGCCCCAGCACGCTGCCAATTGGTCCAGGTACGGTATTCGAGTAACTATAACCGCCACTGCGTCGATAGACCGGACACGTGTTCATGCACGCTCCGCAGCGAATGCACTTGAGTGCGTCTTGGTAAGTTGCGCTGGTACGTAACTTCGTGCGGCCATTGTCAACGATGATGATATGCAACTGACCGCCCGGCCGCGGACCATGAAAATGAGAAGTGTAAGTTGTGATGGGTTGGCCTGTAGCACTTCTGGCCAACAGCCGCGTGAACACAGCTAAATCTTCGACTCGTGGAATCAGCTTCTCCATGCCCATGCATGCGATGTGAATCGGAGGCAGCGATACGCCCAGGTCCGCGTTTCCTTCATTGGTGCAGACAACAAAGCCGCCAGTTTCAGCGATGGCAAAGTTGACTCCAGTGATGCCGGCTTGTGCCTTTACAAATCGCTGTCGCAGTTCGTCACGAGCGGCTCGAGTCAGAAAGATTGGGTCAGCGTTGCCCTTGGGAGTCCCGATGTGCTGATGGAATGTCTCCCCGACCTCTTCCTTCTTGATATGGATAGCCGGAAGAACAATATGGCTAGGAGGCTCATCGCGAAGTTGGACGATCCACTCGCCCAAGTCGGTGTCGATAACTTCGATTCCACGTTCAATCAAATACGGGTTCAGGTGACACTCTTCGGTCAACATCGACTTACTCTTAACGATGCGTTGAACCGAATTCTCCTTCAAGATTCGCAAGACGATCTCGTTGTGCTCTTGAGCGTCCGCGGCCCAATGGACTTTGGCTCCGAGAGCGATTGCCTTAGCTTCAAACTGTTCGAGGTATTGTGGCAATTGGCCAAGCACATGACCTTTGACTTGCGTTGCGAGTTCCCTTAGCGTTTCCCACTCGGGAAGCGATTTCGCCATGCGGTCACGTTTTTGTCGGACGAACCACAAAGCTCCATCATGCCAATGAGCCCGCGAAGGATCGGCAACAAATTTATTGGCGAGATCCGCGTGGTGGAATTTTTCAGGAGCGTTCATGAAAGACAGTTCTGAAGTGGTTTCGAGGGAGATTTCTTAGTCGCTTGGACGAAGTTGCTTCTGGAGTTCGGCGATCAGAGTTTCGAGCTCGTCAGGTGATTGAGTTAGCAATTGGTCCACCGCGGGGTTTGGGAAAGCTGACAGAGTTCCTGCAATAAGTGAATTCTGCCAATTAGCGAACCTTTCCTCAGTCCCTCCTGCATGCCCTTTTCAATACCCTGCTCAATACCCGTCGCGATGCCCTTTTTCTCGGGCCTCTTCACTCAGCTTGTAAGCGATAGTTCCAGGTTCAAAAGTCTTGGGCCAGACATTTTCGATCTCGTACGCTAAATCCGCAAGCGTGACTGATTTGTTAACTTCCATCACACACCTCTCGATTGTCTTCTGCCAAGTCTGCAATTCATACGCACCACAACCCAAGAAGAACTCAAGGATAGTACGCAACTTGTCTCGCAGTTGATCGCTTCTCCCATATTTTAGCGGCCACATGGTCGCTTGCAAAACACGATCGCCGGTCAATTGCTCATCGTCTTGCGATGCCAAATCAAGAATCGGAAACTCAAACTGAACCATCGTCTTCAAATTCGGACAATTCGCTCATAATGCTTCGGATTCTACCTGTCGCGGCCTGTAACCGATTTTCGAGCCTCGCACAGTCTACCAAATTTAGGCAAAAATCCGACCGAAACGCCGTAAATTAAGGTGCAGAACCTTTCCCAATGACTCCCGAAATTGATATTATTGAGGGTTGTTTTGAGCCATTGTGACTCGGACTGGGCCGCAGCAAAACATCAAGGAGAGGACACCTGTACCTCAAGTGATGATGAATAACGAGCCTTACAAATCGCGACCGCTGAAGCCATCTGGCGAAAGGCGACTTCGACTTCTGGTCGAAAAGTTGGAGAGCCGTCGTTTGCTGGCGGGTATCAACGTATCTGTACTTATCGACCCATCTCTGTCGGGTGATTTGACAACAGACGCTGCAGCTCCAGCCGCCAATCGCATCGTCTACATCGATCTCAATCACGACGGACAAGCTCAGTTTGACGAACCGGTAGCTATCACCGATGGATTGGGGCGAGTATTTTTTGAGGGACTCGCCAGCGGCGACTATTCGATTGGCTTGTTGACTGACAATGTCAACCAACGACAAATCACTCCTGCCACGATTCGCCAAGCTAATCGTTTCGAAGTTCCCATTCAAAGCCAATGGTTGATCGGCGAGCCATCAACTTCCGCGCCTCAGTGGGCGCTGACCACCGATGGCATCTTGACTTTGGTCCGTGGTAATTCGCAAACATCCAGTGGAACGAACCTGTCGATTTTGGAATTGGGTGGTGAACCTCAGAGTGTCGTTCAGCGCACACCATCCGAAGCATGGATAAGTTACAAAACGGCCAGTCAAAGCCGCCTCGCGATCTTTGATACCGTTACGAAGAATTTGACCACCTACGCCGTTTCCAACGAGGCCAGTCTGATTGACTTGGCCACGGATGGCCAATCCGTATACGGAGTGCTCAATGGATTTGATCAAACAGGGATTGTTAAGCTAAACGTTAACTCCTTTGGTTTAAGCGTTGTACAACAATTCGCCGGGCGTTACAGCCAACTTGAAATTCTAAATGGTAGATTCGTAGCGACTCGTCAGGACCCCACGGGAACTCATGTCGATCTAATCGATTCGACTGGGACTTTGTTGAGCTCGCAGATAATCGCCAGCACGACGAGCCAACTAAAGGTCGATTCGCTCACAAGCATAATTTCGGTAGTGGCTGACGGTGGAGTCTATGTGCTGCACTCCAACGGCCAAGATCTAAGGCGCGTCGCGGAAATCGCTGAAGCTATGGGGCCAGTTGCATTTGCTTCAGGCCGTCTTCTAACCTCCGATAGAACTAACATCGGCGGTGTGACACTATGGAACATGTCGACATGGGTTCCTGCAGGACGCTTTAGTGTCGGAACACAGCCTGTGCGAGATTTCGCTATTCGGCCGGAGACTCTTGAAGCCTATGTTCTTTCCAGCGACCTGACATCGTTGAATCTTGCGTCTGCTGAATCGGCAAATGCTAAAGTTCAAGGCAATCAAACAGCTCAAGTTCAGTTCAACATTCAAGAAATCACTGATGGCAACATTTTGGATATTCCATCCAAAGTGAGTCTTTCGGTAGCTGAAAATCAATCACAGACCGTTGATCTCCGCCAACAAGTCATAGATGCCAAGGGGCAGTTGCTTTGGTATTCGGTCTTGACTGGTCCACAACATGGACGAGTACAATTGGACCCCACGGGACAATTGTTCTATTCGCCTACCAATGACTACTTTGGAAATGACTCGCTTACCATTCGCGTCCACGATGGACAGTCCAGTGCGGATGTCTCAATCAATTGGAACATCCTGGAGCTAAATCGCCCGCCACTTTCGATGGTGGTACAGATCGGTGAAGTTTCAGAGAGCCTTGTTGCCGGATCAGTCATCGGTACTGTTTCTGTTGTAGATCCAAACCAGAATGACAACTACAAAGTCACCTCTTCAGACTATCGATTCCGAGTCGAGGATGGAAAGCTGATTTTGAACGAATCGCTTGACTACGAGGTAGCGGCGACAGTTCCGTTAGTCTTGGAGGCTGTCGATTCAGTTGGCCAATACAGCATTTCGACGTTGACTTCGATTCGCGTTACCAATGTGGTCGAAGCTCCGGAAGCTGTCGTGCTTTCGAATCTATCCATCGCCGAAAACTTGTCGAATGTTACCGTTGGAAAACTCTACGTAATCTCTCCGGATGCAGATGGCGTTTACGAAGTCACCGTGGATGATCCTCGGTTTTCAGTTCAAGGCAATGACCTAGTCCTTCTTCAATCGCTGAACTACGAAGAGGCAAACTCGATTCAGTTGAATTTGAGTCTTAAGGATACCAAGCATCCAAGCGTGCTTGTTGATACAGACCTTTCGCTGGCGGTCACCGATGCGGATGATTTGCCGTCAGCAATAATTTTGAGTGCCACCAACGTCGAGGAAAAAACGCCTGGTGCTGAAGTTGGTCGAGTTGCCGTTGTGGACGAGGATGGAGATCAGTATCAGGTCCACGTTTCTGATTCTCGATTTGTCGTGACTGACGGAATCTTGCGACTAACAGAACAGTCGACCTTGGATCGTTCGACTGAATTGAACATATCACTGACGTTGACAGCCATTACATCCAAAGGTGGAAAGATAGTTAGCAGTTATCCGTTGACGGTGGTCAAGCCAAAGTCGCCTTGGCAGAATCCAAACAATCCGATCGACGTCAACAACGATGGGATTATCACTCCTCGTGATGCCCTGCATGTCATCAATTTTCTCAACGATAACGGACCTGGCGAAACACCTCCTCTACCCGGCTCGGGTGGTGGAGAAGGTGGCGATCCCGCCTTTCCCGATGTCAATGGTGATGGCAGAATCACCCCTATCGACGCATTGCTGATCATCAATGAGCTGAATAATCGTTCCAACGGCAATCAAGGGGCTGGTAATAATGGAGGTGGTAACGGAGGCAATCGATTGGGTGGAGAGGGAGAATCTTCTTCCGACAACTCAAGCATTGTCCCTTCAACTTCATCGGGCTACACAACTTGGGAAGTCGAGCAAGAGCAGCGACGTCGAAACAATTCTGAGATCGACGCTGAGCTAGAAAGACTCTTGGAGCAGTTGGCCAGCGATACCGATCGAAGGTAATCGGTACGCGGACGTCCCGTTCGCAGCGATGTGTATCCAAGTTTCAGTGAATTTTCGTTTTTCTCCCGAACCATTCGTGCTCTCCGGTGTCTCATATGGGAGCTAGGTGAAAATCCTCTGTCGAAAAACGGGATATCGTCGTGAGACTTCTACGAAACTTCAATTATCGCCATGGTGGTGTTTCCACTCGATTGGTTGCCGATCGGGCCGCGATAGTCTAGCGCGCTGCGGGAGTACTCTGCGCAATTTGCATTCCATTTACTTAGCAAGGAAACGGGAATGCAAAGCACTGGTGACTCCATCTGAAAAGCAGCGTCTTCTCTTGGATGTTAACTGCCCTAGGTTTGGCAATCTCGCAGGTGGCAATGTCGCAAGTCTAGCTCTTGGTCCTTCATAACCAGAGCTAAAGGTTTTTGCAGATTCAGTCGCCTATTGAGCCAACCTCCTTCGGTCAGGTGATGCGTCAATTCGTTGAGCGACCATCCTCCGATTAAGGAGCCGTTGCGATTCGGCGGAGCTGGCTGCATCCATAACTCTACACGGCTAAAGAAACAACTTCAGTGGATACTGGATCATGACTCGAATTGAAAGACTTAGAAACATTGGTATCTCCGCCCACATTGACTCGGGCAAAACCACTTTGACCGAACGAATGCTCTACTATTGCGGTCGCATTCACGAAGTCCACGACGTTCGCGGTGCGGACGGCGTCGGAGCAACTATGGATAGCGATCCGATCGAGCGAAAGCGAGGTATCACGATTTCGTCCGCTGTCACGAGCGTTGATTGGAAAGATCACGTATTTCAGATCATCGATACGCCTGGTCACGTTGACTTCACTGTAGAGGTCGAGCGTAGCCTTCGCGTTTTGGATGGTGCTGTGATGGTGCTATGCAGT
This sequence comes from Planctomycetota bacterium, assembly GCA_963204965.1. Taxonomy (GTDB): domain Bacteria; phylum Planctomycetota; class Planctomycetia; order Pirellulales; family Pirellulaceae; genus Aureliella. The sequence continues at coordinate 2,058 of CAUJKA010000228.1, read as the reverse complement.
GTCGGTGGCGTACAAAGTCAGTCGTACACCGTCGACCAGCAAATGCGCCGTTATGGTGTGCCGCGGATCGCGTTCATCAATAAAATGGACCGCGTCGGTGCAGATCCTATGCGTGTAATCCAGGAAATGCGTTCCAAGCTAAAGACGAATGCGATAGCTCTACAGTTGCCGATCGGCAGCGAAGAGCGTTTCGTTGGCGTTGTGGATCTCGTTTCGATGCAAGCCGTTTACTTCGAGGGCCACCTTGGAGAAACCGTCCGTCGCGAGCCTATTCCAATCGAGTATGCTCAGGCGGCCAATGCTGCACGATTCGAAATGTTGGAAGCAATCGCGGTAGTCGATGAGCCTTTGATGGAATGCCTACTTAGTGAACGCGAGCCGAGCGTGGAAGAAATTCGCAACGCAATTCGGCGAGCTACGATTTCGCACCAGATGACACCTGTGCTAATGGGAAGTGCAGGTAAGAACTGCGCTGTTCAAGAACTGTTGGATGGCGTGGCCTATTACTTGCCAGCTCCCACGGATCGCCAAGTGTGGGCGCACGACTTGCGACAATCCGACGCAGGAAGAGACGCTCCACCCATGATTGCTCTCACGAGCGATTGCGGCGACCCGACAGTTGCCATGGCGTTCAAGACGATCGTCGAGGATTTTGGACCGGTGACTTACATTCGTGTCTATCAAGGTCAAATCGAGAAAGGTCAAACCTATGTCAATGCTCGCACCGGTAAGCGGCAACGGTTGTCGAAGTTGGTTCGCATGCATGCGGATCGACGGACCGAGATCGAGGTCGCCCAGGCTGGAGACATTTGCGGCGTGGTTGGACTTGATAGCGCTTTAGGAGATACGTATGTGACGGATAAATACCGAGTGGCTCTAGAGAGCATTGTAGTTGCGGAACCCGTTCTGCAATTGACCATCGAACCGCAAGGACGAGAGGACTCGGACCGCTTGGTTAAAGCCCTCGATCGTTTCCGTCGGCAAGATCCTACGTTCCGTTTTTGGACGGACGTAGATTCAGGTCAATTGCTGATTGCGGGAATGGGGCAGTTACATTTGGACGTTTACATCGAACGCTTGCGTGATGATCATCACTGCCAAGTGCAGGTGGGGCGTCCACAAGTAGCCTACAAAGAACGTCCAAGTAAGGTTGTTCCATTTGAGTATCGGTTGAAGAAGCAAACTGGCGGTCCAGGCCAATTCGCTCACATCGTTGGGCGGTTGGAACCACTGCCCATGGATTCGAAAACCGAGTTTGAGTTTTGCGATGAAGTCTCGGGAGGAAGGATTTCGCGATCCTTCATTCCCGCGATTCGAGAAGGAATGGTCGAAGCCTTGTCCTGCGGACTGCTCGGCAACTACCCAGTTGTCGGTGTGCGCATGGTACTAGTTGACGGTCAGGAACACGAGAAGGATTCGTCCGAGTTGTCGTTCCGTCGTTGTGCTTGGGAAGCGATGCGAGAGGAAGTGTTACCGCGAGCCGAATTGGAACTGTTGGAACCGGTAGTTCGACTTGAGGTCGAAGTTCCCAGCGAATTCCAAGGAGCCGTTGTCGGCAACCTGACTCGCAAGCGCGCGAACCTATCGTCTTCTCAAGATGTGGAAGGAACATGCCGAATCGAAGCCACGGTGCCCTTGGCCGAGTTGCTTGACTATGCCAACGAGATCCGATCGCTGACTCAAGGAAAGGGAACTTTTACGATGACTCCCAACGGCTACGAGGTCGCTCCTAAGCGAATCGCTGAGCTGGTCCTAAAAACCGAATCTCAATGCAAAGCGAGTGTCGGCTAACTTACAACCGCAGCCTTTTCTACTCATGGAAAATTGGCTGCGGTTTCTTTTTTAATTCCAAGGTTTCGGGCAACGCTCTGAAGCATTTCCTTGAACCGCAGGCGCTAGATTTGATGTTGCACTAATTGGTTTTAGGGGCGAAGCCCTGTCCGTTTACCTAGCCCAGCCTGCAGGGCTGGGTACATAATTCACAAGAAATACAAAGGTCCAACGGCCCGCCGGTTTGCAAGCAAACCGGCGGGCCGTTGGAACAGAACCTACAAAATC
>CAUJKA010000227.1 GCA_963204965.1 Planctomycetota bacterium | reverse complement strand
GCTTGACCTACCCAATCCCAAAGTTGACCGACCAGTTATGGCAACGCTGCGGCGGTTCCAAGCACGGCACCGGCTTGCATCAATCCGCCTCGAAGACTCCATGGGAACGGAGGAATCATGTAAGGCGCACAATTGCCAGGGCGATAGTAACCCAACGCATACTGACATTCGTTCGGTGGATTGATTCCCATCTTGTAAGGCAGAATCGGAATCGTCAAGAAGAACTGAGCTGAACTAATGAGCGGCTGAACGATAGGTCCAGCTTCATGTCCGTAGCGTTCCAACTGCACTTGTTCAAAGTACAGTGGGTTATGGCAAGCTCCACTGGCTTTCCACTGAACTGTACTAGCGATGAAGTTGCGACCTTCCAGCGGTTCAAAGCCTGAACCACAGCGGAATGGTAGATTCCAGATGTCTGCAATGTAGTCCATATCAACATCGCTCAACGATGTCAGCGGCAACAGTCGCTCAGTGCCATCAACATCGACAACAACAGTACCGTATCGCAGTTCCTTCATCCGACCGCTCAGCAGTAGATTTCCTTTGTAGTCGGTCCAATCACGACGCAAAGCTCGCTTCTCGAACTCGCCGCGCAACTCTTGACTTTCTGCTTCGTCGTCCAGACCACGCAATCCATCGCTCAGCTTTGGCGCTACGTTTAGATCTAGACTCGCCAACGGCTGACCACGCAATTGATCGCGTTGAGTGTCGCAATTGGGAATCGAGTACTTTTGAGCCTTCTTCAGCAAGTCGTCCAATTCATCAGGCGTTTTGCGAGGCTTCTTGCTGTCGTCGCTATTAGGTCGCGAGGGATCTCGCTGGCTTTGATCTCCGGGACTAACTTCCTCTTTGACTTGTGGCGGAAATGATGGAATTTGACCGGGGGCCAAGCGTGGTGGCTGAGGCGCAGCTTCGGCTTTGTCGAGCGGATCGACTTGTGGCGCGTTCAGGTCAGGCTCGTTCAAGCTTGGAACGTTTAGATTAGGCACTGCTTCTTGTCCAAACTCAGCAGGATTTCTGAGCCCGTTCAAGTCAAGCTGATCGCCTCGCAGTGCATTGCCTTGAGGTGCGTTGCCTTGAGGTATATTGCCTTGAAGCTGTGGAAAGCCGTCCTGAGCTCCTTGGTCTTGACCTCGAGCTGTATTGACGGATCGCCATTGAGGAGCCGCTTCAGTCGGCGCGTTATTCCACTCTTGTTGATAGGCAACAGGTCGAACTGCGTTACCTTCGCTAGGACGATTGGACGATGCGCCGCGTAGAGGATTGCCGCCGCCGTTTGCGGACGCTTCTTGATAGGCAGCCGTAGTGTTGTACGAATTGGCTGACCGAAGTTGACTTGAACCACTAGCGGCAGTTGAAGCTGTCGAAGATTGATTAGCGAACCGCTGATCCGAAGGTTGAACACCTCTGGGCGCTGTTGTCTGCCAACGCAAGACCATGCCCGACCCAAGTTGCTGGTTGGAGCTCATCACGGGACGCGAAGCCGTATCGTTACGGCTAGCTTGTGGCATCGGTTGAGCGCTCGCATCCGCGGGCACTCGATTGGGTTGCCAATCTTGCGCAATGGCCATTTGAGGCGCTAGTGCGCAAGCCAAACTCAATGTGGACAGTCCTACAGAACCCGTTACGATTCGACGCAAATCCTTAACTAGGATCGCCAGTCGAGAATTCTGGGCTGTAGTTCGGTGCTTCTTGCGTGATGGCAATGTCATGGGGGTGATTCTCTCTGACAGTTGCTGCGGAGATCTTTATGAACCTCGCATCCTTACGAAGCTCATCAATACTTTTCGTACCACAGTATCCCATTCCGGCTCGCAACCCGCCGACCAGTTGATAAACATAGTCTGCCAGATTGCCCTTGAATGGGACGCGGCCTTCAACTCCTTCGGGCACTAACTTCAGCAGGTTTTCTTGACCCGACTGTCGATAACGCTCGCTGGAACCTTGCATCATCGCGCCGATCGATCCCATGCCTCGGTAAACTTTGAAGGTTCGACCTTGGTACAAAATCGTTCGACCTGGGCTTTCAGCCAAACCAGCGAACAAGCCGCCGATCATGACTGCGCTAGCCCCAGCCGCCAGAGCTTTCGTGATATCGCCGCTGAATCGGATTCCTCCGTCAGCAATGATTGGCACTCCAGCACTCTCAGCTGCTTTTGATGCGTTGTATATGGCGGTGATCTGCGGAACACCTACTCCAGAGATGACGCGTGTCGTGCAAATGGAACCTGGGCCGATTCCGACTTTCACTGCATCAGCTCCGGCTTCGATCAAATCGCGACAACCTTCGAAGGTGGCAACGTTGCCAGCAACTACGTCGATCGTCCAGCGTCGTTTGATCTCGCGGACTGTTTGAATCACATTGGCTGAATGACCGTGAGCGGAATCAACTACGATTAAGTCAACGCCTCGTTCAATCAGCACACTGGCTCGGTCAAAGTCAAAGACACCTATTGCTGCACCGACTCGCAATCGTCCCTTGCTATCTTTGCAAGCATTGGGGTAGCGCTTCATCATGTCGATGTCTTTGATGGTGATGAGCCCTGTCAGGTTAAACTTATCGTCAACCAGCAAAAGCTTCTCCACCTTTTTATCCGTTAAAATCTTCTCAGCTTCCTCAAGCGTTACAGTCCCCGTCGCAGTGACCAGATTTTCCCGAGTCATTACCATTTTGAGTGGAGTTTCGTCCTTCGCTAAGAAGCGAAGATCGCGGCGAGTCAGAATTCCCACCAATTTGCCGGAAGCTTCGACGATTGGCACGCCCGAGACGTTTTTGCTATCCATTAGCTCAATAGCAGCACTAGCCGTCTGATCGGGCTTAAGCGTTACAGGATCGACAATGATGCCATTGGCCGATCGCTTGACTTTGGTGACCTCCTCAGCCTGAGCGTCGATGGCCATATTCTTATGGATAATCCCCATCCCACCGACTTTGGCCAAAGCGATAGCCATGTCCGCTTCAGTGACCGTGTCCATCGGACTGGACAGAAGGGGTACTTTGAGAGTGATATTTCTGGTCAGTCGCGTGGACACGTCCACTTCGGCTGGCATCATCTCGCTGTAGCGAGGCTCCAACAAGACATCGTCGAACGTAATCCCGGAGTAGGCCAACTTGTCGTCCATCACGGATCCTCTCAAAGCTCGCAAAGTGTGTACTTCTCCAAAAGCGAATTATGTTCGTGGACAGGCAAGTTAGCAATCGCTGATAAAACGAGCTTTTCCCCTCGAAACTGCCCAATAGCCCGCTTTGCTTGGAGCTTTATGACTTGCAAGTCGCCACCGGCTCAAAGAAAATACCCTCCTGCGACCCCTCCCCAAACGACGGCAATCCGCTCCCTGAAGCCGCCTCGTGAATTTTTCGATACTGAGCAATCCCTCCCCCCTAAGAGAATCTCTCATGCTTCCATCCACTGGACTCGTCTCATCCTTCAGCCGACTCTTTCGCCGACACTCAGGTCTGTTTTGTGGGATCGGCCTAGCAGTCTGCGGAATGGCCAAAATCGCCTACGCTGACAATTGGCCTCAGTGGCGAGGCCCAAAGAATGACGCGGTATCGACGGAAAAGTCTCTCGCAACCAGTTGGGACCAAACCAAAAACGTCGCCTGGAAGACAGACATGCCAGGGCAGGGCGGTGCGACGCCAATTGTTTGGGGCGATCGCATTTTTGTTACCAGCGCTGATGGCGACGACTTGGTGCTAATCTGTCTGAACGCGAAGGATGGTAAGCAGATTTGGCGTCAGAAGGTGACCAGCGGCAACAGGGACGCGCGAGCTGGCGAAGGCAACAGCGCTTCGCCGTCTCCATCGACCGATGGCAAGCATGTCTGGGTGTTTTTCTCGACAGGCATTCTCGCTTGTTACGACATGGACGGCAAAGAAACTTGGAAAGTTGATTGCAACGAACGCTTCGGCAAGATCGACATTCAGTTTGGTCTGACCAGCACACCTGTGTTAGACGGCGATGCGATCTACTTGCAACTCTTGCATGGTCCAATGGTTCGCGGCAATCAAGAACGAACCGGCAAGGTCGTCAAGCTGAACAAGGCTACGGGTGAAACTGTTTGGCAATATGATCGCATCACCGAAGCCGATTTCGAATGCAAACACTCGTATGCTTCACCGCTGATCGTCAACGATGGCAGTCGCAAGTTGTTAGTTGTCCATGGAGCCGATTGTACAACGGGACACGATCTGAACACCGGCAAAGAAGCATGGCGCTTGGGCGGATTGAATGGTCCAACCAAACTGAATCCTAAAGGTAACGACATAACATTCCGCTTCGTAGCCTCGCCAGCTTTCGGCGGCGGCAAACTGATCATTCCAACCTGCAAAGCCGGCCCTACGATCTCGCTACCGCTTTCCAGCAGCTTAAGCGGCAACTTGAATGAGGCCAACGTTGACTGGATCGCTCCAGAAACTCCCGACGTTGCTATTCCTTTGATCGTTGACGATCTAGTTTATCTGCTTCACAACGATGGCAAGCTGAAGTGCGTCGAGCTGGCCACGGGCAAGCAGATCTATTTCGAGCGAACGCATTCCTTCCAACATCGCACTAGTCCAGTCTACGCAGACGGGCATATCTACTTCTGCGCGAAAGATGGAACCTGCACGGTAGTCAAAGCCGGACGCAACTTCGAGATCGTCTCCACCAACGAGATGGGCAAAGAGCCGATCACTGCGTCACCCGCCATTGCAGATGGAACGCTGCTCATACGAACCTACAAGACACTTTACGCGATTCGCAAGTAGGTGCTTGCTGGTACGCGGACGTCCCGTCCGCAAAAACTGCAGTGACTTTTGACAACCGTAATAATGCGGGCGAGACGCCCGCGCACCGGTGCGCGGGCGTCCCGCCCGCAGTTCCTCTTCTTAGTCCAACACAATGCAGTACCTCGAACATCACGGCTGCCGCTTAGCCTATCGACTGCGAGGCTCTGGGCCACCGGTTGTCTTCATTCAAGGCTCGGGGGCTCATGGTGATGCATGGAATCCGCAGATCGATTCGTTGCAAAGCCAGTTCACTTGTCTGTCCTTTGACAATCGCGGCATGGGCCCAAGCCAGCCGTTGCCAGCGAGTTTAACCGTTGAGCAGATGGCTGACGACACATTGGCTTTGATGGACCATGTTGGATGGAGCGATGCTCATATCGTTGGACATTCGCTAGGTGGTCTGATTGCTCAGTGCTTGGCGCTACGTGCTCCAGAAAGAGTTCGCAGTCTATCGCTTCTTTGTACTTTTTCAGATGGCAAAGATGCAACGCGAATGAGTGCTGGAATGTTTTGGACCGGCTTGCGAACTTTCATCGGAACGCGGCGCATGCGACGTCGAGCGTTTTGTGAGTTCGTGCTGCCGCCTTCGCTCTGGGGAGATAAAGATCATTGGGCAGAACTGCTCAAGCCACTCTTTGGACACGATTTGGCCGACCAGCCACCCGTCGTCATGAAGCAACTCAAAGCGATGAAGGCATACGACGCAACTCCACGACTTGCCGAGCTTCAAGACATCCCCACTCTCATTGTCGGGGCCAGGTTTGATCGCATCGCAACACCGCCAGTCATCGAGCGTCTAGTCCAAAGCTATCCGAACTGTCAGTTCACCAACTTCGAACAGGCCGCTCACGGCGTCCCCATCCAATGCGCCGATGAAGTTAATCAACTACTCGCCAAACACTTTTTGCGTGCTGGTGCGCGGGCGTCCCGCCCGCATTTCCGGGAGGGCGGGCGTCCTCGCCCGCTTCCTTAACTTCAGTTCTCTACAGTCCACTGCAGCTTCTGCGTGCGAGGACGCCCGCGCACCATTGCACTCCTCGCTCTAGTCAATGACGCCTGAAAGGACAATCGTTGGTGGAAGTCTCTTCCAATCGAGCACAAAACACACGTGAGCTCCGCCAATTATAGCTACGTCTTTATCGTAGCTTCCACCTGCATTGACTAAGGTGATCTCGATCGGCGATAAGTTCAACCCTATCTGATCTTCTACTCGATCTGATTGTTTCAAGTTCAACTTGTCTATTCGTACTCCCAGCAACTGTCGGTCCAATGGAGGCACTGGAATTCCTTCGTTTGCAAACACGACTTCAATTCCCGGAAGTTTGGGCGAGTAATCACTGGGCCAAACGACACCGTGATGTTGCGAGTTCACTAGTGCGATGCGGTTCCCAAGTCGATCGCCATAAAATTCGCGAGTACTTTCAAGCTCGGGACTTTTCGTCACGAAGGCCAGAATCTGATCGAGCACTGCGTGTTTGTAGTCATTGTCTTTTTTTGAAACCTGAGAGCCACTCTTATCGGGATCACTAAGGACCGATTTCGTAACCTCGGTTTGCTTGGAACAACTTGCGAGAAAGAACGCGACAGATAGTACAAATAAAAGGACCGTCGATCTTTGCATGGCAACTTCGCTATCAAAAGAACAGAGCGTCACGTGTGAACAAGCAAGTTAGCGACTCCAACACATGCTACACTACTTCTGCCGTTGACGATCGAAGAACAGCACTTCATTGTTACCATCAAAACGCCAGGTACCATCTACCTTCTTGAACTTCATTGGCACCAAAACGGTCACTCCTTTTACTTCACACTCTGCTGTAGCTGTGTCTGTGTCTTCAAGCACTTTGATGTTTACGAGTTTCAGATTTGTTCTAGGCTCTTTTGGTGTTTCCGCGATCTTCTCCAGCAACTTGACAATCCGCTTTGTTCCAAGCTCTGCGGATAGCTCAATGTAGTCTAACCTACATATTCGTTGCGCCTTCTCGATGGCTTCCTTTTCAGGCAAAGTCTTGTAATCAGGTGGCAGATCTGGGAGCTTGTAATCCTTCAAGCCAAGCTCTTTTATTTCAGCCTCTGCGACATCGCGACGTGTGTAGAGCACTGACATGGCGGCAAGGACCCATGCATCTCTTGTCATCAACTCGCGACGTTGCTCCCATTTTGACTGAAGGTACTTGTTAAAGCACTCTTCAATTGCAACTTTACCTTCAGCCTCCTGTGCCACAATCACGGTGGGAACTGCAAGAAGGCAACAGGTCAATACGAACGATAATTTTGTGTACATGCAATTCGCTTTCTTGCAGCATACGATCAAGACGCACCAAAGTGATGTGACCCCGGCGCTTACTGCAACACCCCAGCGCCTATTGCTCAATTATCCCTTTTGCGGTGGTCGCTTCAACCATTGCCAAATACGGCTAATGAGATCATCTCTGCCAACGACGATTTTTGGATCTTTTTGCGTACTCATTTTGAAGCCCCACTGCCATTTGTCGTGCGACAAAAAAGTCGTGCGACAAAAATATCGCACGATCTACAGGAGAAATGTCAATCCGCCTCTTGATCTATCCATTTGCAGCGATGGCTTTCAGGTAAAAAACAACACCAATCCGGTAATTTTATGTTCCATTCCGGTTTTTGTCGCCGTATAATTCTTCGAATACCAAGGGAGGAGGGTCGAGCGTGAAGAAACATCCACAAGCCCTGCGGCGAAAGACGAGGCCTCGTTGGCGGCGGAGATCCGTGGTTCGAATCGAGCTACTGCTGGCCCTCGCTTTATTGGTGACATTCGTAGTTTTCATCGAGTTTGTACCGAGGTGAGGTCAAAATGGCTGATATCAATCTGTACGGTCTACAACTTCAAAAGGCTGCCCAGCCGGTTCTCAACGAGATGGGTGGAAAAAATCGCGAGCGATTGGAAACCCTCGTAAAGCTCTTTTCGAACCGCGAGACCGTCCCGCTTAGCGAAGTATCCCGAGCGCTGTTTCCCGGTGCATCAAGCGACAAAGCCGAAAACGACCTCAAAAATTTTCGCACAGCCCTGGCTTCGGCAAGTCAAACGGCCGGCGTCCGTTTGACCTTTCCTCCCGACCCCAACAAGAATGCCGACGATCGTGTCTGCTGCTTTCAAGGCCCATCGGAGATCGTGCGGGAGATCGAACAACAAGTTGCGGATATCACCCAAGCCACACCCGACAACGAACTTGCTCGCGGTGTACCGACTCGCGCTGGTCGCATGCCATCTGGCAAAACTCCCATCACTCTATTCGTATCCTACGCCCACAACGATCAAAAACTCAAGGAAGATCTTCTCAAGCGACTCGACGGGCGTCTTCGCAGCGCGAAAGAATTCGAGTTCTCAACGTGGAACGATCGCATGATCGAAATCGGCTCAAACTGGAACCCGCAGATCATGAAAGCTCTCGAAGCCTGTGATCTCGGGCTGTTCCTCGCTTCTCCTAACGCGCTTGCCAGCAAGTACATTCGTGAAAATGAACTCGGCGAGTTCTTTGGTCCCAATGCCCGCAAACCCGGGATTCCAGTGGCTTTGACGAACTTGAATTTCGATCATACAGACCTGCTTGGCCTCGAAGCTCACCAGATCTTTTTTCATGAGACCCAAACGGGAGAGAAACGCTCATTTCAAGCATGTCGGAACAAGACCGAATTTGTTGATCGATTGTTTGACCAGTTGTGCAAAAAACTCAGGGCCAGTCACGCTCATGCAGCCTCTGCTCAAGTCGAAGTGGATTCTGCGATCGAGCGAGAATCGATGGAATCGTCTTTGAAGCCCGCAGACGTATCATTGCATGAAGACATTCCCGTGCCGGAAAAGCTTCCAACATTTCAAAAGGGATTCGCCAATCGCACTTCCACTGCCGCTAATGTTCTGTCTGCAAGTTCCGACGGAGCGCATGTCGCTATCGATGAATTGATGGCCTGGGCAAAACGCGAGCCAGACAGCGTGGAACCGTTTCTGGCTGTCCTGGGCGAATACGGCATCGGTAAGACAACATTGTTGCAGGCATTTGCCCGGAAGCTGAAGGAAGCACGCAGTGCCGATCCAGCCTTTCCCATTCCCGTTTATGTCGACTTGCGACTGATGTCGGTGCCTGCCGATGGGCCGATGCCAACGCTGGAAGAGTTACTTACCGACTTCATCCGCAACTGTTGGCAGGCGTCAGGGACCAATGGTCAGAGCTTGACGGCAGACGGACTGATCCAGTTGGTCCGTGAACACAACTCGATCCTGATTTTTGATGGCTTGGATGAAAAGACAACGGCCATGCGTCCGGAGCGGGCTCAAGAATTTCTGCGTCGCTTGTGGAGTTGCTTGCCGGACGCGGCTGAAAGATTAATTCGGCTCAAGAAACAAAACGAAGATTCCGGGAAGGGCAGCGGAAAGCAAAGCGACACGCTCACTCGCGGCCGCATGATTATCTCGTGTCGATCGCATTACTTCCGCGATGTCACGGCACAAGCGTCGATGCTCCGGGGCGAAGGTCGCGAACAGATCGAAGGCTACCCGGCATTGATATTGGTTCCGTGGAATGAAGAAACGATTGCAGGTTATCTGCAACAGCGGTTGGGCAGCCAAGAGCAAGCGGTCAAAGCGATCCAGTTGATCAAGAATGTTCACAACCTTCGCGACCTGGCCGAACGGCCCTACCTGCTGCAGTTGATCGCTGGCAGTCTGGGTGAACTGGAGCAAGCGGCCACGCGCGGCGAGACGATCAATGCGGCTCGCTTGTACCGTATGATCACAGGCGAATGGCTGGAGCGGGATCAGGGGAAGCACCAGATTACCAGGCCGCACAAAACTCTGCTGATGGAACAACTGGCGTTGGCTCTTCATCGCGAAGGGGAAAAGTCGTGGGCCGTGGACAAACTGGAGGCCTGGCTGGATCAGTTTCTGATCAATCATCCGGCCATCGAAAGAAATGCCAAAGTTTCCGACGTCCGTATTCTGAAGGAAGACCTGCGGGCAGCGACCTTTGTCGTGCGTCCCGATCACACCGATCCGGCAGCGGAGCCGTCCCCCGTCGGCCAAAGCGGGAACAAAAACAGGAACAAAAAGCGGCTAAAATCGACCGATGGCAATCGCTTTCAATTCGCTCACACATCCCTTCAAGAATTCTTCCTGGCATCTGCATTGGTCGATTCTCTGGATAAAGAAGACGGCAGTGCCTGGGACTTGCCGGCCGTCTCACGCGAGACCTACGACTTCGTCGGGCAGCTCATGGAAATCGCCAGTGAACGAGAGCAAGAACGCATGCTGAAAACACTAAGCGATATTCTAGGGCGCGAGCCGGTTCGAGCGGCCGAGCTGGCCTTTCGGTATTGGTTGCGAGCTGCGGAAGTGGATCTGCCCGAACCAACTCCTGCGGCCATTCGCGTTCCTGGTATTCACCTGGAGGAACAAGCCATCGGTGGCAGCCATCGCTTGAACTTTCGAAAGGCGGATTTTAGCCAGGCCATATTGCGTCGAACGCGGCTTCGCAATCTCGATCTGTCCAACGTGAATTTTGCCGGTGCGGATTTGGCTCAGGCCATCGTAGAAGACTGCGATGCCCGGGATGCCAATTGGTCCGGCGCCAATCTGGACGGCGTCAAATGGCTGTTGGGGGAGGCTGGTTCGTTCACGTCCGCTGCTTCCTCTCGAGGATTTGCCTGGCGAAAGCAGGCCGATGGCTCGTTGTCGGTCGCAGATGCCGGTGATGCAGATCGGTATCCGCTCAAGACAGGCCAACATTCGGGCTGGCGACTGAATCAGCCAGGACATACTTCTCGTGTCCTCAGTTGTGCGTTTTCGAGCGACGACCGGCACGTGATCAGCGCATCGTCTGACAAGACGCTGCGTCTGTGGGACGCGCAGTCGGGCGAGTTCCTGCGATCCTTCACCGGACATACTTCCTTTGTCACCAGTTGTGCGTTTTCGAGCGACGACCGGTACGTGATCAGCACGTCGGATGACGAGACGCTACGTCTGTGGGACGCGCAGTCGGGCGAGTGCCTGCGAACATTCAACGGACACACGAACATGGTCCTCAGTTGTGCGTTTTCGAGCGACGACCGGCAGGTGATCAGCGCGTCGGATGACGGTACGCTGCGTCTATGGGACGCGCTGTCGGGCGAGTGCCTGCGAACCCTCAACGGACATACTTCTGGGGTCACCAGTTGTGCGTTTTCGAGCGACGACCGGGACGTGATCAGCGCATCGGATGACGGTACGCTGCGTCTGTGGGACTCGCAGTCGGGCGAGTGCCTGCGAACCTTCAACGGACATACTTCTGGGGTCACCAGTTGTGCGATTTCAAGCGACGACCGGCACGTGATTAGCGCGTCATATGACAATACTATGAGACTGTGGCACGCGCAGTCGGGCGCGTGCCTGCGAACTTTCACCGGACATACTAGCTTTGTCCTCAGTTGTGCGTTTTCGAGCGACGACCGGCATCTGATGAGTGCGTCGTCTGACAAGACGCTGCGTCTGTGGGACGCACAGTCGGGCGAGTGCCTGCAAACCTTCAACGGACATACTTCTGGTGTAACCAGTTGTGCGTTTTCGAGCGACGACCGGCACGTAATTAGCGCGTCGTTTGACCATACGCTGCGTCTGTGGGACGCGCAGTCGGGCGAGTGCCTGCAGATCATGTTGAGCAGCCGTTTAGGAGACTTTGCCACCGCTCGCCCTCATCCCGACGGGGACGAACTGATCGCCCTTTCCCCTGGTGCCTTCCGCAGCTTCTTCTTAGAAAAAATGCCGCCCACCAGCTAGATCCGCGGACAATAACTTCGACCTATCGGGGACACAGTTCGGCATTGCTTTCTGGTGGGAACGCTGCATCATAGTGCTGAGTACCCTTATCTCAGTGTCCCCTTATCTCATACCCGTGCATTGATCGGGCAGGTAGCATCGAAATCAAAATCTAACTCGACCTCAAGCGGTTCTTCTTTTCCTTGGCTTGGAGATCCGATAGATCAGTGTAGTCAACAGCGATTTCGCCTTCAGATGCTGTCTTCGAATTCAGGTGATTGATCACTACGAGAGCATCCGAAGGAGATATTCGCTTATCGCCATTGACATCCAGATAGGCCGGGTTTGGCAATCCGTCGGGCACCAAACGCTCGCTGGTCGGATCGTTTAGTACGTTGATGATCATCAATGCATCCGATGGTGTGATTAGTCCGTTGTCATTTACATCTAACTGAAACCACGGATTTTGCTTGGATGAACTGGATACTCCGAATTGAATCTTCGCGTCGCGCGACTCGCCGCCTCGCGGATCGCTTAATCGATAGTTGACGGTAAGGACTCCGTAGACGTTGCTATTGGCGGTCAGCAGAATGCGATTATCTGGAGTGACTTCGATCTTGCCTATCGACGACGAACTCTGGCCAACCAAAATTACGGAAAGCTGCTGAAGATTGTTGTCGGGAGCAATATCGTTTGACTTGACATCGATCACCATCTGACGACCTTGAACCAAAGCAAATCTATCATCCTTCGCAGTTGGCAGGGGTTGAAGCTTAAGCTGAATCGGTGCTGCTGTGCTATTGCCCGCTAGATCGAAGCACTCGACACGAACTGAGTACTGAGGCTTGGCATCATAGTTCAGAATCTGTCCTTTTCTCAGATAGATGCTGTTGCCTGAGATCAAGAAGGCCGCGTTGTCCTGATCGCCTGCTCCTTGAACGAGTCTAAATTGAAGCTGGTCGACCGGATCAAGGTCCTTTGCACTCAACTGTCCAAATAGGATATCGGACGAAAGCGAGTTCATCTGGTCATGAACGCGCTCGGGCCCAAATTGTAGATCGGTTGGAGCCTGTAGGATGACAAGTATCTCTTCACTTGTTGAATCCTGGCCCGTGTTCCCCGCTGCATCGCGAGCAGTTACTGCTACTTCATTGCGACCAGCTTGCAGTGGATCGATCAGACTTACCCCGCTGAGCGACCATTGTCCATTTCCGTCGTTGACCGCTGCATAATTTCGACCAGCAACGGTTACCGTAATCAACGCTGATGCCTCTGATACAGTTCCAGAAAGGTTTGGCCGAGCCCGATTGGCCGTCTGTTGGTTCACCGTGACATTTGGTGCCACATGATCAACTTGGAAAGCCTCATCGATTGTCGGTGGCGTTGACTGCAAGGTGTTTGCAGAAAGATCCTGAATCTGAGCGTTAGGCGCGACTGCAAGTTTGACTAAGCCGTTGTAGCTACCCAGATCTCCTCCTGAAACCTTTACCGCGTACGAACTTGGACTCGAGCTGGTAACGGCACTAACCGCAGCCGTAGTACTTCCGACGACGATGAACGAACTTGTAGCGATTCCGCTAACCGCCTCGCTGAATGTGGCTATAAATTCTAACTCTGTTCCATTGGTTGGATTGGGGAAGGTCTTAGATCGCTCAACAGAGACCAGTCGCGGCCTGGTCGTGTCGAGCACATCAATTCGCAGCACTGCTTCGGTACTTAGGTTACCTTTATCTGTCGCTCGAACCCGAACGCTGTAGCTGGACTTGGATTGATAGTCGAATACGGCGTTCGTCTTCAACTTGTTATTCGAAATGGTGAACCGCGAGTTATCATCGCTTCCGGTTCCGGCAACTAGCAGATACGAGAAAGCATCAACTCGGTCCGGGTCGCTCGCCGTAAGCGTTCCTACCTCCGTCCCTGTGGGTAGCCCTTCAGCAACGCTCGATTTCGAAAGCTGTATCGATAGCGGAGCTTCATTGAGGTCTACTACTGAAATAGTAAAGACCTTCTCTGTGAATAAACCTTCCTGGTCGGTGGAGCGAACTCGTACTGAGTAGCTTGACTTGGCTTCAAAATCGAAGCTGTCAATCGCGAGTAGAGTGAGCCCACTTAAATTGAACAGCGCGTTATCGTCATCGCCGACACCTCCAGCAAGCGTGTAGGCAAACGTGTTGCCAACATCGGGATCGGAGCTACTCAGTACGCCAACACTTGCATTCTGACCGGCGTTTTCGGCCAAAAAGGACTTGGAGATTGCCAGATCCGTTGGGCTCTCATTCCTGTCCGCAACGCTAATCACAAAAGATCTCTCAGTCGACAGACCATTGCGATCGGTCGCTCGGACTCGGATTGTGTAACTCGATTTCGACTCGAAGTCAAAGCTGTTGTTGGCTAGCAGTGTGTCACCGCTGACATTGAACAAAGCGTTATCCCTGTCACCCAATCCGGTGGCCAAGGAGTAACCAAACACATCTCCAGCGTCAGGATCCAAGGTGTTCAACGTTCCTACTGTCGCATCGGCTCCAGCATTTTCTGCAATTGTGGATGTTGAGATGTTGATACCGACGGGAGCTTCATTTACATCGGTCACTGCGATCGAGAAACGTCGTTCGAAGAATAACCCTGCTCGATCGGTCGATCGAATCCGCACGGAATAGCTCGACTTGTTTTCAAAGTTAAAGCTGGAATTTGCACGCAACGTAGAGCCGTTAATTCCAAAAACGGAGTTGTCGGTGTCGCCAACACCAGAAACCAACGCATAGCTAAATGCGTCTGCTGCGTCAGGATCTATTGAACTGAGCGTTCCTACCGTTGCATTCGCGCCAAAGTTCTCGGCGATGGACGATGGTGATAGGGCAATTTCTATAGGAGCTTCATTGATATCGGTTACATTGATCGTAAAGACTCTCTCTGTGAACAGTCCACCTTGATCTGTTGATCGAATTCGGACCGTATAGCTCGACTTGCTTTCGAAATCGAAGCTGGCTTTTGCGCTCAGAACATTGCCGGTAATGTTAACGGCAGAATTGTCGTTGTCACCTGTTCCTAAAACGAATGCATAGACAAACGCATCGACCCCGTCTAGGTCTGTGGTGCTGAGCGTACCAATCGTCGCGTTTCCTTGGTTTTCCGCAATAGAAGTCGCGGACAAGACAATGTCCGTTGGATTTTCGTTGACATTTTCTACTGAAATGGCAAACGACTTTTCCGTAAACAGACCAGCTTGGTCGGTCGAACGAATGCGGATCGAGTAGGTAGATTTGGCTTCAAAGTCGAGGCTACTTGCAGCTCGAAGCGTCGAGCCGGAGATGTTGAATAGTCCATTATCTCCATCGCCCGATCCCGCCACGAGAGCATAACTAAAGACATTTGCGGTATCTGGATCGACGGTTGTCAATGATCCAACCGAGGCATTCAAGCCCGCATTCTCCGCAATGGACGAATGCGACAAGGCTATATCCGTAGGAGACTCGTTCACATCCACTACCGTAATCGTAAACGACTTTTCAGTGAACAAGCCACCTTGGTCAGTCGAACGGATACGAATCGAGTAACTTGGCTTTGCTTCAAAATCAAAAATAGCTGCTGCCTTAAGCGTACCGCCTGAAATGCTGAAGGCTGCGTTGTCGCCATCACCCGAACCTGAAACCAGTGAATAGGCGAATGAACCGCCTGAATCAGGGTCGCTTGTGCTGAACGTTCCAACACTGCTATTTGCAACTGAGTTCTCAGCGATAGAAAGTTGAGATAACGCAATATCAACGGGTGATTCATTGACGTTGGTCACATTGATCAAGAATGCCTTTTCAGTAGCTAGCCCGCCTTGATCCACGGAGCGAATGCGAACTGAGTAACTTGTTTTCGTCTCAAAGTCAAAATTGTCATTTGCCCGTAGCGACGTTCCGCTAATGTTGAATACAGCATTATCGTTATCCCCGACACCAGCCACGAGGGAATAGCTAAAGCCGTCAACTAAATCTGGATCGCTGGTCAGGAGTGAGCCAACGACTGCGTTCAGTCCTGCATTCTCCAAGATCGACGACTGCGGGAGGGAGATATCAGTAGGTGCTTCATTGACGTTCGTTACGCTAATAATGAAAGTCTTTTCAGTGAATAAGCCACCTTGGTCTGTCGAACGCACTCGAATGGAATAGCTAGACTTGCTTTCGAAGTTGAAGCTATTCGTTGCTCGCAGCGTCGAGCCGCTAATATTAAAGGCTGCATTATCCGTATCGCCGGTCCCTGTCGTCAGCGAGTAACTAAAGGTATTTCCTGCATCTGGATCAGTGGTAGTCAAGGTACCGACCGATGCATTTGCACCGGCATTCTCAGCGATGGAGGCCTGCGACAACACAATATCCGAGGGAGTCTCATTGCTATCGGTAACAGTGACCGCGATCACCTTCTCGACAAATAGGCCGCCTTGATCTGTCGAGCGAACACGGATCGAATAGTTTGATTTAGTCTCGTAGTCAAAACTGATGTTGGCTTTGAGCGTGGCACCAACAATAGAGAATAGGCTATTGTCCGTATCGCCCGGTCCTGTGACAAAAGTGTACGCAAACGAGTTGCCCGCATCGGGATCAGTGGTGGAAAGGGTACCGATGGAAGCATTCGTTCCAGCGTTTTCCGTAATGGTACTCGGCGATAAAACGATATCGGTTGGAGTTTCATTGACATTGGTCACGGCAATCGCAAAAGCCTTTTCAATGAACAGTCCACCTTGATCGGTGGATCGAATTCGAACGGTGTAGCTTGTGCGATTTTCGAAGTCAAAGCTGCTGGCTCTAAGTGTAGAACCGTCGATGTTGAACGCGCCGTTGTCAGTGTCCCCGCTGCCTACCACCAACGCATAGGTGAAGGTGTTACCTACATCTTCGTCGGTGGTAGACAAAGTTCCCACTAACGCATTGTCGCCAGAGTTTTCGGCGATGGTGGATGCTGAGAGCGTAATATCCATGGGGCTTTCATTCAGATCAACGACTGTAATCAAAAACGCCTTTTCCGTGAACAAGCCGCCCTGATCGGTGGAACGAATTCGAACTGTGTAACTTGATTTCGATTCGAAATCCAAATTGGTTGTTGCTCGAAGCGTCGCGCCGCTGATGTTGAATGCTCCATTGTCGCTATCACCAATGCCAGCAACCAATGTGTAAGTGAATGAACTACCCGCATCTTCGTCAGTAGAAGTCAGTGTACCTACATTTGCATTGGCACCTGCATTCTCTGCAATCGATAATGCGGACAAGGCAATATCGGTCGGTGCTTCATTGACGTTTCCTACGGTGATTGTTAAAGTCTTTTCCATGAAAAGCCCACCCGGATCCGTCGAACGTACACGAATCAAGTAGCTGGCCTTTTGTTCAAAATTGAAGCTGTTATTCGCTCGTAATGTGGAGCCAGCGATATTAAACAACGAATTATCAATGTCGCCGATACCGGGCGTAAGTGTATAAGCAAATGTGTTTCCACTATTTGGGTCAACCGTTGCTAGCGATCCAACAACGGCATTGACTCCAGCATTCTCGATGATGCTGGATGGCGACAATGCAATATTAGTGGGAGGCTTGTTGTCGTAGAGCCTCCACAACTCCTCGCCGTATTGATTATCTATAATGGTGTAGAACAATACATCGCCAATCGGCGTTAGCCTTTTCGGAAATCGAACGCTGTTCGGAGCAACTAGCTCTGCCAAGGATTTCGTTCCGCTTTCGGTCCCATCCGATGTCCACAATTTGCGACCCGTAGTATCAGCCGAGGAGAAATATAGTATCCCATTGAGATTGCAAAAATAATTACTTCCGCTACTGAAATTACTTCCGCTACTAAATCCAGGTAAGATATCTTTCACCAATACTGTTCCCGCATTTGTCCCATCAGATTTCCAAAGTCCAGAGCGACCGGTACTAGAAATGGCCGAAAAATAAAGAATTCCATCGACATTTGTTAAATCACTGGGAAACGAGCTGGATCCGCCCGGGCGAAGATCCTTAACCATAGATGTCCCGGCCAGAGTGCCATCTGATTTCCATAACTCGTAGCCAGTTGAATTATCTCTGTTTCGGAAGAATAGTGTGCCATTCACATTCGTTAAATTAGGTGAATAGTTAATTCCAATTGACCGTACCATAACCGTATTCCCCGCCGTGCCATCAGATTTCCAAAGTCCGTGTCCATCGATGAACCCGCCTGCTTTTGCCACAAAATACAGTGTGCCGCTAACGTTCGTCAAATTCGTTGGATACGATCCTAAAGATCCCACGCCTGCCACCCCAATATCCTTGACCAGTAATGTTCCTGAAGTAGTGCCGTCGGACTTCCAAACCTCGTAGCCGCTGAATCCATCATTGGCCACAAAGTAAAGCGTTCCAGATACATTTGTGTTTTGAAAACCAAACGATTCTAACGACGAGTTAGAAAACGACTTAACCAAGACGGTGCCTGAAACTGTTCCATCGGATGTCCAGAGTGAAGTGTATCCCGTTACGAAGAATAACCTAGAACCAGTACTCATCAAGTAAGTTGTTGTCGACGGAACACTTGCCAGCAACACAGTTCCTGAAACAGTCCCGTCTGTCTTATACAGCTTCAAGCTTCCAGCGACGAATGCAGTAAAGAAGAGAGTTCCATTTACGTTTGTCAGATCACGGGGGCTCGATCCTGTGCTTCCTGCGACCAAATCAACGACCAAAGTTCCCGAGTTTGATCCATCGGACTTCCACAGTTCAGAGCCGTGAACACCATCATTTGCTACAAAGTAAAGTGTTCCATTGACGTTTGCAAAACTTGGACTATACGAAAATGACCCCTTATTTCCTGTATGAATATCTTTCAGTAATGCAGTTCCTGCGGAAGTACCATCAGACCTCCATAGCTCGGAGCCATTTACTCCGTCATAGGCACAGAAGTAAATAGCACCATCAAAACTAGCTAGACGGGTTGGTGACGAGTGTGACGTACCTGCGTTGATATCTTTAACAGGAATTGTCCCGGCCTGGGTTCCGTCTGATTTCCAAAGCTCCCTGCCGAATACTGAGTCGGTGGCGCTGAAGTATAGCACTCCGCCATGATTCAAGAAATCAGCAGGTGACGACGAGTTTGTTCCAGATTCAATATCCTTTACCAGTACAGTTCCCGCAGATGTACCGTCAGACTTCCAAAGCTCGAGTCCGTTAACATTATCTCGAGCTGAAAAGTAGAGTATGCCGCTAACATCAATCAGGTTAGATGGATTTGAATTGTTACCTCCCGACCAAATGTCTTTGACCATTACGGTGCCGCTTGCGGTGCCATCTGACCTCCAAAGTTCATAACCCAACGAATCCCTCGCAGAAAAGTAGACAATCCCGCCAATGTTCGTTAGCGAAGATGGTGCTGAGCCGGAGCCGGGGTTAATCGCCTTGACAAGAGTAGTGCCCAAAGAAGTTCCATCTGATTTCCAAAGCTGATAACCAGTAGTTCCGTCATTTGCACTAAAGTAGAGAGTTCCATTCACATTCGCTGGAGAATTGATTTTTGTGGAATTTGTACCTGGCCTTATGTCCTTTACAAGCACCGTTCCGGCGGGGGTTCCATCCGATTTCCAAAGCTCGTAACCGTTGGTACTATCGCTGGCCTGAAAGAATATGGAACCGTTCACATTTACCAAGTTGGGCTTAAACGATGCAGATGAACCAGTCCATTGGTCCTTAACAATCACCGTTCCTGATGCGGTACCATCAGTCTTCCAGAGTTGAAAGCCAGAGGAATTTTGAGCCGCGAAAAGAAGCGTATTATTGACTATTACACTGTCCGACAGACTACGGCCGATATCCTTAATCATCATAGTGCCAGCAGCAGTTCCATCTGATTTCCAAAGGCTGCCAGATGTCCAGAACAGTAGTTCCCCACTTACATTCCAAAGTTTCGAGTCGGCCGAACTATCGTCGAGGCTTCGGACCATTACGGTTCCAGCGTTCGTTCCATCGGTCTTCCAAAGCTCCTTTGGATTCAAGTTCACCGTAAAGTAAAGCGTACTTCCAACCTGAGTAAAACTCGCTGGCGATGAACCAATTAGGTCGGGTAGGAGATTAATGTCCTTCACTAGCTCTGTTGCAATTGCTAGTGGCAAGCGTTCTTCTAGCTCTTCAACCAAAAGTTGCCGCAATCGACCATTTTGGCGAAGCTTGTCCTGTCTTCGGTTCTGAGGTCGTTTTGATCCGCTATCGTGCAACCACTTTGTCACGGCTTCGCTCCGAGATCCTTTCAAGTGACACAATGCTCTACCTTTTCCTCGCTTCGGGCTTCGAGCGAAAACATAGAAAAAGCGGCATCAGCCAAACCGGCAATATTGTGGCACAAGCGATCCGACGAATCTACCACTTGCAGCCCTGAACTAGCGACGTTTTAAACTTTTTCAAAGTTCCACATTTCCACCTTGCCGTAGCATGTGGCAGAAGCCCCAGGTTTTATTGACAATGTCTGATGCTAGGCCACTCCACTCACTAAAGTACTTGACCCCAACACCCGATTTCTCAGGCCTCAGGCTCGAGCTAGCGATCCATTCTCCCCTTGCCCCGCTTCGGGGTGAGGGACCGTGCCGTTCGACTTCTCGATGCGTCAGCGCTGTTAGCTTGCTCAGCCTATGTTGATCTGAATCCGATTCGAGCTGCCATGGTAGAGACGCTCGAGCAGAGCGATGATACGTCGATCCAGCGGCGTATACAGGCTGTAAAGCAGCAGGTTGAAGATGAGTGCTTGAATTCGGCTGCGATTGCTGAATTAGATGAAAATGCTGGCACATCGATGGAAAGTGATCAGAGCGCCACTTCATCAGCGGATAGTCAGCGAAAAGAGAAGGCCTCGCAGATAAGAGATCGCAGTTTGGCTCCGATTCATTTGGACGAGTTGCGAGACGCGTTGCAAATACTGCCAAGTACATCAAGTTTCGATGCAGCGATCGAGGCTTCCTCAACATGAGTGCGGTTGAGTACGTCGAGCTGCTTGATTGGTTGGTTCGACAAGTTGTACCAGGCAAACGAGGCTCAACACAGGAAGATGCTCCAGCAGTTTTCGAGCCCCAGTCGTCGGCTGCGACATTTTGCGAGTTGGTTGCCAACTTCGGCAAGCTCTTCAAGATTGTGGCAGGCAAGCCGCATGTCATCGACGCTCATCGCGGCGTCCGTCGCTTAGATGGAAGCGTGATTGCAGGTTATTGCATTTAGGTTCTCGATTCCGTATTTCGTCAGCAACGATCGCATCTCATTTGCCATCGATTCAATGGAGAACACAAAACGAAGTTCCGTCCCTTCTCCCTGACGTGAATGGACTTCGATCTTCCCATTGAGCTTCTGAACTCGTTCGCGAACGGCAGCCATCCCAACACCTCGACCACTCGTTTCGCTTACCGCTTGGCTAGTGCTCACACCAACATGAAATAGGGCTTCTGCCAAATCGGATTCGAGTTCATATGGCAACCCATTCCGCTTGGCGATCTCACGAACTCTCTCCCATTGAATTCCACGTCCGTTGTCTCTGATCGAAACTACATAACGGTTGCTTTCGATCGAGGTAGCTAACCAAATTGTCCCAGTTTCACTCTTGTGTTGTTTGATTCGGTCGTCTGGAGTTTCGATACCGTGATCAACGCAATTGCGCACTACATGGACGAGAGCTGACCAAAATTTAGTCCAATACCTGGGATCGGTTCGCAAGCCGTTATCGTCTATTTCAACCTTGAGCACTCCTTTGCCGAGCCTATTACCGAGCGATACTATTTGCTCAGCAATAATGTCGAGGCGTCGTCGTGTTGCCTCCAATCGCCATCCAGCTACCTGAGTCGCTAGCTGCGA
This sequence comes from Planctomycetota bacterium, assembly GCA_963204965.1. Lineage (GTDB taxonomy): Bacteria > Planctomycetota > Planctomycetia > Pirellulales > Pirellulaceae > Aureliella. The sequence continues at coordinate 7,288 of CAUJKA010000227.1, read as the reverse complement.
TTTAGGTGCGTTATTCAAAATGGCTAACAAAATAGAAGAGTACTCATCATCCCCCAACGTAACTTTGATTTCCGTGTCGCTGATCAACCGTCGCAGCTTGCCCCGTGTCGAAGCCCATGCCTGGAACAATTCTGTCCATAGTTGAGTCGCAGGAAGTTCGTTGTTCTCAGCGATGTAGTCTTCGATGGCATGGCAAGCTTTAGATACTCTGCTGAGTCCGAATATCGAAGTATTTCCTTTGAGCGTGTGTATATCCCGCAATAGCTCGTCAGTTACCGTATCATTGCGCTGGCGAAGTTTGTCAACGAGCGATTCCGCTTCCGCAAAGAACTCTAGGAATGCAACTTGATCGGAAGTAATTCGGTCAATGATTGCCATAAATTCCCGATTCTCAGCTTCCAATTTCTCTCGTTCGACATTCGCAGTAATGTCGCTGACTACCACGACAATATGCGTTAGCTCCCCACTTTCGAACAGCGGAACATATTGCAATGACATGCATATTGCTTCGGATTGGATCTTCTTTGGCAATTGGTCCAATGTCAATTCTATTGGCATGATACCGGCAAAGACGTCATCCCAGCCCAATTCAAACCAAGCCGCTACATCCTGATCATGCCGACCAAGCAGTTCGACGAACCGGCGACTTACCGGTATTTCCCCTAACATGTCGATCACGGCTCTAGAATGTCGATTTCCAATGCGGCCATAGCAGTCTAACTTCAAAAAACCCTGACCAGCCGAATCAAGCAATTGATGTATATCGCCGTTGGCCTGCTCAAGCTCTATGGCTTGCGATTCGATCGCTAGTTTGGATTCCATGATCGCGTCAATGGCATTGGCGAGCGGAGTGAGGACTCGCTTATGTGCAAAGGTGAGGATGATGGCGAAAACGACGCCCGCCACCGCTAACGCTGCCCAAACGAGGGCTCGAGAAAACTGTGCATCGCGGCCGGCTTGAGCCACCAATTCTTGTAAGCATGCTTCGGCAGTACGGCTTGCTTTATTGACTTCGCCCAGGCGCTGGGACTGCAATTGGCTGGCACTTTCCACTTCCTGTCGCTGAACCCGCATCGACGCCACCTGTGCCCTGGCCATCGCCGATTGTGCGGAGACCTGTTGCCGCTGGTCGCTCAGCGCCTGAATGTCTCGTCCGACGGCAAGCAACCCGAGAATTGCACCCTCATTGGAGATTAGTGGTTGAAAGGAGGTTGAGTACTTCGTGCCTCCCACTTCGAGACTTTCGAATTCGACAAGCTCATTGCGAACGGCTTGCCCACCGAGAGCTCGCGCCAAGGTGCTCTCGTTGTTCAGGGCTTGCTGGCAGGCATCAAATTTCTCTTTGAGACCGTCCGGAAGGTCAAATGGACTGGTTGCTCCTTGTTTGTCTACAAAGGTCGAATAGCGGCACTTGTAGGAAAGGGGCTTTGTATGGGATTCGAAGAGCGCAAGTTGTGCATGTAAATCACGGGTAAGAAAGCGCAGGAAGGCAAGATCGAGTTTCGAGCCGCAGATCAATACGGCGATTTGGGTACCTGTGGCATCCTTTAGGACCGTAGCGGCACCAATCACCAAATCGCTGCCGATTCGATCGATGCCTTTGGTAATGCGATTTTCTTGAAGCACTGCGCGAAAGAGGCTACTGTTATTGAGATCTGCTCCGAAAAGGTTTTCGCAGTTCGAGTAGATTCCTTTTCCTCTCCATGTGCCATCGAGGCCGATTACGACATACGTGTCGGCGTTCGCCGAGGCAACCAAGGCATCGATGGATTGTGCAACCATGGCCTGATGTTCTCGCATCAGGGATGTGATCTCACGCTCTGGATTCGGGCGATGTCCCAAGTCGTCGAGGCTAGTTACGTGAAAATCAGGGAGATTTTCATGGACCTCATTGGACTTTGATAGAGCATCAGCAAGCAATTTAAGCCGATCAAGATGTCGATCAAGGATTTGAAAGCCGGTTCCCGCCAAGGCACGCATATTTTCCGAGTTGGTTGCATCTTGCATGGCTTCAGCCTTTTCCATCAGTTGTACCACTTCGGAAAATTGGCTGTCGAGTGTGTCCGCGATATTGCTTACTTGCAGTACATGCTCAGACAAGTCATCGACCGCAGAACGCAGTGGATCGACCCGATCCACCAGTTCGGTCGAACTACTCTCGATGGTTGTGAGGAACTGCATTCCTTGTCGGGCACCCCTAAGAGCGACAAATCCGACGGCGATGGTGCAACCGAGCAACATCGTCATGAGGACGGCCAGGGTGTATTTCAGCTTGGGGATCATCTAGGCCTATTCCTGGGAAAGTTCTGAAGAGGAAACGTCAGGCTTGACGTTTTCCAAAAAAGATTCCGGCTTAAGGTTCCACTGAAAAACTCTATTGCCGTGCCATCGCTGGCAGATTTCAGCATACTTGGGGTTACGCAACATACGTTCGACGGCTCGATTTAAGAGTTCGCCGAGTTCCAGATCTTCCGAGCGAGTCGTGACGCTGTAAATATAAGGGCCAATGGGCTCGTCAAAGGCGAAGATTTTTCGAGACCAGCGTGGCGAGGTAGCACTTACCCACCAAATGATTCCCAAATCGATGACGCCAGCATCGACGCTCCCAGAGGAAATCATGTCGTAGATGATTGGCATTTCGTCGATCTGGACAATCTCGCGTACTGCGATGAGAGGCTTGGAAATTCCCATTTGTCGCAGATAACTTTCGGTAACCTCTTTCGGAAATTTGCGTTCCAGATCGGTCGCTTGCTCGTCCCCCGGAACATAGACGCCAGAGAGACGAAGTACGCGCCGAACCGCAGGATCATTGATCACGACAATGCGTTTATCGGCCAGTGATTCAACGCTTGCCGAGATGTTGTTCGCAGGCTTACCATCGACTTCACGACAGCAGATGGCGGGTCCCGTATCGAGGTACGATTGTGTGTATCGGACTTGATAACGGTCATACATCGGGTTCGGAATAACTGCCGAGAGCACCGCGTCGTACTTTTCGTCGCGGAGCACTTTGATGATTTGGCTCCACTCTTGATTGACGATTTCGGGTTCGATTCGCTTACCAAGCTCAACCGAAACTTCTTCGCAAAGGAGCCGGGCAAGTTCCACTTCTAAACCGACGACCTTGCCACGTTCACGAAAGCTAAGCCCTTCAAATCCCAGGTACATTCCGAGCCGTAGATTCCCATCGGATTTAATGCGATTAATGACATCCGAGCTTGGGACTGGTTCTTCGGCACCTGCCATGGACGGCGCCAAACAGCCAGTAATTACGAGAATTGCACTGGAGATGAGTATTGAGATCGTTGGGAAACGGAAGTGCATCAGAAAAGCCCCTAAATCAAATGTCGACAAGCAATACCTTGTAAGGCATGGTAATGAACTTGAAGCCGGGGCAGACCTCGAAGTCCTGAGAATCAATTAGCTCGCCGCTCGAAGTAGGATGGAGAAGGCGTGGAATTTGCAGGAAAACTTAGGCGAGAGTCAAATTTTGGCCCGCGCGGACGATGTAATCGTCACAATGCGTTCAAGGGGAAGGGTGTTCAGGGCGATGGCGGAAGCGAGTACATTTGGCTGGGTGCGGTGGCTGGAGACACTCCACACCATGACTGGCACCGTTTCAGTGGGATGGGGACACACCCAACACTTGCCTACGCGATAGATCGATCGTGCCTGTAAAGTTCCATGAGCTACGAGACGCTTTGCAAGTGAAACAAAGCACCTCAGGCTATCGATGCAGCGAACTTGGCTTTCCTTGAGCTTTGTTCGGCATGATGTTGGTCTTTTCGTTCTGCTAAGGGCGCACGCGATCGAGCACTTTTTGAATCATTTTCAAAAAGATATGCGTGCGAGGTTCGGGGCAACTCTCATTGTTAGAGCCAGGTTTGATCGCATCGCAACACCGCCAGTCATCGAGCGTCTCGTACAAAGCTATCTGAACTGTCGATTCACAAATTTCGAACAGGCCGCTCACGGCGTTACCATTCAATGCGCAGATGAAGTTAATCAACTCCTCTCAAAACACTTTTTGCGTGTCGGTGCGCGGGCGTCCAGCCCGCATTTCTTGGTGCGCGGGCGTCCTCGCCCGCTTCCTTAACTTCGGTTCTCTACTGTCCGCTGTAGCTTCTGCGAACGGTACGTCCGCAAAGAAATACTCGAAGCCGGCGGAAGCTTAGAAGCTGATACGAAGAAGCGGGCGGGACGCCCGCGCACCGAAGGCACATCCAAAGTATACTACTTTCTCCGCCATGATTCCGCTCAGCCCCACCACCTTTCGCTGACGAACCGCAGAGTTCAAATGCTCCCACCTAACATTTTATTGCGTTGGCTCGCCTTAAGTTGCGTTGCCCACCTCGCGATTTGTAGTCAATCGCTCGCTCAAACATCGACGGATGCGGCAACGATTGACTTTTCGACGCAGATTCGCCCCATCTTGGCGGCGCATTGCTATTCCTGTCACGGTCCCGATGAAAATAGCCGAGCTGCCAAGCTAAGGCTAGATGTTCGCGATGTCGCCATCGCGCAATCGGCTATCGTTCCCAATCAGCCTAGCCGCAGTCACTTGGTCGAGCGAATCATGTCGACGGATAGCGATCTTCAAATGCCGCCACCAAGCAGCAAGAAGCCGCTGACCGAAGCTCAGAAAACGCTTCTCACCCAATGGATCGAACAAGGCGCGGGCTACTCCAATCATTGGGCATTTCTGCCTCCCTCAAAACCTGAGATTCCTACCGCTCAAACAGCGTGGGGCAATAACCCCATCGACCACTTTGTCAGCAAGCATCTCGAACAAGAAAAGCTCAAGCCTTCACCTAAAGCCGATCGCGCCGCGTTGCTTCGGCGAGTCTCACTGGACCTCATCGGGTTGCCTCCAACCCCAGCCGAACTGAACGAGTTTCTGAACGACACTTCCGATAACGCTTACGAACGCGTCGTCGATCGCCTGCTGAGCTCGAAGCACTTCGCCGAAAAGATGGCTCTGGAATGGCTAGACCTTTCCCGATACGCCGACACCAACGGCTACAACAACGATGAAGATCGAACGATGTGGCCTTGGCGAGACTGGGTCATTGACGCCTTCGACAAGAACATGCCGTTCAACCAGTTCACAATCGAACAGTTGGCGGGCGATTTGCTTCCCTCACCGACGCAGCAACAACTGATCGCCACCGGCTTCTTACGTAACCAAGGTCACAACACCGAAGGCGGTATTATCCAAGAAGAGTATCGCGTCGAATACGTAGCTGATCGAGTCCACACGGTCTCGACTGTGTTCCTCGGCCTTTCGATGCAGTGCGCTCGATGCCACGATCATAAATTCGACCCAATCTCTCAAAAAGAGTACTATCAGTTTTACGCGTTCTTCAACTCGCTGGATGAAAAGCAAGCGGGCTACAGCAAGTTCATCGGCGCTGAACCGTTCATTCGAGTTCCCACGGCGGAGCAATCTGAGAAGACTCAAGCTCTCGATCAACAGATCGTTGACCTACAATCGCAACTCAAGCGAGTTGAGGATCAAGCGGACGCCAAGCTCGACAAGTTCGTTTCGGAAACTTCGGAAAGTGATCTCAAATCGCGATTCGCTCAAGCTGCACTCGCCCGTTTCCCGCTCGACCGAGTCGAAGGTTCGAACATCGTTGAATCGATCACAAACTCAAGCCTCGGCTCAACCTCTGGAACGATAACGTGGCAAGAAGGCAAGCAACAACAAGCGCTCGAGCTGGCTGAAGATTCGCGAATCGAGCTTGGCCAAGTAGGTCAATTCGCCAGCGACCGGCCTTTCTCGATTAGCGTTTGGATCAGGCCGAAAATCAATGCGTCGATGGCCGTACTTTCGAAGATGGACGAGTCTCAACACTATCGAGGCTACGATCTTTTGTGGGTAGCCGGGAAGATCGAAATGCACGTGGTCGACAAATGGCCTGACAATGCGATTAAGGTCTCAACCAAAAAGACGTTTGCTCACGATCAGTGGCACCATATCGCTGCGACGTACGATGGATCAAAGACCGCTGCGGGACTGAAGATCTACGTCGACTCGAAGCTAGAAGAGTACGACACGCCTCAGAATTCGCTCAAGGGTTCCATCGATACGCAACAGCCATTCCGCATCGGCTTGCGTCAAACTAATCTTCCCTACCAGGGGCTAGTCGACGAACTGCAACTGTTTGGTAGCGTCCTCGAACCCGACAACGTGCAACAACTTTTTTCGCTCGAAGCTGTTTCAGGCTTCGCTGACTGGGCTCGTATTCCGCGCGAGAAACGAACAGAGCAGCAAAACAAGAAGATTCAGCAGTTCTACCTCGACCGCATCGATGCGGACTATCCCAAACTGCAAGCTAGCATCGCTCAGTTAAAAAAGGACAAGGCGGCCATCGAAGAAACCTATCCCGCCGTGATGGTCATGCGCGACGTGAATCCTCCGCGAGAGACATTTATTCTCAAACGGGGTCAATACGATCAACCCAGCGATAAAGTGGTCGCCAAAGTCCCGGAAGCTCTCTTGTCAGCAAGCTTGGATGCACCCGCAGATCGAATGGCGCTGGCTCGATGGATTGCCAGCGATAACAATCCGCTCACTGCGCGAGTGACCGTCAATCGTTGGTGGCAAAACTACTTTGGCACTGGCTTGGTCAAGTCAGCCGAAGACTTCGGATTAACAGGCGACGTACCATCGAATACTGCCTTGCTGGATTATTTGGCAAACTACTTTGTTCAGTCAGGCTGGGACACCAAGGCAATGCAGAAGTTGATTGTCATGTCGGCCACCTACCAACAAGAGTCACGGATTGCCCCCGAACTGCTCGAACGCGATCCAGAGAATCGACTTCTGGCCCGAGGCCCACGTCATCGACTGCCCGCAGAAACGATCCGCGACAACGCTCTAAGAATCAGCGGTTTACTTCAACCGCGAGTCGGCGGACCAAGCGTTAAGCCTTACCAACCCGCCGGCCTTTGGGAGGATGTTACCGTCGAACGTCGCGGCAAGTATGTGGCCGATGTTGGTGAAGGACTGTACCGCCGAAGCCTCTACACCTTCTGGAAGCGAACATGCCCACCGCCTTCGATGATGAGCTTTGATGCTCCTAATCGAGAAGTCTGCTTGGCTCGTCGCGCGCGAACCAACACGCCTCTGCAATCGTTAGTGCTGATGAACGACCCAACCTACGTCGAGTGCGCAAGACTGCTAGCTCAAAACATGATTCGCGAAGGTGGCGCGAGCATCCACGATCGCATCGATGCTGGCATGGTCCGCGCCGTGGCTCGCAAGGCGACTGAGGCCGAGCGA
>CAUJKA010000226.1 GCA_963204965.1 Planctomycetota bacterium | reverse complement strand
CTGGGTCGCCTGGGAAGAAGGTGTTCTTCACATCAGTCGCAACCTGTGAGTTCGACATGAACCGATCTATGGCCTTGCCGCCGCGGACTGCAGAGGAGATTTGTTCGAAGAACTCGCCGTCGCCACCGACGATGTCGATCTTGGCCGATTTGAGCGCTTGGCCCATAACTTCGGCTTGTTGTTGCGCGATGTTCTGTTGCGCATCGATGGCTGCAATTTCGACTTGCTTTTCCTTTTCGAGTCGCAGTTTGAACTCTTCGTGATCGCGACCGACGCCGTCCAGTTCTTTCATCGCGGCAGCCTTCTCGTGGATACCTTGAGCTTCGCTTAGGTACTTCTCCTTGAGTACACGAGCCTCTGCCATGCCAGTCTTTTCGATGGCCGCTGCTTTGGCTTCTTGAACTTTAGCTTCAGCCATACCAACCGCACCGCTTTCGGCAGTCACCGCTTCAGCCATCATCTTCTTAGCAGCCGCGGACTTCTCGATGCGGTCCTTTTCGGCTTCTGCTTCAATGCGGACTTGCTCAGCGAGCATTTCGGAGGCCTTACGCGAGGCTTCGGCAGCTTTAACCTCTTTCACCATAGCTTGTTCGGCAACCATTTCCGCAGCGGTGATTTCGACTTTTTTCTTTCGATCAGCCGCAGCGAATTCTTCGGTGTCTTTGATGCGTTGTTGCTCTTCAACCACCGAGCGTTCGACCACAACTCGCTCGCGAATAACCTCTTGGATGTTGCGGCGTTCGGTTTCAATGGCCTTTTCCTTCTCCACCTCGGCAACGCCAACGACTCGCATGCGTTCCGTGGCTTCTAACATCCGGTCGCGTTGCACACGTTCCAATTCGACACCGTCGGTGCGTTCTTTATTGCGTTGCGCAACTAGAATTTGTCGATTCTTGTTCTCTTCCGCGACGCCAAGCTCTTCGTCGGTTGCGATTCTAGCTCGTTCCGATTCCGCGCGTTTCTCTTCGCGGACCTTTGCCGCAGCCGCCTTTTCGCGAGCTTCGATCTCGGCGATTTCACGCTTTTGCTTCTCAGTCGCTTCAACCCGTTGCTTCTCGAGCTCCATAATGGCCTCGGCAGCTTCGACGTCTTGCTTTTTGAGTGTCTTTTCGCGTTCCCGAGTAAAGAAGTTCTCGCGAATCTTTTCCTGCGAAGTCAGTTCGGTAATCTTCTTGATACCTTCTGCATCCAAGATATTGTTCGGATTTAGAAGTTCAAGTCGCGTTTGCTCCAGGTAGTCGATCGCTGCGTCGTCCAACTTGTACCCGTTGAGGTCGGTGCCGATCACTTTTAGGATCTGCTCTTTAAACTGTTCGCGTTTATCGTAGAGCTCAACGAATTCGAACTGCTTACCGACAGTTTTAAGAGCTTCGGAGAATTTTGAGTCGAACAGTTCGCGAAGTGTCTCGACCTGGCTCGCTCGACGGCATCCAATCGATTCGGCAACTTCTCGCATCTCGGACTCTTGATTATTGATGCGAATGAAGAATGCCACACGAATGTCGGCTCGAATGTTGTCTTTACATATTAAGCCTTCTGAGCCTTCGCGGGCTATTTCAAAACTTTTTAACGTCAGATCCATCGTTTCAACCGAGTGAACGATAGGAACCACTGGTAGACCGCCTGCTGTGACGATCTTCATGGGGCCAATTCCAGTTCGCACAATCGCCTCATCAGGGCCAACTTTGCGATAAAATCGGCTTAGGAAAATTGCTGCTCCAAAAGCCAGAATGAAGAACGCAGCTATACCGGCTAAGACTGTTTGAAGTGTCCCAGAGATGAAACCCGTTAAGATCAGGTCGTTCATGACAGCTCTATCTCGTTGTGATTAGGGAAGTTGCTTAGTTGTCGTTGGCGAAACTATGTAAACGCGTCTCGTTGCGTCGTAATGTGTAATCCAAACTGGAGTGCCTCGTGGAAGGTGGACTCCATCCGTTCGAACGTTCAACAATAGTGGTGCGCCGCCAGTTGGGAATTTGACCAAGCCAAACTCGGGCGTGGCCTCTGTGGAACTGATGACGCATTCCTTTCCGATTAGATTCTGCGGAACGGTGCTTTGCGTTGTAAAACTAAAGTTGGTTCGAATAGGTTGCGTAACTACTTTGGTTGCTAGACCGCCTAGAATCAAGTTGCGAATTACCAATATTGACGCCCAAAATAGGCCTGTTTCTGAGAAGAAGCTTGAATCAACCAAGGACCACAGCAGCGCCGATAAAGTCCACCAGATCACCGAAAATAGACATAGCCAGATAATTACGGGGACGCCGCTTAGATTGAGCCATCGCAGAGCCAACAAGCTAAATCCGACCTTTCCAGCGCTAACCGCGCTGTGAACTCCGCCACCGATGCCTCCATCGTTGGCAAGCGAATCTGGCGAAACAACGTCTGGTATCGAAGTTCCGGGATCAGCGGGAATATCCAAACCGGGGTGGTCAGGCAAATCAATTACATGGTGAAAGTCGATCGCGCCCAGAATAACCATGCCTGCCCAGCAGAGCATGATGCAAAGTAATACCGTTGCTGGAAGGACGGGAGCGGAAAGTGCGATATTGAAAAGTTCCATCTTGAGAAGCCTTGCTTAGGGAATTAGGCTCTGGCGTAAAAGTCAGTAGGCGCATATCTTACCCCGAAATTCACAGATTTCCCCTATGGTCAAGAAAAGCATCGGATGAGCAGTTCGTACGGTTTGGTTTTCGAAGATCTTCTCTCACAGAGATGGCTGAAGTCTTGCCAACATTTCACTGAAATCGACTCCACTAATTCTGTCGCTCGGCGCATGGGATCAGAACAGTCAGAGTTGCAGTTTCCCGCACTTCTCGTTGCCGATCGGCAAACTCAAGGTCGCGGTCGAGGAGGCCATGTTTGGTGGTCGCCCGATGGTTGCCTCATGCTGACCTTGGTAATTACCTCAGAGCAACTTCCTGTCGATCGCAGTTTGTGGAGCCAACTAGCTTTGCTCACCGGCGTTAGCGCGGCCGCTGCTGTAGATACTGTATGTCCCGAGTTGAATGTGCAGTTGAAATGGCCCAACGATCTTTATCTCAAAGGAAAAAAGCTAGGCGGGATTTTAATCGAGTCCTTCAGTGGTGAAAGAGTTTTAAGCAGTGAACGAACTCTATTTGCGATCGGAATCGGAATCAACGTTGCCATGGACTGGCAAAGCGCACCGAGTGAAGTTCAATCGCGAGCGACTTGTTTAAGTCAGGCTACAGCTCGAACTATCAAGCCTGAAGAGGTTTTACATGAGCTAGTCGTGCAACTTGCAAGCCACATCAATCGATGGAAGGAGCAGCCCGCATGTTGGTTTGATGACTGGCATCAACGGTGTTTCCTTAGCGGCAGAGTAATCTCGGTGAATACACTACGAGACTCTGGTAAACAGATCTTGAGCGGACTGTGCGAAGGAGTGGCTCAAGACGGTCAGTTACTTTTGCGCACAGAGAACGGTGCGTTGCATTCGTTCAATGCAGGCGAAGTTGTTAGCTGGAGCTGAATTGGTTTGGGTCCGGCTCTGGTAGTGGAATTCGCCAGAATTCCCTGTGAAGTAGGAATTCTGGCGAATCCCACTACGGTCGATCTTGCTAGTGAAAGTCGCGGCTGCGGATCACTAGGTTGGCAACGTGTTCGCTCAAATCATCGATACGGCCAACGACTACGTGAATAATGCCTTCGCGACTTTCGAGCACTCCATGTACCAGCCAAGCGTTTGAGGTTCTGGCCACTTTGTAATGTCTTGTCCAGATCTCGGGCTTAACCACTAAGTTCATTGAACCAAACTCGTCCTCCAAAGTCACGAAAGTGATGCCTTTCGCCGTTCCTGGACGTTGTCGTAAGATCACAACGCCGGCAACGCGAACAAAGCTTCCGTCTTTTGTTGTTCTAAGCGCTTGTGAACTGGTCACGCGCATACGGTCGAGCTGCGAGCGGACGAACGAAACCGGGTGTGCTCGCAGCGAAAGTCCGACAGTTTCGTAGTCGGCGTAGACCTCCTCGATGTCTTGCATCTTTTGCAAACCGTCTGGAGTGGCTTCGTCTCCGTCGATTCCGGCCGCTGCAAACAATGAGTGCTCGCCGGAACTGCGTTCTTGACCCAGAGCTTGCCAGTAGGCGGCTCGACGATCTCCTGAAATCGATGCTAGTGCACCTGCATCGGCAAGCCTTGTGATCACGCCCTGCCCTAACCCAGTTCGCTTGGCCAAGTCCGACATGTCGCGGTAGGGACCGGCCGTTCGACGAGCTTCTACTATTCGCAGTGCGGCCTCTTCCTGTAAGCCTCGGATCATTCGTAGGCCCAATCGCAACCGATAGGTATTGTACGGTGCTGATGGCTCCGTCTTCGAAGCAACGGTAGAAGTAGCTCCTTTCGGTAGTGGCTCAAGCGTGCAATCCCAATCGCTCACATTGACGTCGACCGGAGCAACTTGGACGGAGTGGTTTTTAGCGTCTTGCACCAGTTGAGCTGGTCCGTAGAAGCCCATCGGTTGACTGTTGATGATCGACGCACAGTAGACCGCAGGATAATAACACTTCAGCCAACATGAGACATACACCAACAGTGCAAAGCTGGCTGCGTGCGATTCGGGGAATCCATACTCGCCGAAGCCACGAATCTGCGTGAACACTCGCTCCGCGAACTCGGCAGTGAGTCCGTTGGCCAACATGCCTTCGATCAGCTTTCGACGAAACTGATCGATCACACCTGGTCTTCGCCATGCGGCCATCGCGCGGCGGAGCATGTCGGCTTCGCCCGGCGTGAATCCGGCAGCTACAACCGCCAAGCGCATCGCTTGCTCTTGAAAGATCGGAACGCCCATCGTCTTGGCGAGGACTTTTTGGATGTCTTCATTCGGGTACTCGGGTTGAACGCCAGTTCGACGAGCTTTCAAGTACGGATGGACCATTTGACCTTGGATCGGGCCAGGTCGCACGATGGCTACTTCGATCACTAGATCGTAAAAGCACTCGGGACGCAGTCGTGGCAGCATGCTCATCTGCGCGCGGCTCTCAATCTGAAAGACGCCAATCGTATCCGCGCGGCAGATCATATCGTAGACGACTGGATCTTCCGCGGGCACCGAGGCTAGAGTCAGCGGCCTATCGTAGTGCTTTTCAAGCATGTCGAAGCAACGATGTATCGCACTCAGCATTCCAAGCGACAAGCAATCGACCTTTAGAATACCAAGCTCGTCCAAGTCGTCCTTGTCCCACTGAATAACGGTGCGGCCGCCCATGGCTGCGTTTTCTAGCGGGCACAGTTCGCACAGCCAACCTTGTGTCATGACCATCCCGCCGACATGCTGCGAGAGGTGTCGCGGAAAGCCGATCAAGTTTTGCACAAGATATAGGAATCTTTGTCCAATCGGTGATTGCGGATCGATACCACACTCGGCGGCGCGGTCAGAAAGCGTACCTTCGGTTAGTCGAGCGTCGACAAGTTTGCTCAGAGAATCGATGCGGTCGAGCGAAATTCCTAGAGCTCGACCCACATCGCGAATGGCGGAACGAGTCCGATAGGTAATCACCGTCGCTGTCATCCCGGCTCGGTGTCGACCATACTTGGCGTAGATGTACTGCAAGACCTCTTCACGGCGTTGATGCTCGAAGTCGACGTCGATATCGGGAGCTTCGTTGCGCTCTTTGCTAATAAACCGCTCGAACAACAGGTCCATTCGATTGGGATCGACGGATGTGACGCCCAAGCAATAACAGACAACGCTATTTGCCGCTGAGCCTCTGCCTTGACAGAGGATGCCACGGTGTCGAGCGAATCGAACGAGATCCCAGACTGTAAGGAAATAGGCTTCGTATCGCAGTTCTTCGATCAAGCCGACTTCATGCTTGAGTAGGTCGATGATCTTTTGAGGCACTCCCTCGGGATACCGTTTCTTTGCTCCACGCCAGGCCAGCTCCTTGAGATACTGAATAGGAGTTTTTCCATCTGGAGCTAGTTCGGTTGGATACTCATAGCGCAAATCGTTGAGTGAGAACTTAATCCGCGAGGCAATCTCGACTGTTCGCGACAATGCTTCGGGGCAAACTGCAAAGGCCTCGGCTAGTCGATCCATGGAACGCAGGTGAAACTGCGAATTGGCTAAACGTTCGGTACGGATCTGATCGATGGTTGTATTGAATCGAGTCGCCAGGAGACAGTCTTGCAGTACGGAGCGTTCGGCGATGTGATAGTGAACATCGCCGGATGCTACCAACGGGACCTGGGATGACTCACTCAGTTTTATCAGACGTTGAAGCAGACTTTGATCGTCAACGCCTCGATGTAGCTCGGCCAGTAGGTATGCTCGATCGCCGAAAATCTCGTGGTGGATTCGAAGCCAATCCAACCAGCCTTGATCTTTGTGCGGGTCGAACTCTGCGGGCGGCAGTTGGATGTCAGGCTTTGGTAACAAGCCCAGTTGAACTGTATCTGCGAAAGCCGGAGAAGCTTCTGAATCGTCGGCCCCCTGTAGCGAATGCTCGTCGGCAGCTTGTTGGGCTTTCGGATCGGGGCACTCCCACGGAAAGGCTTCGGCGTCCGAATGCAGCTCTATCTCCGCTGGTGGCAGTTCGTCTTTGACGGGCTGCCGCAATAGCAAGCCTGCGATCAAGCCTTCGTTCAATTCAGCGACATCGCGCCACGAGATTTGGCAGGCCCCCTTTTCTCTTCGTAAGCGACCGCGAGTCAAAAGCCTACACAGTCGACCATAAGCGGCTCGATCGATGGGCCAAACAACGACAGGCGGTCCATCGACGGGATGCAGTTCGACTCCAACAATCAGTCGTAGATTGGCATCTTTCGAAGCGGTGTGAGCACGGACAATTCCCGCGAGCGTATTGCGGTCGGTGATCGCCAGGGCCTCATAGCCTAGCTCTACTGCTCGCGCGAAAAGTTCGTCGGCATGCGAAGCTCCTTCCAAAAAGGAGAAGTTCGATTTGCAATGCAGCTCGACGTATCGCATGAAGGCAAGGAGTCAGGTGTAAGGAGTAAGCAATAGGGATTAGCAGTTAGCCGTTAGCCGTTAGCAGTTAGCAGGAAGGAGGAGTACTGAAGAATCCCACTACTTAGTACTGAGGCAAGACGGCGGTGTGGGGTTCATCAGGCTCAGCGATCTCCTTGGAGTCCAGCGTTGCTAAATGAGAGTCTGTTAGATCGCTTTGAGGTAGTGGCTCGTGTACTTGCCAACCGCTTAAGTTCAGGAAATTGGCTAACAAGCGATAGCCCGCTTCCGATAAAATCGACTCGGGGTGAAACTGTACTCCAAAGGTTAAATGCGTCGAGTGCTCGACGGCCATAATCTCTTGCACCGCCGACGCTTCTTCAGAAGCCTTCGTTTCACAAGTTGCGGTGATGGATAGACAACTCGGCAACGATTCTCGCTCGGCGATCAATGAGTGATAACGCGCGAACCGCGTTTGGTTGGGAATGCCATCGATTAGTCGCGACGGCTTAACGAACTCCATGGCGAACGCTTGACCATGGACGGGTTTCGCCGCGCGCACAACCTTGCCGCCGAAAGCGTGGCAAATCACTTGATGACCCAAACAGATTCCCAAGATCGGACGTACGCCGCTCAATTCCTGTACTATCGAGATGCACTTACCAGCTTGCTCTGGACCGCAGGGACCTGGGGAGAGGACGATGGCCTGAGCTTGTCGAGCCGCATCCATCAAATCAACATGGTCATTGCGGAGTACTCGCACTTCAACTGAAAGCCTGCGAAGGTAGCGGGCTAAGTTGTAAGTAAAGCTGTCGTAGTTATCGATCAGTAGAAGCATAAGGAAGAATGTCTAACGAGCTGTTGAAAGAGCTGCCGCATCATTACTGCAACTTAGGGATTACTGCAGCTTTGGAATTTGATCGCACAAAGCCAAGGCTTGCATCGCCTTGGAAGTTGCAATGTAAGTACTGAAATGATAATTGCCGCGATAAAGAGAGTGCATCCACCAGCGGCCACTTTCACGTTGTTGGCTCTTCAACCACGCTATGCCGCGTTGGATTCGCGGGTCGCTTGATGGAGTGCCGGACTCGCGCAACAAGCAGATTGCCAGAGCTGTCATGTAAGGATCGCTTTCGGGTCGAGCCGCATCGGGTAAGCCTTCAATCAGCTTAACGACGACATCGGTCATGTGAGCGCTCCAATTGTTCGTTTCGGCCATGTCTCTGGTAGACCAGCCACCGTCTTCGTGCTGTTTGGACCACAACATAGCGATGTCGGCCGAAAGTTGTTCGGCGCTAATAACATCAGGCATGGATGTGGCGATTCCGATTCGAATCGCGCGATCATAATCGTGACGCGGTTTGGCTTGCTGTAGATAGCCTTTGAATCGCTCGACTTGTTGCAGCAGTTCCGTGTCCTTTTGACTCGCGAGCCAGCCCGGAGCTGAGACTAATGCGCGAGCGGCGTGTTGTGAGAGCTCAAGATCTGTCGTTTCATAAGGAATCTCGACTGGATCCGGCATGTAAAAGCCTCCGTGGCTGGAAAGCTGTTGCATCATGGCTCGGAGTGCGCGATCGGTGGCTTCGGAAGTCGTGCCGGTGACATGCTTGTCCCATTGAGCAAGTCCGGCCGCTCGCCAGACCGCTCGTTCGGCTTGGACATAGTAGGTGATTTCCTGTTTGACTTTGGTGGCTGGCAGTTCAGTCGGCAGAGTCTTGACAAAGTAATCGTGGACCTCCTGTTGCGGTTTGCCGACGAAAGTCGTCAGCATCGGACGGTCCAACATGTAGGCTCCCGTTGTGTGACAAGCAACGCAGTTCTTGGATCGAGTCCACGCCAAGCTGCCTTCGTCCAAATACTTTAGTGCCGCGCGAATGGAGGCTTCGCCGAAACTAGCAACCTTGGGTTCGTCGGCGGTTGGCATCGCGATCTTGATCTCGCCGGCGTCGTATTGCCATTTCGGCGGCTCCGTCGCAAGGATCGGCGTAACTTGCAAAACGAACAAGCAGCCTGCTAAGGCAATCGTCCAGCGAGGCTTATAGACTCTAAAGGATGGTGTCGTTTTCATCGCTCAACCCTCAATTTCCCAAATGAATGAACAGAGCGGATTTTAGCAGAAGAAGTCTTTGATGTGTCGCCAACAGGGTTGCTAGCTGGCGGAGAAGTTTGGCTTGTCGAAACTGCAAATAATGGTCATTATGGGAATCCACAGCGGGAGAGGCAGATAGTTGGCAGGCCGAGTTTTCCACGCTATTTTGAAGCACAACATGAGTTTTAGGCAAGGATGTCGAGCAATGAACCGATCCGTCATCAACGCAGCAATCGCGATCGCAATTTGTTTTGCGGTGAACATGTGGCAAGTAGGACTGGCTCGGGCCGATTTGATCATCGATGACTTTGAAGCATCGTTGATACCATCGGGCGATCCGATTGGCTATTTCTCGTTTGGTACTCAGCTTTCTGATCGAGGTGTTAGCAATGCCTTTGGTTCCACATCTGGGACTAACAGCGCGTTCTACGTTATCAACTTTAATCTAGATCCTGGCTTTGGAGTCGGGGCGGCTCATCAAGGACTGTCACTAGCCTTGGATCCAAACTCTGAAGCGACGGTGAATGTTCGCATTCAACAGGGACCTGTAAGCGGCGGCTTCATAGCTTTTAGGTTGGAAGATACTGACGGAACGATCATTCGAACTGCCACGTCGCAACTCCACGCTGCCACATCCAGCTTTACCAACATCAGGCAGACCTTAAGTACAATTAACCATGTCGACGAAGCAGGAACAACGGCTGGTTTGAATTGGGCTCAAATCAATTCCGTAGGGCTCTTGTTCTTCGATCAAGGTTTTGCGGGGACCACTACCGTGGTCTTCGATGACTTGATCATTGCTGTTCCCGAACCCAGTTCAGCAGTACTTGTGTCGATGTGCGTTCTGTGCTGGGCAGTGCGAAGAAGAGGCTCTCGAAACCGCCTAGGCAAGTGAGTTTCAAAAACTGTTTGACTGTTTCCTAAGGGCGATAGGGGGTAGGGAGCGATAAAGATGATTGGTAAGAAAATGTGGGGTAAGAAGATAAAGTCAGGCAAAAGAGTAGCAGTGTTGCAGCGCGGGGGAGATTTCAAGACCTGAAGATGCAATCAGTAGTGCAATGGACAAACTAGCCTTCAATCCCGTCATCGATCTTCCGCTGAGTCTCCTTACGACCTTGGCCATCGTTCTACACTTCAACGCTTGGGCCAAGAATCGTCCGTCGGACATAAACGTAGATCTCCAGTCCCGCCTGCCCACTGCACGAGTTCGCGTCGTTGTCTTGTTAACCTCAATCGTCGGTGTTTGTTGGTTTACAAATCTCTCTGTCTGGGCCATCTATGCACTGTTGCTTCTGCTGGGCTTGGGCATTGCAATGCTCATGGGAGATGGCGGCGACGGTTCAGGACTGGTCTTTATATTTATCGCATTCTTGATTCGCGAGTGGGCGTTTGGATTTCCGATAATGATTTTGAAATCGCCGCAAGAGGGTGGCATGAAGGACCTAGCCGAAACACATGGCAAGTTGATCGGAGTACATGGGACTGCAACAACGCATTTGCGGCCATTTGGTGAGGCTTCGATAGACGGGCAATCGATTTCAGTGGTTTCGGAAACAGGTGAATTGATCGAAGCGGGTGCAGCTATAATTGTGACAGATGCGAAGGGCAATAGAATCTGCGTGCGGTCGATTGCGTATGCTGAAGAAGGAAAGCAAAGGACTTAGAACTACAGTCAGGAAACACTATGCAATTAAGAAGCGTTGTTGCGTTAGGCATTGTGCTCGTAGTCCAAGTCTCAAGCGGCTGTTCCAGAAAGCCACAATTGGACCAAGTGAATAGTCCATCGAGTGCGGCTAGCGAATTCGAACAATCGCAGCAATATGTAGTGTTAAGGGAAGAGCCGCATAGTGTTCTTGAGCGACTAGGGAAAGACTACCCTTCGGATTTTCAAGACTTTCATCGACTTTGGACTGAGAATGCGTCATCAATTGAACTAGATGGGAAGCGAGTCGTGGAACTGTTGGAGATCGCTAGTTATGCTGACCTGTCGTGCCATCCTGTGGAATACAGACTGCGTGTTGCGACCCTTGACTACATTGAATCAGCCATAGATAGGCAAGGAGTTAAAGAGTCGCTACGGTGGATCAAGACTTCCTACAAAAGCGGTCTGCCGCATGAAGTCCCGGGTGACAACGAGGGGCAGTTCAGCGGTCTAATGGTTGAGTCTATGAACCTTCGAATGAGAGATTACGCAAACGAACTACTTTCTCCCAAAGTGCCTTCACAGCATCGCCCCGCAAAGTAAAGTGCTGGAGAGTTCAAATTGTACCCTCCCAGGCGAGTGAGTCTCAAAAGCCTTTTGACAATTTCCTGGGAGGGCGATTACCGCATGAGCGATAGGCGACGGTTAGTAAGAAGATGTGAGGTAAGAAAATACAGGCTGCCAAAAAAAGTATCAGTTTGTCCCTCACCGCTTAAGGCTCACACCACTCGCCACGACTAAAAGAAAAATCAGCGGACGGCACATGGAATGTGCCTGCTACTGATAGACTCGCACATAGTCGACAAGAAAAAGACTTGATTTTGGCGTAGTGTTGTTAGGGTTGCCGACGAAGCCGCCACCAACTGCCATGTTCAAGATGATGTGAAATGGGTGGTCAAAGGGAGCTGGGAATTTACCACCGACGCTCTCCCATTTGCTTTGCTCTTGGTACATTTGTCCATCGACGTACCAACGCATCTTTCCAGCTTCCCACTCTAACGCAAACAGATGATAGTCTTCGCAGAAGTCTCCGGACTTCAACTTGTATTGTGTGCCTGTGTGTTTGTTGTCAGGCCATTGCTTGCCATGGTGTAATGTGCCCCAAACTTGGTTGGGTTCCTGACCTTTGAATTCCATGATGTCGATCTCACCACTGGCTGCCCACGTACCGTAAGTATCTTCGGTGGGCATCATCCATATCGCGGGCCAAATGCCTTGTCCACCAGGTAGTTTCGCTCGAAATTCAAAGCGACCGTAGGTCCAATCGCCTCGGTTCTTGCTGCGGATTCGTCCTGAGGAATACTCACGCTTAGTACCGGCAATCTCTGCGTTGTCGCGACGAGCTTCAATGATCAGGTTACCATCTGCGACTCGTACATTTTCCTTGCGATCGGTATAGATTTGCAGCTCGTTATTTCCACCACCGAAAGCATTGATCTCGATTTCCCACTTGCTGTAGTCCAGCTTTGTACCGTTGAACTCGTCGCTCCAAACCAACTTCCAGTCCTTTTGGGGTGCGTTCGACTGCTGAGCGTTGGCGACTAGCGGAAATGTCGCGAGTAGCAATAAAACCGCAACAGTTTGAGTAGTCTGATTGAGATTCGAGATTGGAGTGAGCTTTTGCATGAAGTTGTCCTTGAGGAGTTGAGACACGCCCCTAATGTTACTCGCCAGGTGCAACTCGTGAAAGTCTGTGAACTAAGCGATGCCGGATATGCAAGCAGCAAATCGTTTAACGGCAATACCGTTCAATTAGCGATAAATCGCGACTCCTGCTAGAGTTGGGTTGGACCACCATCTCAAGCAAGGAGTCGCGAAATGTGCGTGCAAGGAAGCTCGCGTTTGTCGCCCGACGAATCTGGGCGCATCTTAGATCGTTTAGCAGGAATGGAGAAGATCATTCTCCCCGAGCTCGTGATGCAAGCATTAGCTAATTCAGAAAAGGTGAATACGCGGGAATGTGATCTCACTCATGAAGTGATGCTGTGGGTCGTTTTAGCAATGGGATTGCTCACGGACCTACCTATCCGGCAGGTCTTTAAAGCCTCACGGAAGCTTCGCATGGGAGAAGAATCGCCAGCGCGTTCGAGCCTG